>UQFM01000068.1 GCA_900540295.1 uncultured Oscillospiraceae bacterium
TGATCGGTCTCGTGGGCTCGGAGATGTGTATAAGAGACAGTTTTCGTACACGTTGAGGTGCGGAAAAAGCGCATAACGCTGAAAAATGGTGTTAACCTGACGTTTATACGCCGGAACACCATTGATTGTTTTCCCTTCAAAAACAACCTCACCGCTGTCAGGTTCCAAGAAGCCTGCAATAATACGGAGGGTTGTGGTTTTTCCGCAGCCTGAAGGACCGAGCAAAGTAATAAATTCGCCGTCGCGAATATACAGATTTAAATCCTTTAAGATTTGCTGGCCGTCAAAGCTGACGGAGATGTTTTTCAAATCGATAATCACTGCGTTTTTTTCCAATTATGCAGCCCCTTTCCAACCGATAGATATAGTTGGGCATGCGTAAAAAACATATGCCCTAATTGGTATGATACAAATATAGAGAAAAAACGCAAAAAAGTCAATATTTTTGCAAAAAATTACACGGATAATTTTAAAAAAAGCCGACGTTGCCGTCAGCTTTTTTCGATTCTCTTTTCTGTATTTATGCCCAGCCCTTGCACACATCTATCCACGAGAGAAATTCGGAATATTTCTCCAGCTCCGATATCGTCAGTTCAATGGCGCTGTTGGCACTGCCGCAGGCGGGAAACACGGTTTCAAACCGTTTCAGAGAAATATCCAAATATACGTCTACGCCCTCGTTTATGCCGAACGGACAAACGCCGCCGACTGCATGCCCTATAAGCGGTTCAACCTCGCTGGAGCCCAGCATTTTGGCTTTTGTGTGGAACTGCGCTTTGAATTTCGGATTGTCGATTTTTGCATCGCCCGCCGCCACAATCAGAATCGGTTTCTCCCCTACCGTAAAAGATAAGGTTTTTGCAATGCGTTTCCCCTCTGTGCCGAGTGCTTCCGCCGCCAGCTCGACCGTCGCACTGGAAACGGGAAATTCCTGAATACGGTTTTCGATACCGTATTTTGAAAAATAATCTCTTACACGTTCAACAGACACGTTTTTCGCTCCTTACAGTTGATAGAAACCGACTTTTTTCATCGCCTTGCGCAAGGTTTTATTCGCAAAATAGGACGCTTTTTTTGCGCCGTCTTCCATACAGGCGGTCAAGTATACTTTGTCGGCAATCAGGCGGTCAAACTCTGTTTTGACGGGGCGCAGTTCTTCCACAACCGCCTCGGCAACCGCCGCCTTGAAATCGCCGTAGCCTTTTCCTGCGAACTCCTGCTCAATTTCCGCAAAATCCTTGCCTGTACAGCAGGAATAAATGCCCATCAGATTATTGACGCCGTCTTTCCCCTCTCCGTAATATACGCGCGCCTCGGAATCCGTCACGGCGCTTTTAATTTTACGGACTATGGTATCCGCATCATCCAGCATGGAAATAAACGCCTTGACATTGGTGTCGGATTTACTCATTTTCTTGGTAGGCTCTTGCAGAGACATCACCTTTGCCCCCGTCTTACCGATAAAGGGTTCTGGCAGTTTAAAGGTATCGCCGTAAAGCCCGTTAAAACGCTCCGCGATATCACGCGTAATTTCCAAGTGCTGTTTTTGGTCAACGCCAATCGGCACGAAGTCCGCCTGATACAGCAGAATATCCGCCGCCATCAGTGTGGGGTAAGAGAACAAGCCGACATTGACGTTTTCAGGGTGCTTTTCACTTTTGTCTTTAAACTGCGTCATGCGCGCCGCCTCACCAAACTGCGTGTAGCAGTTCAACACCCACGCAAGCTGTGCGTGTGCATTTACGTGGCTTTGCACAAATACGGTGTTTTTTTCGGGGTCAAGACCGATAGACAGCAAAAGCGCATACATTTCGAGTGTGCGTCTGCGCAAAAGCGCAGGTTCGGGACGAACGGTAATGGAATGCAAATCCGCAACCGCATAAAAGCACTCGTAATCGTCCGCCATATTTTTCCAATTTTTCAGTGCGCCGAGGTAATTGCCGAGTGTCGGCGTACCCGTGGGCTGAATTGCACTTAATACAATTTGCTTCATCCTGTTTTCCTCCGAAAATGAATTAAAAAATAAAAACCTGCCCTTGCAAAAAACACAAGGACAGGTGAAAATTTCGACCTGCGGTACCACCTTGATTGGCGAAAAACGCCCGCCTTTACGGAATACGGCTATATTCCTCTTTCTGTAACGGGAAAGTGCCGTCGCATCTTTTCAATGCGCCCTCGACGGACCATTTTCTGCCGCGTTTGCTGTGGGATTCACACCGCCGCCCACTCTCTGGAAGCACGTCATGCAGTTTTACTTCCGCTTCATCGGTTTTAAATATTAAAACACAAACACCGTACTTTGTCAACACTTTGTTCGCGCGCCTCAAAAAGAAAATGTTTACGGCAAAAACCGTTTTCTCCTTATTGCGTTTCATTTGAAAGTGGTATATAATGTTTTTTAAACTCGTTTTGAAAGAAGAGATTCGCAATGTTAACCCTGGACAAAGTCTATCACGCCTCTTTCCAGCTGAAGGACGTCATTCGGCGTACCGATATGATTATGGCGCCGAAAATCAATCCCGACTGTGAAGTGCACTTAAAAACAGAAAACCTGCAGGTTACAGGTTCATTTAAAGTGCGCGGCGCCGCCTATAAGATTTCCCAGCTTTCCGAGGAAGAAAAGCAAAAAGGCGTTATCGCCTGTTCTGCGGGAAACCATGCGCAGGGCGTAGCGCTTGCCGCCACCAAAAACGGCATTAAATCTCTCATTTGTCTGCCCGACGGCGCACCGATTTCCAAGGTGGAAGCGACCCGCAAATACGGTGCGGATATTTGTTTGGTTGAGGGCGTGTATGATGATGCCTACAACCGTGCACTGCAATTAAAAGACGAAAAGGGCTATACCTTTATTCACCCGTTTAACGATGAAGATGTGATTGCGGGGCAAGGCACAATCGGTCTGGAGGTTTTGGAGCAGTTACCCGATGTAGATGTTGTCATTGTACCCGTCGGCGGCGGCGGACTGATTTCGGGCGTTGCATTTGCGATTAAATCCCTGAATCCGAATGTGAAAGTGTACGGCGTACAGGCAAGCGGCGCACCGAGCATGTTACGCTCCGTTGCGAACGGTAAAATTGAAAAGCTGGACGAGGTTTCCACAATCGCAGACGGCATCGCCGTAAAAGAACCCGGTGACGTCACCTTTCAGATGTGCCAGAAATATGTGGACGGCATTGTTTCCGTTTCGGAAGATGAAATTGCGGCGGCGATTCTCGCCTTAATTGAACAGCAGAAGCTGATTGCCGAAGGCGCGGGCGCTGTATCGGTTGCGGCGGCAATGTTTAACAAGGTCGATGTAAAAGGTAAAAAAGTCTGCTGTTTGGTTTCGGGCGGCAATATTGACGTTACGATTTTGTCGCGCGTGATTAAACGCGGTCTTTTGAAATCGGGACGTACATACTCTCTGACGATTGAACTAATTGACAAGCCCGGTCAGTTAAAGGGCGTTGCGGACACGATTGCCGAGCTTGGCGGCAACGTCATTTCCGTCCATCACGAAAGAGCCTCGGAAGGGTCGGATATTAACGGCTGTTATCTTCGTTTACTTTTGGAAACGCGCAATTTTGAACATATTGACGCCATTAAAGCGGCACTGACAGAACGCGGCTACCGCATTAAAGCATATTGATTGATAAAGGAGAACTTGGAAATGATTGAAACCTTACACACAGACAACGCACCTGCGGCAATCGGTCCGTATTCACAGGCAAAAATCGTAAACGGCATTTTATATGCTTCGGGTCAAATTGCCATCAATCCCGCAAGCGGTGAAGTGGAAACCGACACCGTTGTGGGGCAAACCGAACAGGTTTGCAAAAATATCGCCGCACTTTTAGAGGCGGCGGGTTCTGACTTTACAAAAGTCATTAAGACTACCTGTTTTCTCAAAAACATGTCTGACTTTGCGACTTTCAACGGTATTTACGGCAGTTACTTCACATCAAAGCCTGCGCGCTCCTGCGTAGCGGCAGCGGCGCTTCCGAAAGATGTTTTGGTGGAAGTGGAAATTATTGCGGAAGTTTAATCTTGCACAGATAAAAAGCCTTGCAGAATGTACTCTGCAAGGCTTTTTGCTTTGTTATTTTACGGATTTATTCACCGCGCTTATCGCCGTAGAAGAACAGAGCGACTGTGCCGGGACCTGTATGCGAACCGATAACCGTACCGATATCGTTAATCACCACTTTGCCGTTCAGCTTCGGGAACGCTGCTTCCACCCGTTCCGCCACCGCTTTTGCATCTTCTAAGCACGCCGAATTGGAAATGAAGCATTTGCCCGAATAATCCGCACCGTCCTGTGCATGCGTCTGCATTTTGGACAAGATTTCTTCAATCGCTTTTACCTTGCCGCGGCATTTCTGACGCGGAATCAATTTTCCTGCATTATTCACGTTTAACAGCGGGCAAATCTTCAGCATTGTACCGAAGAAGCCTGCAATGGGTGTAACACGCCCGCCGCGAATGTAGCTTGTCAAATCCGTGGAGAAAAACCAATGGTGCAAATTCAGCTTGTTTTCTTCCAAAAAGCCGTAAATCTCTTCCGCCGACTTTCCTGCATCACGCATATCCGCCGCCGTATCGACCAAAAGACCGTACCCCGAGGACGCCGCCAAGGTATCTACCAAATAAATCTTGTTGTCGGGATATTGCTCAGAAAGCGTTTCGCGGGCAATACGGGCGGAATTGTAAGAGCCTGACAAACCGCTTGAAAACGCCAAATGCAGAATATCTTTTCCGTCTTTTAAGAACGGTTCAAAAAATTCTACATACTGCTGTGCATTTACCTGCGAGGTTGTGGGCTGTGCGCCGTCGGCAATCCGTTTGTAAAACTCTGCAAACGGAATCGACTTTCCCAAGTCATCGGCATATTCTTTGCCGTCCATGGTAAAACGGAAGCAAACCAACTGCACATTGCGGGTTTCAAAAAACGCCGCAGGCAAATCCGCTGTGGAACAGCAGGACAAAATAAAATCAGACATACAAAAGAATCTCCTTACTTTGCGCCGATAAAATCGGCAGAAATATATATCGAAAGCGACAAGCGCTTTACAAACTTTACTCGCGCGATTTTAACGCTTCGCTCTTTTTATACTCCGCGCCGTCCTTGCCCAAATGATAAATCGGCAGCGGTTTCTCGCCAAGAAAGCCCCTTTCAACGCGGGAATATTGGATACCGCGCTTGCGTAAATAGGTTTTATACCATTCCAGCCGCTTTTTGAAATCCTTGAAGCGTCGGTTTTCAAGCTCCGTCCACGCGACCTCGGCAAAAGCCGCCGCACGGGGAAACATGGCGAACTGCAAGGATTCCTCGGTATCGAGCCATTCCGCCCAATGCTCGCATTCAACACCTCGAATCCGCTGCCCCGACTTGCCGAAGCCTGCTTTTACTTCATTAAATTTATATACCTTTTTCAGCGGCAGGAATTTGTATGTATAGTCGAAATAGAAATAGCGGTCGGGGGACATAATCAAATCCCGTTTATACGCCTGTTCTCGGACGGCTTTTAAATTGTGCGACACCCAATATTGGCAAATGATGCTCTCATCAAAGCTGTCGTTGATGCAGTCGTTCCACGCAATTGAGGTTTTGCCGTATTTCTTAACAATCTCGTTGGCACGGGACATAAAATACCCCTGCAGTTCTTTGGCATTTTTCAAACCGTTTTCCTGCCGAACCGCCTGACATTTCGGGCAGGTATCCCAAATCTTATGCCCTTTTGCCGCTTCGTCGCCGCCGATGTGAAAATATTTGCTTTCGAACAGCGGGCAGATTTCCCCGAACAGCTTTTCAAGAAAATCGTAAACGGTGTCGTTGCCCGCACAAAGAATCTCCTCAAAAACACCGTTTTCGCATTTCGGCTCGGTCGGTTCGCCCTTACAGGACAAATGCGGATACGCCGCCAAAATGGCGCTTGTGTGCCCGGGAATATCAATTTCGGGAATCACTTCGATGTGCAGTTTTTTGGCATATGCCACAACCTCGCGGATTTCTTCCTGCGTGTAAATCGCAAAATACGTGCCGCCGCGATACGGAAGTCCGTTCCCCTTCAATCCCGCATATTTTCTGGTGGCGGCAACGGTGTTTAATTCGGGAAACAGCTTGCTTTCAATGCGGAAGCCCTGGTCATCGGACAAATGCCAATGCAAGGTATTGAGCTTTAGAAACGCCATTTGGTCAAGCACGCGCTTGACAACCTCCGCGCCGAAGAAATGGCGGCTTTCATCCATTTGCAGACCGCGGTAGCCGTAATGCGGGCAGTCCTGAATCAGCAAGCCGTTGACAACGGCTTTGCCGTTCGTTTTCTGCGCCTGCATTAAAATCATTTTTAAAGTAACCGCCGCATAAAACGCACCGCGTGCATCGGACGCCTCTGCCACAATTCCGTCTGCGGAGACCTTCAGCGTATAGCTTTCGGGACGCATCCCGCCGACCTTGCGAATTTTGATTGTCCCCTCCCCCTGTACGGGTTTGGTTTTTAAATATGCGGTCAAATAATTTCCCGCCGAAAGAAATTCCTGCGCACAGAGCACCTCTGTTGCGGCGGACACCGTGTATACGCCCTCTAAAGCTTGATAACTGTTCGGCTTCGGAATCAAATTGTATTTCAGCATACTGTACTCCGTCGATTCTATGCGGGGAATAGAAATTCCCCCGTGATTTTCGAATATCCTAATCCCAATTACTGAGATTATATCAAAAACCGCGGGAGAAAAAAAGGCTTTATTTTACTTTCTCGGCAATTTTTTCAAAGATTTCCACAATTTTAAAGCGCATTTCGTACTTCGGATTGCTTTGCGCAATTTCCGCCTCCTGTTCGGACAGCACATCTTCTATATCCGCTTCCGCCTCGGCGGCAGGCAGACACATCGGCGGAAACATCACACACCACCAGTTTTGCCCCGCCCCCTCGCCGATAATGACGCGAACCGCCTCATACGTGCCTGCGGGCAAAGTCACTTTTTCATCATACGTGCGCGTATTGAAAAAATCCTTGCCGATTTCCACACGCACACCATAGTCAAACCCGTTTTCACGAATCACCGCTTCGGCGGCTTTTTGCAGTTCCGCCTTTTCGCTGTCTAAAATAAGCTCCGCATCCGCCGCCGTCATACTGCCGTCAAACAGCGTTTTCCCCGTTTCCAAAACCGCGTCGCGCACCTTTAGTTTCAGCGCTTGGTCTTCTGCTGTGTCGGAATTTGCAATCACGTGCATACGAAGCACCTGTTCGCGGATATTGCCGCAGGACGCCCCGAACGAGGTAACACTTAATAAAATTGCAACCATTAATCCGCAGAAAACGGATATTTCGATTTTTTGTATTTTGCTTAAAATCCGATGTTTTTGCATATATGTTTCAATCCTTTCACCGAACGGTTTCGTTCGACAAAAGGATTGACTGAAAAAATAAGGTTTATACAATATTTTCTAAAAACGGAAATTTTCGGTTACGGTGTATGCAGGGATACATTGCCGCTTGTGGTTGTGACGGAGCAAAGCCCTGCGTTAGAATCGCTGTACGGCACATCCACCGTACCGCCGGAAGTTGACACGTCAAAATTCTTTTTAGAAAGCAGATTTCCCCGCACACTGCCGCTTCCCGTATGAATTTCCAGCTTATCGGCATCAGAATTTTTGAACAAGACATTTCCGCTCATGGTTTCCGCCGAAAAGGTCTTCGCCAGCACATCTTCTAAATTCAAAATCCCGCTGTTGGAATTGAGCGTCATATTTTCCTGTACCCGCACTGTGCGGAACAGGATGTTTCCGCTCATGGTTCCTGCGGAAAAGCTTTTCGCCTGCACGTCTTCTAAATTTAAAATTCCGCTGTTGGAATTGAGCGTCATATCTTCCTGTGCCTGTACTGAAGAGAATATAATATTTCCGCTCATATTTCCGGCTTCCAAGACCTTCACATTGACTTTTTCAACCCGAATCAAGCCACTGTTGCTGTGTACCGTAAGCGTTTCGTTCGCAGAGCCTAAAAACCGAATATTTCCGCTCATGGTGGCAATATCCGCGGTGTTAAAGGTAAACTCCTCATCTACAAACGCCGCGCCGCTTTGTGCGTTTATCTGCAGTTTCTGATAATTTTTATCGGGCAAATATACAGTAATTTTCATTTCGGTTTCGTCTGTTGTACCCCAAAAGAAACCGAAATTTTCATACCACAGGCGGGAATCTTTCTGCTTTACGGTAAGCGTATTGTTCTGCACGGAAACCGCACACGTTTGGCGGGCGGTTTCTGTGCACTCTACGCGGCACTGCCCGTCCTCGGCAAACGCAAAATACACGTTGCTCCATATGCTTTCAATATCAATATTCTGAAACGGTTCTTCCGCCGTATAGGTTTTGGTTTCTAAAGTAACGGTATTCAGCGACTTATAATCGAAGCCGATTTTTAACGACGCGCCCAGCACGATGAGCAAGCCGAGCAAAATGCAGGAAACTGCAACTATACATGTGATTTTTACACGTTTTTTCATTTCTGCTCCCCCTTTCCGACGAAGGCGTGTTTTACACGCAGTAAAAGCCATTTACTGCTGCGCAGAATCAGCACGGCGACTTTGTTGCATACAAACAGGAACAACAGACCCACACCGATGCCAATCAGTCCGACACCTAAAAGGAAAATGCCCTGCAACAGATTTCCCGAAAGCGCAAACGGCAGAATACTGAATACACCCGCCGCACCACAGGCAAACGCACTAAGGTCTATGGCATACAGCACAGCAACCGCCGCCCACAAAAGCACATAGGCGCCAAAAAACAGAGCCAGCACAGCAAGCACCATGGGCACCCACAGTGGTGACCCGAGCAGCAGTAAAATAATTTCGCCTGCGCGCAAAGCACGCGTCGGGCGTACCTTTTCCTGCACCAAACGCGGCAGAGGGGTTTCTTTCAAAATCTGCTCGACAATTTGTTCTACCGAACCGAGCTCACGGATTGCCTCTTCTTCTGTATGCCCGTCTTCGGTATAATCGTCAATCATTTCCGCGTAGTAGTCTAAAAATTTCTCGATATCGCTTTGCGGCAATCCCTGTATTTTTCTGCGGATTTCCGCAAGAAATTCTGCTTTATTCATTTGTCTGCTCCTCTCTTGTCACAAATTTATAAATGGACATAATTTCTTTCCACTCCTGTGAAAAGGCTTCAATGCGCTCGCGCCCTTTTTCCGTAATATGATAGTATTTTCTGAGCCGACCGTTATGCTCCACGGAATACACGGTTAAGCATTCCGCTGTCTCCAAGCGGCGCAGAATCGGATACAGCGTGGATTCGGAAACCGTGACATAGGGCTTTATATCCTTGATAATTTGATACCCGTAGGAGTCTTCATTTTTAATGGCGGCAAGGACGCACACGTCCAATAAACCGCGCTTTAACTGAATATCCATTGAATGCCTCCTTTCGCCTTATACTATATAATACATAGTATTATTTGTCAAGAGGTATAACCTGTCTCTTATACACATCTGACGCTGCCGACGATA
>UQFM01000069.1 GCA_900540295.1 uncultured Oscillospiraceae bacterium
GCGTCAGATGTGTATAAGAGACAGGAGGAATATCGCTATAATACATTTTTATTGTTGATGTTCCTGCCGATTCTTGTCTCCATGCTGTTTTATTCTGAAACCTTTTATATGAATACGGGCGGTGCATTTTTGTTTTGGTCTTTCCTCGGTTACCTCATGCACGCATTGAATAAGTCTGCACCGCAGCCGAAGCTTCTTGCAAAATTCACGGAGGCGAAGAGGTAATGTGCAAAGTCAGTGTGATTGTACCGGTTTACAATGTGGAGGCATATCTGCCGCGGTGTATTGCATCTATTCAGGAGCAAACAGAGTCAGATATCGAGATTATTTTGGTGGATGACGGTTCTCCCGATGCTTGCGGAGAGATTTGTGAGGAATTCGCTGAAAAGGATTGCCGTATTCGTGTAATTCACCAAGAAAACAGCGGACAGGGCGTTGCTCGCAACACAGGACTTTCTGTTGCAAACGGAGAATATATTTTATTTGTCGATTCAGATGATTGGATTGAGCCTGATTTAATTGAAATTGCGTATTCCTCTGCAAAGGAATTTCATGCTGAAATGCTTTTGTTTGATTTTCAGGCAGTGGATGCGCAAGACAATGTTGTGTACCGTTCTGCGCAAAAAGTGCCGAGCAATACATTGCTGTGCGCAAAAACAGATAAATCCTTTTTGTTGACTGATCCTTCACCGTGGAATAAGTTGTTGAAACGAAGCTGGCTTTTAGAAAAACAATTTTCTTTTCCAAAGATGTATTATGAGGATTTGATTGCTTTTACTTGTTTGGATACTTCTGTGGAGCGCGGTGTATACATCGGCGGAAAACCGCTTTACAATTATCTTTTGCGTTCCAATTCAACCCTGCGCAACGGCGATGCACAAAAAACAACAGAAAAACGCACAGCGGCAGTAAAAGCAATTTATGATTTCTATCAGGCGCATAATTTAACCGAAGTTTATCACTCCGAATTGGAATGGATTCTGCTTTATCACGGTTTTTTACTGCCTGCACGTGAAATTTTAAATTTCACGTCGCAGCCGTTTCCTTATATCGATAAACTGCATGAGAATTTGAATTTGCGCTGTGAGAATCCGAGTAAAAACGTATATATAAAAACATTGCCTTCTAAAGAACAGTTGATTTTCCGTTTGTTATATAAGAAACGTTATTTTCTGATAAAACTTTTATGGAATTTGAATGCGGTTCTCAAAAAGGGTTAATCGGGAAAACTGTGTGTATCGGCTCGAATATATTCAAATTTGATTGGAGGAAATCTGATGCAAATATTAAGCCTAAACGGAGCATGGAGCTTTCGCGAAGCTGAAAAAGGGGCGTGGAAAGCCGCAGAGGTGCCCGGTTGTAACTATTTAGACTTGCTTCGGCTGAAAGAGATTCCCGATCCGTTTGACGGTACGAATGAAAAAGACGTTTATTGGGTCGCACAAACAGACTGGGAATATCAAAAAGAGTTTGACGTTCCGGCGGAGCTTTTCTCCTGTGACCGTATTTGTTTGCAATGCAAAACACTGGATACCATTTGTGATGTGTATTTGAATGATACCTGTATCGGACACGGCGAAAATGCGCATTTGCAGTATCAATTTGAAGTGAAATCGCTTTTGAAAGAAAGCGGCAATATTTTGCGTATTTTGTTTTATTCCCCTGTAAAATATGTGGAGAAAAAACAAGCTGTTGAGAAGTGTCCCCGCAATAACAACGGGCAGGACGGAATTCCGCATATCCGTAAGCCGCAGTGTCATTTCGGTTGGGACTGGGGTCCTGTATTGCCGCCCAGCGGCATATCGGGGGATATTGCGCTTGTCGGATATGTATCGGCGCGTTTTACCGATGTGTGCATTTTGCAGAAGCATAGCGAAAATCAGGTGGATTTACAGCTTGCGGCAGAGGCGGAAGGATTTGCAACAGAAAAATCCCTCACATGCCGTTTTACGGTGCTGTCGCCCGACGGGGATGTATTGCATGACCATGCGTATCCGTTCAATGAAAAGGATACAAGTTCTGCATCTGTAACCATTCAAAATCCGCAGCTTTGGTGGACGCGCGACTTGTCGGACAGTGATACACAGCCGTTATATACCGTGCAGGCGGAATTACTTGCAGACGGCACAGCTGTAGATACCGTGACGAAAAAAATAGGTCTACGTACCATTGAGCTGAACCGTGCACGCGATGCATACGGCTCGAATTTCCAATTCAAGATTAATGGTGTACCGCTGTTTGCCAAAGGCGCCAACTGGATTCCGCCCGACAGTTTCGTCAATCGCTATACCGATGCACGCATGGAATATGATTTGAACGCAATGAAATTTGCCAATATGAATTTTCTGCGTGTTTGGGGCGGCGGTTATTATGAAAGCGATGCGCTTTATGAAAAATGCGACCGTGAGGGTATTTTAATTTGGCAGGATTTCTGTTTTGCGTGTCAGCCATATCCGTTTTTTGACGATGCCCTTTTGCAAAATGTGCAAAAAGAGGTTACATATAATGTGAAACGCTTGCGGCATCACGCGTGCCTTGCTATATGGAACGGCAATAACGAAATTGAAAGCATGTCGATTGCGTGGCGAAACCGATTCAAATATGTAGAATGGACAGAAAAGTTTTTCTACCGTATTTTGCCTGATTGGCTGAAAACGCTGGACACACAGACGCCGTACATCCCCGGCAGTCCGTGCGGAATAGAACACTTAAAGGGCTTTGACAGAGACAATGTCGGAGATACGCATTTATGGGCTGTATGGCACGGATTACAGCCGTTGACCTATTACCGCAAGCGTATGACCCGTTTTTGCAGTGAATTCGGTTTTGAAAGCCTTCCCGATTTGAAAACGATTGAGACATTTGCTAAGCCGCAGGATTATGCACTCACAAGCGAAGTATTTAACGCACACCAAAAGTGCAACAGCGGGAACATGAAAATGGCGTATTATATTACCTCCCGCTTCCGTTTGCCGAAGAAATTTGAGGATTATATTTACCTTTCTCAAATCTGCCAGGAGGAATGCGTGCGTGACGCCACAGAGCATTGGCGCAGAAACCGCGGCCGCTGTAACGGTTCGATTTGGTGGCAGTTAAATGACTGCTGGCCTGTTTGTAGTTGGGCAAGTATAGACTACTACGGGAACTATAAAGCATTGCAATATACGGCTCGCCACTTTAATGCGCCTGTAACCGTTTCCTTGGAAGATACAAAAGAGGAGGTAAAAATCTTTTGTATCAACGATACACGCACTTCTGAGCAAAATTGCAGTGTGGAATATCGATTGGTTGATTTTAACGGTAAACAGCTGACATCGGGTGATTTCGGAATACAGACATTAAATGCATTAGAAAGCAGATGTGTCGGTACTTTGACCGTGGCAGAACTCCGAAAATTCGGTTCTCTGAAATCGGCAGTTTTGGTTGTGGAACTGAAACAGGAAGAGACCGTACAAAGCCGCAGAACCTTATTATTTGAAGCCGAGAAAAATCTGCGTTTGCCGAAAACCGATGTACATATGACGGTGAAAATTGAAAATACACAGGCAGTACTTTCGATTACTTCAGATAAATACACGCGGTTTTTGCAAATCCACTCCAAGTCAAATACAAACCCGTTTTCAGATAACTATTTCGACTTACTGCCCGGTGAAACGAAAATTATTACACAACAGGTGAAACCGTCTGCAACAGAACAAGATATTTATGCTGATATTTCTTTCTTCAGCGCGGGCGATGTTGTACCGAAAGGCACTGCGTTTACGGATTTCTTAACAAAGATGCGTGTTCTGTTACAGCCTATCAATTTAGGCAGTTACATGTATGACCATAAAATACCGACAGATTTGAAATTGTAATTTGTAAAAAGATGACTTTCTTAAAAAGAGAGTCATCTTTTTTTGCAATTTTGCAAATCTTTTTCATAACATAGTATTGACAATTCATATGAACAGTGATAATATATGAATATAGATTCATATGAAAGGAGAATCATTTGATGCATAAACACCCGCATGACCACGGTTCGGCATTAGATACGGTTCGGCAGGGGATGCCGAAAGATGAGCTGCTGTGCGATCTTGCCGATTTGTTTAAAATCTTCGGCGATACCACACGCATGAAAATTTTGTTTTCCTTATTTGAAGAGGAACTTTGTGTAAACGAAATTACACAATTGCTCGGAATGACTCAGTCGGCAATCTCACATCAGCTAAAAGTGCTGAAGGATTCTAAGCTGATTGGGAATCGCCGTGAAGGCAAAACGATTATATATTTTTTAGCAGATGACCATGTTCGTTCCATTGTCGGTCAAGGCTATGAACACATTACGGAGGAGAACCATCATGACGAAAACATTTAAATTAGAAGAATTGGATTGCGCAAACTGCGCTGCAAAAATGGAAGATGCCATCAATAAGATGCCTGAAGTCGAATCCGCAACCGTCAGCTTTATGATGCAAAAACTGACAATCACTTGTGCGGATGAAATTACAAAAGATTTTATGAAACGTGTTGCAAAGGTTTGTAAAAAAATCGAACCCGACTGCCGAATTCTCTATTAAGGTGGCGTTTGTATGTCGAAAAAGCAAAAAAAGAATTTAATAAGGGTCATCAGCTCTGCCGTGTTGCTGGCTGTTATTTGGGCTTTGCCGTTGGAAGGCGTTTGGCGGCTTCTTGTGTTTTTGGTGCCGTATGCGGTAATCGGATATGATGTTCTGTTTTCGGCTGTTCGAAACATTTTTCACGGGCAGATATTCGATGAAAATTTTCTGATGGCGATTGCGACTGTCGGCGCATTCTTTGTGGCAGATTATCCGGAAGCCGTTGCGGTCATGCTGTTTTATCAAATCGGTGAACTGTTCCAAAGCATCGCTGTCGGCAAAAGCCGAAAGTCGATTGCGGCTTTGATGGATATTCGGCCTGATTCTGCCAATGTTTTACGCAACGGAGAAACGGTTGCGGTTGCACCCGAAGAGGTAGAGGTCGGGGAAACAATTTTAATAAAACCGGGTGAAAAAATCCCCTTAGATGCTGTTATTACAAGCGGAGAAACCGCAGTGAACAATGCCGCATTGACGGGAGAATCTTTGCCTGTGGAGTGCCGTGTCGGCGATACACTTATCAGCGGCAGTGTGAATTTGAACGGTGTTGTAGAAGCAAAGGTGCAGTCTGTATTTTCGGAAAGCACCGTATCAAAAATACTGAATTTGGTTGAAAATTCTGCTTCCAAAAAGGCGCGCAGTGAGAACTTTATTACCAGATTTGCCAAGTACTATACGCCGTGTGTGGTCATTGCGGCGGTCCTTTTAGCGGTTCTGCCGCCACTGGTACTCCAACAGAGCTTTTCTGTTTGGGTTGAACGTGCACTAACTTTCTTAGTCGTATCGTGTCCGTGTGCTTTGGTGATTTCCGTGCCGCTTTCTTTTTTCGGCGGTATCGGCGGCGCTTCAAAGGCAGGAATACTGATTAAAGGTGCGAACTATTTGGAAGCACTGTCGGCTGTCGATACGGTTGTGTTCGACAAAACAGGTACTTTAACCAAGGGTACATTTTCTGTGGCGTCATTGCATCCGCAGAACTGTTCGGAAGCTGAACTGTTGAAAACCGCTGCATTGGCAGAAAGCTATTCCAACCACCCGATTGGTATTTCCGTTGTAAAAGCTTACGGCGGTCCGCTTGACAAATCCGAAATTGCGGATATACAGGAGATTGCAGGGCAGGGGATTCAGGCGAATATAGGCGGCAAAACAGTTTGTGCGGGCAACGGAAAGCTGATGGATTCTGTCGGCGTGCAGTGGGAACGCAGTCAGGCTGTCGGTACAACGGTACATGTAGCGGTAGAGCATGTGTATTTTGGGTATATCGTTGTTGCGGACGAAATGAAACAAGATGCAAAATTCGCTGTAGATAAGCTAAAATCTGTCGGCGTGCAGAAAACGGTAATGCTGACAGGTGACTCGGAACAGGTGGGACGCGCAGTCGGTGAATCACTCGGAATAGACGAAATTCACACGCAAATGCTGCCGGACGATAAGGTATCTGTCGTGGAAAGGCTTTTGCAGGAAAAGGACGACAAGCGCGCATTAGCGTTTGTCGGTGACGGTATTAACGATGCACCCGTGCTCGCCCGTGCTGATGTCGGTATTGCGATGGGCGCACTCGGCAGTGACGCGGCAATCGAGGCGGCAGACATTGTGCTCATGGATGATAAGCCGTCCAAAATTGCAAAGGCAATGGAAATCTCCAAGAAAACCATGCGTATTGTAAGACAAAATATTACTTTTGCACTGCTGGTAAAAGCTGTTGTACTGATTCTCGGTGCGGTAGGTCTTGCAGGTATGTGGCTTGCTGTGTTTGCAGATGTTGGGGTTATGGTCATCGCTGTGCTGAATGCTATGCGTGCATTGCGGATTGCAGTACCTAAAAATTAATATTTATATGTAAAAGGGCAGGTGTGCTGAAATGATGGTTCACCTGCTCTTTCATATTGAACAGATGGAGAAGACCTACAGTTTATAACGATATTTTGAATTGTCAGTTGACAAATATCCCCTAAAAGTGTATACTATTTTTATTATTTTAGTATCCAATATGCAGGAATCGCTATATAATCCTGCAAATTATATATTGGGAGGCATTTTTATGAAAATGAAAAAGTTTTTAGCCGCATTTCTGGCACTGACTATGGTCGTTTTGTGCTTTGCAGCTTGCGGCAAAGGCGATGCCGATTCGGGTGAAAAAACACTGAAAATCGGTTTAAGCGGTCCGTTGACGGGAAATGCCGCACAATACGGTGTCGGCGTTAAAAACGGTGCGCAACTGGCTGTCGATGAAATCAACGCCGCCGGCGGTGTGAACGGCATGAAGTTGGAATTTCGGATGGAAGACGATGAAGCTGATTCTGAGAAAGCAAAGAATGCTTACGGTGCTTTGAAAGACTGGGGTATGCAGATTTCTCTCGGAACGGTTACTTCCGGTGCATGCATTGCATTCCAAGGTGAAGCTTCTAAAGACAATATGTTCGTTTTGACTCCGTCCGCAACCGCAGTAGAAGCGATTAACGGCGCAAATGCGTTCCGTGTTTGCTTTGCGGATCCGCAACAGGGTGTAGAATCTGCGGACTACATTTCTAAACATGCAATCGCAACTAAAATTGCTGTAATTTACGACTCTTCCGATCCGTATTCCACCGGTATTTATGATGCTTTTGCTTCCGAGGCGAAAGCGAAGGGTTTGGAGATTGTTACAGTTCAGTCATTTACCGCTGACACAAAGAACGATTTCTCTGCACAGATTCAGGCTGTAAAATCTTCGGGTGCAGAATTGCTGTTTTTGCCCATTTATTATCAGGAAGCAACGTTAATTCTGCAATCCGCGAAAAAAGCTGCGCTGGATATTAAATATTTCGGCTGTGACGGCTTGGACGGTATTTTAACGATGGAAAACTTTGATGCATCTTTAGCAGAGGGCGTTATGCTTCTTACTCCGTTTGCAAAGAATGCGACAGATGACTTCACCGTGAATTTTGTGACGAAATATAAAGAAGCGTACGGTGAAAGCACGATGAATCAGTTTGCGGCGGATGCATATGACGCCATCTACATTCTGAAGTCTGCGATTGAAAAGGCAAATATCACTGCGGATATGAAGTCCGGTGAAATTTGTGATGCGCTGAAAGCAGTTATGACGGAAATTACCTATACAGGTGTTACCGCAAAAGGCATGACTTGGGGCACAGACGGTGAGCCGACAAAACCGCCGATTGTTGTGAAAGTGGAAAATGCTGCTTACACGATTCTGTAATCTGCTTGTGAAGTTTAAGCACTTGTAATGGAGTATGCCGTATAGAGAAAATCTATACGGCATACTTTAGGATTTATTTCAGAATATGTATTTTGAAAAATGACAGTTTTTGTCGTTTTTCAAAATACATATCAGGAGGCAATAGAATGGAATTTTTAAGCTATCTGGTTTCCGGCATCAGTTTAGGTAGCATTTATGCGCTAATAGCGCTTGGATACACCATGGTTTACGGGATTGCAAAAATGCTGAACTTTGCACATGGCGATGTCATTATGGTTGGTGCATTTATGGTTTATACAATCAGCACTTCTATGGGAATGCCTATTGCAGTCGGCGTACTTGCCTCTATTGTGATTTGTACCGTGTTAGGCGTTGTTATTGAAAAGGTCGCGTATAAGCCCTTACGTAATGCATCCTCTTTGGCGGTTTTGATCACAGCTATTGGTGTCAGCTATCTTTTACAGAATGTCGCACTGTTGATTTTTGGTTCGGACGCAAAGAGCTTTACTTCTGTTGTCAATATTCCAACTTTGCGCTTGTTTGACGGACAACTGATTATTACAGGAGAAACTATTGTAACGATTATTGTGTCAGTGGTTATCATGATTGCGCTGACTTTGTTTATCAATAAAACGAAACCCGGTAGAGCAATGCTTGCTGTGTCTGAAGACAAAGGAGCGGCGCAATTAATGGGTGTAAATGTGAACCGCACTATCTCTTTAACCTTTGCAATCGGTTCTGCTCTTGCGGCTGTTGCAGGTGCTTTGCTTTGCTCTGCGTATCCCACACTTTCTCCGACAACCGGCGCTATGCCCGGTATTAAGGCGTTTACGGCGGCAGTGTTCGGCGGAATTGGGTCTATTCCCGGTGCGATGATCGGCGGTATTTTATTAGGTGTAATTGAGAATCTGAGCAAGGGGTATATTTCTACACAGCTTTCCGATGCAATCGTGTTTTCTGTATTGATTGTGGTGTTGCTTGTAAAACCCACAGGTATTCTCGGTAAAAAAATCCGAGAGAAAGTTTGAGGTGTTCAGCATGGGAAAAAAGAAAGCGTTAAAGCAAGTCACCAAAAGCAATCTAATTACCTATGCGATGCTTGGTATTGCATTTGTTGTAGTTGAGATTTTACTTGCTACGGGCAGTATGTCTCACATGTTTCGCGGGCTCTTGGTTCCGCTTTGCTTTTATTCGATTTTGGCAGTATCCTTAAACTTGGTTGTCGGTATTTTGGGCGATCTTTCCTTAGGGCACGCAGGATTTATGTGCATCGGTGCCTATGTCGGTGCGTTTTTTTCTGTTACTTTTTGTGATTCAATTCCGCAGACAGGTGCACGTTTTCTGATTGCACTCTTGCTTGGCGGTTTGGTTGCAGGTCTTTTTGGTTTGCTGATTGGGATTCCTGTTCTGCGTTTAAACGGTGACTATTTGGCAATCGTAACCTTAGCTTTCGGCGAAATTATAAAAAATATCTGTCTCTTATACACATCTCCGAGCCCACGAGACCGATCAGTATCTC
>UQFM01000070.1 GCA_900540295.1 uncultured Oscillospiraceae bacterium
ATTTTAACAAAGCAGAGGCGGAAATACTGCCGCGAAAATCGTGTTCGGACGTGTGCGCTATGGTTAAAAAAGTATAGCACGCTTTCCGATTCTTGTAAAGTTACAAAATCCGTGAAAAAACGCTTGCGAAAGCGCAGAGTTTGCGCTATGATTATGAAAAATACAGTTTATGGCAGCGTTTGGAGGAATTGCTTTGGATTCGGATTGTGTAAAAAATATGCTCATTAGCGGACAAACCTCTCTCGGCTTAGAATTCGGTTCGACACGCATAAAAGCCGTATTAATAGGCAGTGATTACCGTGTGCTCGCCTCGGGTGCGTACGCATGGGAAAATCAATTGGAAAACGGTGTTTGGACATATCCGCTGTCCGCGGTGTGGCAAGGCTTGCGGGAAAGCTATGCACAGCTGAAAGCGCAGGTGCAGTCGCAGTACGGGGGTACCTTGAAAACCGTCGGCAGTATCGGCTTTTCCGCTATGATGCACGGCTATTTGCCGTTTGACAAAGACGGAAACCAGTTGGCGCCGTTCCGCACTTGGCGCAATACAATTACCGAACAGGCGGCGGCGGAGCTGACGGCGGCTTTTTCTTTTAATATTCCGCAGCGTTGGAGCATTGCGCATTTATATCAGGCGATTTTAAACCGAGAAACACATACAAAAGATATTGCGTATTTAACGACGCTTGCGGGTTACGTTCATTGGAGCTTGACAGGCGAAAAAGTGCTCGGTGTCGGCGAGGCGTCGGGAATGTTCCCGATTGACAGTCAAATGAGCGGTTATGATACTGCAATATGTGAAAAATTTGCAAGCCTTGCCGCGGCGCACGGCTTTACGACGCCGCTTCAAAGCATCCTGCCCCGCGTGTTAACAGCGGGCGAGCCGGCGGGTGTTTTGACCGAAGCGGGCGCAAAAATGATTGACCCGAGCGGCGATTTGCAGGCGGGCATCCCGCTTTGTCCGCCCGAGGGCGATGCGGGCACGGGTATGGTCGCCACCAACAGCATTGCACCGAAAACGGGCAATGTTTCGGCGGGGACTTCTATTTTCGCGATGGCGGTACTCGAAAAACCGCTTGCGGGCGTATATAAAGAAATTGATATGGTTACAACCCCTGCGGGCGCACCCGTGGCGATGGTACACTGCAATACCTGCACTTCCGATTTGGACGCTTGGGTGCGGCTGTTTTCGGAATTGCTGTCCTCAGCAGGCACGCCGATGTCCAAAAGTGCGCTTTACGATATGCTGTATCAGGCCGCACTGTCGGCAGACAGCACATGCGGCGATTTGCTTTCCTACAATTACTATGCAGGCGAGCCTGTAACGGACACGGCGGACGGCAGACCTCTGTTTGTGCGTACCGCCGAAAGCCGTTTGACACTGCCGAACTTTATGTGCAATCTGATTTTCAGCACGCTTGCGACACTGCGCATCGGTATGGATATTCTGTTTGAGAAAGAGCATATCACCTTAACGCGCCTATACGGACACGGCGGACTGTTCAAAACGCCCGAGGTCGGTCAGCGCTTGGCGGCGGCGGCGCTCCATACGCCCGTGGCGGTGATGGAAACCGCAGGCGAGGGCGGCGCGTGGGGCATTGCGCTTTTGGCGGCATACCTGCGCGAAAAAGCGGAAAATGAAACACTTGCGCAATATTTGAATACTCATGTGTTTGCAAATAACAACGGCACGTGCCTTACCCCCGATGCGGCTGTTACCGCGCGGTTCGAGCATTTTCTGACACGTTATAAAATCGGTCTGCCCGTCGAAAAATCGGCGGCGGAAATATTATAAATACAGAAAGAGGATTTTATTATGCAGTTAAAAGAATATGAATTTTGGTTTGTGGTCGGCAGTCAGTTTTTATACGGTCCCGAGGTTTTGGAAACCGTTGCGGCACGCGCCGAGGAAATGGCGGAAAAAATGAATGAAAGCGGCGCTTTGCCCTGCAAGGTGGTTTATAAAGTAACCGCGAAAACGCCCGAAGAGATTACTGAGGTTGTCAAAGAGGCAAATTACCGTGATACCTGTGCAGGTGTGATTGCGTGGATGCACACCTTTTCACCGAGTAAAATGTGGATTGACGGACTGCAAAAACTGCAAAAGCCGTATTGCCATTTTGCCACGCAGTACAACCGCACCATTCCCAATGAAGAAATTGATATGGATTTTATGAATCTGAACCAGGCGGCGCACGGCGACCGCGAACACGGTTTTATTGCCGCGCGTCTGCGTATGCCGCGCAAGGTGATTATGGGGTATTGGCAGGATGCAGATGTCCTTACGCGCCTCGGCAGTTGGATGCGTTCTGCGGCGGCGGTTGCGTTTTCAAAATCCTTAAAGGTAATGCGCTTCGGCGACAATATGCGCAATGTTGCTGTGACCGAGGGCGATAAGGTCGAAACGCAAATGAAACTCGGCTGGCAGGTGAATACATGGCCCGTAGGGGCTTTGGTCGAGGAAATCAACGCGGTTACGGAAGCAGACGTGGACGCGCTGATGGCGGAATACGATAAACTTTACGATATGGCAACCGACAATCTTGCGGCGGTACGCTATCAGGCAAAAGAAGAAATTGCAATGAAGAGAATGCTCGAACGCGAGGGCTGTAAAGCATTTTCCAATACCTTTGAGGACTTGTACGGTATGGAACAGCTCCCCGGGCTTGCATCTCAGCGCCTAATGGCGCAGGGCTACGGCTACGGCGGTGAGGGAGACTGGAAAGTCTCCGCGCTGACTGCCGTCATTAAAACGATGACCGAGGGGATGACAGGCGGCTCTGCGTTTATGGAGGATTACACCTATCATCTTGAGCAAGGCAATGAATATTCTCTCGGCGCGCATATGCTGGAGGTTTGCCCGTCCGTGGCGGCGGCACGCCCGCGCATTGAGGTGCACCCATTGGGCATCGGCGGTAAGGGAGACCCTGCACGGCTTGTATTCGAGGGACACGCAGGCAAAGCCTGTGTCGTGAGCCTTGTGGATATGGGCGGCAGACTGCGTATGATTTGTCAGGATATCGAAGCGGTCAAGCCGATTATGGATATGCCGAACCTGCCTGTGGCACGCGTGATGTGGCGTGCTGAGCCAAACCTCAGAACAGGTGCGGAGTGCTGGATTTTGGCGGGCGGCGCACACCATACCGTGCTGACCTATGACGCCACGCCTGAAATGCTACGTGACTGGGCGCGGATGATGGACATTGAATTTGTCCATATCACAAAAGACACCACGCCCGACGCATTGGAGCAGGAGCTTTTCTTAAACGACCTTGCATGGAAGCTGAAATGAGGAAATAATATGTTGGAAGCATTAAAACAATCGGTTTTTGAAGCGAATTTGCTTTTGCCGAAGCACGGTCTTGTCACCTTTACCTGGGGCAATGTGTCGGGCGTAGACCGCGGGCAGGGCTTGATGGTTATCAAGCCCTCGGGTGTCGAATACGATACAATGCGCCCTGAAGATATGGTTGTCGTCGATTTGAAAACAGGCAAAAAAGTTGAAGGGGAATTGAACCCGTCCTCGGATACCGATACGCACGTAGTACTCTACAATGCGTTTCCCGAAATCGGCGGAATCGTGCATACCCATTCGCGCTGGGCAACCACCTTTGCACAGGCGGGGCGGGGGATTCCCGCACTCGGTACAACGCACGGCGACTATTTCTACGGTGAAATTCCGTGTACAAGAAAAATGACGCCCGCTGAAATCGGCGGACGCTACGAGTGGGAAACGGGCAATGTAATTGCCGAAACTTTTCAGGACAAAAGCGCAACGGATATTCCCGCAGTCCTTGTGCATTCGCACGGTCCGTTTTGCTGGGGCAAAGACCCGAACAACGCCGTACACAACGCTGTGGTTTTGGAAGAAGTCGCCTTTATGGGCTGGCACGCCCTGCAAATGCAACCCGATTTGCCGCCTATGCAGCAGGAGCTGTTAGACAAACACTACCTGCGTAAACACGGCGCAAATGCCTATTACGGGCAGAAAAATAATTTTTAAATCAATATAAAAAGCGAAACGCCGCATGGCTTGCATAAAGCCTGCGGCATTTAATCTGTACTCATTTCAAAAATGGGCGGTTACGCCTTATTCAGTTTGGAAACGAGGGCGGACTTTTTACGGGCAGCGTTATTTTTGTGGAGAAGCCCCTTCGCAGTCGCCTGATCAATCTTTTTCACTGCTGCGGTAACAAGCACTTCCTTATCGGCTGCACCTGCTTCAATTGCAACATTCGCCTTTTTGATAGCGGTTTTGAGCGCAGAGTTCATGGACTTATTGCGCTGGGCACGCTTGTTGTTCACAATAACGCGCTTTTTCGCTGACTTAATATTCGGCATGGTCACACCTCCCTTACATTAGCAATACACATATTACCATTCTTTTTCGGAAAAAGCAAGTTTTTTTTCAAAAAACCGCAATACTTTTTCCTGTTTTGCCCATAATAAAATGAACAGGAGGCGATACAATGGATTTTCGAACGGATTTGGCGGTGGAACGTCGGGAAATCTGTGAAAATCGGAATTCCGAAAATGTTACGTCGGAAACGTATTCGCGGGGCAATGTCAAAATCACCCGTATTGAAATTCAAAACGAAGCAGGTGCGCAGGAGCTGGGCAAACCGAAGGGGAAATACATCACAGCGGAAATCCCCGAATTTTCGCACGACAGTGAACTGCTGGATGAACGGCTGGACGTGATGACGGAGCTGATTCGGGAGCTTCTGCCGACGCCTTGCAGTAACGTGCTGGTGGCGGGACTCGGCAACGACAATATTACGCCCGATGCGCTCGGTCCGAAAACGGCGCGCGGTATTTTTGCTACAAGGCATATCAACAAGTCGCTTGCAAATGATTTGGGCTTTCCCGATTTGCGCGAGGTATCGTCAGTTACCTTCGGCGTACTCGGGCAAACGGGCTTGGAAACGGCAGAGTCGATTCGCGGGATTGTCAACACCGTGTATCCGAGTGCGGTAATTACGGTAGATGCGCTGGCGGCGCGCAGTCTTTCCCGCCTCGGCAATACCATTCAGCTGACCGACACAGGCATTACGCCGGGGTCGGGTGTCGGCAACCACCGTGCGCGGATTGACCGCGAAACACTCGGTGTACCCGTGATTGCCATCGGCGTGCCAACGGTGGTGGATGCGGTCACCATGATTCGGGATTTTACCGAGCACACGGATTGCGGCGGTATTTCCGAAAATGCACGGAATATGATGGTGACCCCGCGCGAAATTGATACGCTGATTCACCGTGCCGCACGCTTTCTGTCTTTGTCGCTCAACTGTGCTTTACAGCCGCAGATTGAGCCTGATGTTTTGCTGAATATCGTCTAATCCTCTTGTCCGCAGCATATAGTGTAGAAGATATATGCTTTTTGAAAGGACAGACGATTTGTGAAACCGCAAAACAAAAGACGAAAAAAATCGAATATCAACCAAAAAAACAGCCCTTTTTCGGCGGCTGTGATGCCGCTGTTTTTGGCAGTGCTTTTTTTCGGCGGTCTGCATTTTTCGGAACCCGTTTCCAAGCTGGCGCTCGTCAGCGCGTCCTTACAGATGCCGCAGGGTTCGGTGCAGATTCTGAAAAACGATTTGCAGACCGCCGCGCAAAAGCCTGCCGTGAATCCCGCGGATGAGGTGATTGCGCCGATTCAGCCGAAAGAGGCGTCCCCGAAGCAAACGGAAAGCGGCGGTATCACCGATACACCGCAGGATATTTTGGACATGCAGCGCGCGGCGGAGGCGCAGTTTGCGAATGCGGAAAAAAGCGGGAATATCGTAGAAAAGCAATATGATGCGGCAAATGCGACAGCCGTTTACAAAAATATAACCGTGCGCAACACAACGCCTTCGCACGGTATTGATATTCAGAGCGCAGTCGAAAAACCGATATCCTTAGCCGTGGAAAACAAAGCGGAGCCGACGGTGCTGATTTTTCATACGCACACAACCGAAAGCTATGAAATGCTGAATAAAGGCTGGTATACATCGGATTATGTGACCCGCAGCGACGACCCGACCTGTAATATGGTGCGTGTCGGTACGGCGCTTTGTGAGGAGCTTGAAAAAATGGGTATCGGTGTGATTCACGATACGCAGATTCATGATGCGAAGTATACGGGTGCATATGACCGCTCCAGAGCGAGCATTGCACAGATTATGCAGGAGAATCCGAGTATCAAAGTGGTTATCGATGTACACCGTGATGCGATTAAACAAAGCGACGGCACGCGTGTGAAACCGACAGCAACGATTAACGGTAAAAAAGCGGCGCAAATTATGATTATTGCAGGCTGTGAGGACGGTAAGGTGACGGATTTTCCGACTTGGGAAGAAAATCTGACTTTTGCTTTGCGTTTGCAGGAAATCGCCGAAACACAATATCCCGGTCTTATGCGTCCGATTTTGTTTTCCGCGCGGAAATACAATATGGATGTGACGCCCTGTTCCGTTCTTTTGGAAATGGGCAGCGATTCAAACACTTTGGAAGAAGCGGAATATTCGGGCAGACTCATCGGCACGGCACTCGGCAAGCTGGTTACCGAGTATGCAAAGAAATAGAGGGATGGACTGCATTCTTTCTAAAAATTTGTGCATTGCGCGCCTGCAAAATTTGCACAATCCGTGTAGGGGTCGGCGACCCGATAAAATTTGCATAATCCCCGTAGGGGCGTGCATTGCGCGCCCGCCAAGGTTCGATGAAACTTCACGGACGGACAAGGATGTCCGTCCCTACGCATGTATCAATTTTACTTTGTGCCGTGTGAGATTCTTCGCTAACGCGCAGAATGACAGACCCGCACTGCCGTGCGGGCATACCGTATGCTCTTACAAAAAATTTAAACGGAAGTGAAAAAGCATGAAACCCAAAAGTGTCTTTGCGAAATATATTGTATCTCTGACCGCGCTCCTTTTGCTGTTTGTCGTGGCGTTCGGTGTGGTGCGCGCGCAGGAAAATTCCGAAAAAATGCGGACGGGACACGGACCGCGCACGGTGGATTACCGCGATGTTTCCGCATTTTTTGAGGAACGGCTTTTCAATCTGAAATAAAAACCCGTGATTGGATTTTTTGTTTCCAATCACGGGTTTTGAACAAAGGCTTATGAAAAGATTTTTGTATATGCCGACCAATCTGTACCGATGATATAAGCTGTAAATCCGAATACTGCCACACAGGACATGCAGATAATCAGCACCGAATTCAGCGTGTTCCGCTTTTTGCGGAACAGATATGCTAAAAATGCATAGCATACAAATCCGAAAATACCGCCCAATGTATTCATAATGATGTCGGTGATATCCGCTGCACCGAGATACAATGCATATTGCAGTATTTCCATAAAAAGACTGACGCCGAACGGAATCAGCAGATACAGCGGGCGGCGTTTTTTACCGACGGTTTTCATCGAAAGCAGAAATCCGAGCGGGCAATACATCAAATAATTTAAAAGGGTTTGCCGTAGGAATTGATAACTGTACGCACCGTCGTAAGCAAACGGAATCAGATTCAACCCCCGTGTATAAAAACGGTCGGGGGAGCATAACAGCTCTGGCAGGTTTGTGTATTTAAATAAGGAGATCCGCAACAGCAGTAACGTATATACAACCAAGGTGAAATAAAATAGAATTTGTAAAATCCTTGTTTTCGTTGCTTTTTTCATTTTTATACCCCGTTCACATAGTCAATCAACGCCTGCGCGGAGCAATCGCGCAGGGGCAGGGGGGAGGCGGGTTCTATCATGTTTTCCAAATAATGCGCATCGGAATTCCGCAGAATCCGCATTCCGCGCAGCAACGGGTGTGCATCGAGAAAAGGCGGTAAATCTGCCTGCGGCGTGAACTCTGCGGCGGTGAACTGTAACTCAGGATATAAAAACCCGAATACGGACAAAAGGCTGTAAGACGCACGGTCTAAATGGGCGGGAAAACACGCACCGCCGAACTCCCGCACAAGCGGCACCAAATCATCGACAGAAACGGACGAAGCGGTTGTCAGTAACAGCGGTTCGGTGTCTAATACAGTATCGCCGCAGTCCATGACGCGCTGTTCTCCGAAAATCTCAGGCTGATTTTCTACGGACGGCAGTGTTTTATGTATGTATTCCGAGAACGCTTCCGCTGTGTCGCTGTCAGGCATTAGACAGACGCAGTGGATTTCTTCCGCGGTGCAAAGCTCCATTCCCGAAACTACCGTCAGCCCGATTTCTCTGCCGATTTTCTCCGCGCTTTTGCAGTTTCGGCAGGTGTTGTGGTCGGTCAGCGCAATCATATCATATCCCAACAGCTTCGCCATCTGCACCAGATTGTAGGGCGTCATATCGTTATCCCCGCAGGGCGACAGGCAGGAGTGCAAATGCAAATCGGCGTACACGTCCATCACAGTACCGCACCGAGCGCATTTGCGAGTACAAACGCATTTCTATCGGAAATCAAAATATTGACCCCTTGCTGTTCCGCTTTTTGCTTTGCATCCTCGTCCAACGGCGCGTTTTCACAAAGCACAATGCACGCGCAGTCCGCCAAAACGCTGACCGCAACGGCGTTGACATTGCCCATCACGGTAAACCAGCAGTTATCGCTCTGCGCACGGGACATGACCCAGCTTAAAAGGTCACCGCAATAGCCGCCGCCGATTTCCCGCGTCATATCCGCATCTACTAAAACAGTTAAATTCTGCATTTCTGCAAATTCACGAACGGTCATATATTCACCCCTGTGTAAAATTGCTTTATTTCATTTCTGTGCTGTCCTTGGCGTCGGATTTTCGGAACGGCGCAGGAATCGGAATAAAGTCACGGTTGTCGGATTTGTCTCGCGTAAAGAATACGCAGTCCTCAATCGACCCTTTCCCGCGCACAATATCTTCTGCCAAATCGCGGCAGGAGGGTGCGCCGCACGTGCCGCAGTCCAGCCCCGGCAAAACCTTTTCGATTTCATTCATCTTCTGCATTTTCTGCATCGCTTTGCGCAAATCTTCATCCAGTTTCATAATGTTGACGGATTCCAGCGGCTTTTCCCAGCGCATTGCATCCGGGATTTCACTTGCTTCCAAATGGTTGCAGGAGACGGGCAGATATTTGCGCAGACGCTGTAACCGTGCCTTTGCAACATACGGATTTTCCACCGTCAGCGGACCGCCGACACAGCCGCCCGCGCAGGCGTTCAGTTCAATAAAATCCAAATCGTTCAGTTTTTCGTTTTCCAGCTCTTCCAATACCTGAATGACGTTTTCAATGCCGTCGGCGGCGAGATACCGCTCCTTGAGCAGTGCGGCGGATTCCCCGCC
>UQFM01000071.1 GCA_900540295.1 uncultured Oscillospiraceae bacterium
TCTC
Organism: uncultured Oscillospiraceae bacterium; assembly: GCA_900540295.1. GTDB lineage: Bacteria > Bacillota > Clostridia > Oscillospirales > Acutalibacteraceae > Fimenecus. The sequence continues at coordinate 5 of UQFM01000071.1, forward strand.
GTGGGCTCGGAGATGTGTATAAGAGACAGGTATGGTATACTGTATAATAATCATATTTTAAGGGGTGTGTTCTTTTGAAAAACGAATGGTATAAGGAAGCCGTTATCTATCAAATCTGGCCGCGTTCGTTCAAGGACGGCAACGGCGACGGTATCGGCGACCTCAACGGCGTACTCGAAAAGCTGGACTACATCAAATCCTTAGGCGCAGACGCAATTTGGTTCTCCCCGCTGTATCCGTCTCCGAATGCGGATTACGGCTACGACATTGCCGATTACAAAAACATTTCCCCCGATTACGGTGATTTAGAGCTGTTCAAACAAGTTTTGGACGGCGCGCACGAGCGCGGTATGAAAGTTTTGATGGACTTAGTCGTCAACCACACGTCTGTTGACCACCAATGGTTCCAAGAGAGCTTAAAGGGCAAGGACAATCCGTACCACGACTACTACTTCTGGCGCAAAGGCAAGGGCAAGGACGGCAAAAAGCCGCCGAACAACTGGCTTTCGTGCTTTGAGGGCGGCGCATGGGAATACAACAAGGATTTGGACGAATATTATCTGCACGTCTTTGCCAAAGGCCAGCCCGACCTCAATATGGATAACCCGAAGGTGCGCGACGAGGTCAAAAGCATTATGCGCTTTTGGCTCGATATGGGCGTAGACGGTTTCCGCGAGGACGTAATTACCTATATTTCCAAAAAAGAGGGACTGCCCAACGGCTTCCCCCTGCCGATTGCGACGGGTGTGGAGCACTACAATAAAGGACCGCACTGTCACGAGTATTTAACCGAATTCCGTCAGGACATTATGAAGGATTACGACTGCTTTATGGTCGGCGAATCCCCGATGACCAATTCCAGAGACGCGCTGAAATACACAGCGGGTGAGGATAAGGTACTCGATATGATGATTGCCTTTGACCATATGCAGGCGGACTGTCTGATTACCGATACCATTGTCACGCCGTTCAGCCTGAAAAAACTGAAAAAGGCGTTTTCAAACTGGCAAAACGATTTGTACGGTCGGTCGTGGAACGCGCTGTATATTGAAAATCACGACCATCCGCGCGTCATCAGCCGCTACGGCAGTGAAAAGTTCTGGAAGGAAAGCGGCAAAATGCTCGCCACCATGTGCTATATGCAGTGCGGCACACCGTTTGTCTATCAGGGGCAGGAAATCGGCATGGTCAACAATCACCTCTCCAGCGTGGACCAATTCAAGGACGTTGTTACCTTTAACAACGAGAAGTTGTTTAAAAAGCTCGGATTCTCCGACAGCGCCTATTTGAAGATTGCCAACCGCACCAGCCGAGAAAACGCACGCACCCCCGTGCAATGGGATTCGAGCGCCTACGGCGGGTTCTCCAAAACCGAACCGTGGTTCTCAGTGAATCCGAATTACACCGACGTCAACGTAAAACAGCAGGAAAAAGACAAGGATTCCATTTTAAATTACTACCGCAAGCTGTTTAAAGTGCGTAAAGAAAATAAAATCTTTATTTACGGCGATTACAGGGAGCATATGCACGAAAGCAAGGATTTTTATGTGTATGAGCGCAATTATGAGGGCAAAAAGGCACTGATTATCTGCTCTTTCGCAGACGAGACCAAAACCTTCCGCGTGCCCGCAGGCTTTGACTTAACCAAAGGCAAGCTGGTACTGCAAAATTACAAGGACGCCCCCGCAAGAGCCGACATCTGCCCCCTGCGTCCGTATGAGGCAAGAGTGTATTTGTTTGAATAAATCACTTGTTACGATGTATTTATCTTGATTGCAACAGAATCTTGCAGAGCTTCAAAACCGCCCCGCCGCAAGTCGGATTGACTTACGGCGGGGCGGTTCATCATTTTAAACGGATACAGCTTTATACGCCGAGATCCAGCATCTGCATTTTCGAGAATTTCTGCCCCCATGCGTTTGCCCAAGATTCGCAATAGAGCTTATAGTAAGACACATTATTTTTCTTTCTGTAACCCTCAAAAAAATTGCACCAAACTGCCGAGGGCAGGGCGATTACGAGATAGTAAAGCGGTCCTAACAGCAGACACTGCCAAGTGTGGCCGTACTCGTGAATACGGGTGTTGTAAGTCCACTTTTGGCTTTTATGGTTGTCTTTCATAAAGATAAACAGCCCTAAGGAAAGCCCGCCCGAATTCCACGGCAGATAAACAATACGCGCATAACCGAAATGCTGCCAGCGGCGGTGCAGAAGTTTCGTGCAAATCAAGAACGCAATGCCGCCGACCAAATTGACGGGCAGTCCCCAAGTCCACTGCACGAGATAGAACAGGAAATCCTGCACGGCGGTTTTCGGCGTGCGTGCTTTTTTCAAAGGTTCTTTCTGCTTGATGTTTACTTCGGTCATTTTGTATGTGCCTCCTTTTGTTTTGCGGCTTCTTCCGCCGCTTTTTTAGCTTCTTCCAATTCCAGCAAAATCAGGTATTCGCCGTTTTCATTCTGCGCAAGCGTATGTGCTTCAACCGTATTGTTGCCTTTGCCGAGCCACGTATTTTCAAATCTCTGCCCAGAAATCAGTTCACAGCGTGCAATCTGCTCTGCGGTAAGGGTTACACTGCCGTATTTCTTTTTCGTCGCGACAGCGGCGCGAATCATGGTGTGGTCCTCGCCAGTCATTTGAAACTTTCGCAGCAGAAACAACGAAATCAGCGCCGCCGCAATCGGCACAACCGCTACACAGATTCGCACACCGAGCACCGCCTGCGACGACTGCGCAAACAACTCGCCTGTTGCTTTTTCATATTCCGTAACCGTGTCGCCCGTCACAAGCCCGAAGCCCTGCAGGGTAAAGCCGACCATTGCCGCCATCACGCCCGCAACGCTCTTTTTAATCAGCGTACTGAAGGTGGAAATCACGCCCTCGCGCCGTCTGCCTGTAATCAGTTCGTCCACATCGGTTAAATCGGGGAAAATGTTGGTGGAAACAAAACCCAGTCCCGACATGCCGAACGGATACAAAACCATACTCAGCAACATCAAAACCGACCAAACCCATGCGCCTTTGCCGCCGCCGGCTTGCATAAACAGACCGATGGCGAGCCCGCCGACCATCAATGGGGTCACAATCGCACCGCACCGTTTTTTGCCGTATTTCATCGTCAGCGCGTAATTCAGCGGAAATGCACTTGCTTCCGCCACCCCCGCCACGGCGTTAAACAGCGCGTATTTGCTGTATTGATTGGCAAGATATTTGACGTAATACACCTTGGAATTCAAATAGAAGCCCGTGGAAAACTGATACGCAAGACTCATAAAGAAGTACTGTCGAAAGGAGCGGTTTTTGAAAACCAGCACATATTCGCGCAAAATATATTTGAGGTCCAGCGGCTCTACACGCATATGCTCGGAGCTTGGTTCGCGTGTCGTTTTAAAGGTCATAAATACCGCGGCGGAGAAAAATACCGCAAGCACAATGCCGATAACCGCAAACGGGGCTTTGGATTCAGACGAAAGGTTATCGCCCGACCCGAACAGAGAAAGCACCAAAACCGCAATACCGAACGCGGGCACCATACCCGCGGAATTGAACAGGTACCCCATAGAGTTGTATTGCGTACGCAGATTATAATCGGGCGCAAGCTCGGGAAGCATTGCCGTATGCGGTACGCCGATAACGGTATACGCCGTTTTATACAGCATATATATCAAAACGAAAAACAGCATTGCACCCGTCGGATTTTCCCTGCCGTTCACAAGATAGCCGTTCCACAGCAATACATAGGACGCCAGCAGCAGCGGAATCCCCCACAAAAGATAGCGGCGGTGCTTACCGTATTTGGAGCGCGTGCGGTCGGTAATCAGCCCCATAACGGGGTCAGTCACCGCATCCCAAACGGTGGCAAGCATGACCACAATACCCGCCTGATTTAAGGACAGATTGACAACATCCGTCAGAAAAATCGTGAAGTACATGCTGATAATGTACCCGGCCCCGCCCATAAAAATATTGGCGTAGCTGTAACGCATCATCGGCAAAATCGCCGTTTTGAAGTCCCCCTTGACCCCAATGGCGCGTTTCAGTTTCTCCCCCATAGTTCCGCTTCCTTTCGGTTGTATTTTTTGTCATTCTGAGCGCGTAGGGACAGCCCTCGCGGCTGTCTATGTTGCCCACAGTGCGATATGAATTTGATTTGCAAATCGTAGGGGACGCTGACCTCAGCGTCCCGCGGATTTTTATCAGACTTCGACGGGCGCGCAATGCACGCCCCTACGGGTTGCGGAAATTTTGACAGTCGCAACGCGCAAGCGCCCCAACGGGTTTGTGCAGATTTTGCGGGCGGGCGTGGAAACCCGCCCCTACTCGGTGCGTTACCGTCGGTTCTCTGTAGGAACCGCCCTACAAATCCTTTTTCATTCTGTCTTCCGCGAAAAAAACATACCCGTGCTTTCGGTAAAACGCCCTTGATTCAAACCATTCTTCGCCGTGTCCCAAATGCACATACACCGTTTTAATGTTTTGCCCCCGCATATGGGTTTCCGCACACTGCAAAAGCGCCGCACCGATTCCCTGCCGTTTCAAATTGTATTTCACAAACAGACGGTGCAGGTCCGCCTCGCACGGATTTGCACGCGGATTGTAGCCGACACTGCCGACCACTCTGTTTCTGTCATTCAGCGCCACCCAAAACATACCGCCGCGTGCCGTGTAATTTGTGTTTATATCCAATAAATCCTCGTTCAAACCGGGAATTCTGCCCAATGCGTTTTTCGCTTCCAACACCATAAAAATAAGGTCGTCGCGGTACTTCGGTTCAAACGGAAGAATGATTATCTTCCCGCTCATTTCAGTTTATCCAGCGGCAGGCTGTACGCGGGCAAAAATTCTTCTATAAAAACTTCTGCTTCGGGACACTGCATTTTTTCAAGCGCCTTTTTCGTAGCGCGCTCCGCATCGGAAAACTCGCTGTTGCCCGCCTTGCGTTCTTCAATACATTTAATGTACGCCGACAGTTTATCCGCCGCTTTCACCAGCACGTGCAAATCCGCTTCGTCCGTTGCTTCTTCCGACAAAAGCGGTTCGTAATCCGCCCGCAGGTCGTCGGGCAGCATGGAAAGCAGACGCGCGCTTGCATACTGTTCCACTGCCGCAAACGCCGTGCGCATTTCTTTACTGTGATATTTTACAGGCGTCGGCATATCGCCCGTGATAATTTCGGGTACATCGTGGTATAACCCCAAAAGCGCCGCGCGGGAAACGTCATAGTTTTTTTGGAATCTTCGGTTCCCGATAACCGCAAGCGCGTGTGCCAGTGTCGCTACCTCATAGGAATGCTGGCTTAGGGTTTCGTAAGTTGTGTTGCGCATCAGTGCCCAGCGGTGAATATATTTAATGCGCGAGGCAAATGCGAAAAAATTGCTTTTCATAAAAACTGCTCCAAAAATATGCTTTAAAATGCGAAGGTTCGCAGCGGAGCTCCGCGCGAACCTTTGCGATAATTATCTGTTATTATAGTTGGTCTCCCCGACGCTGTGCCACAGGATGTAGAAATCGAAGCCCGATTTTCTGTATGTATCCATCTGCGTACGTGCATCGCCTTTGCGGAAGCCGGCGTTGATAAGCCCCTGCTCCATGGCGCTGTGCATGGTGCTGTCATACGTGCGGATGCGTGCATACATCACCATATCCGTCGGGGTAACATTCGCCATCTTAAAGCCCGTCAGCCACCAATGCTTCTGCCAGCCGCGGGTGAAAAATTTGTTGCCGCTGCGGTAATCCTGCGCCGTTAAATAACAGTCATAGGTCATGTACATTAAGTGGTCGTCGTCCGCGCAGAAATACAACTCATCTGTCTGCCCCGGTTTTTTATTATACACGCCGATTTCCGCGCCGCCGAACGGACCGTACTGCCCTTTCCAAAACTGCAAGCGCCAATTCAAGCCCGCATAATTAAAATCGACCTTTGTCGTTAAGAACGTCATATTGCCCAAAGGCGCAACCGCATCATAATGCTTAATGTAGTTGCCCGAACGCTGCCAGCTGTCCAGCTCTGTATAGAACACGCCCTCTTTCGCGTCATAATTGTAGCCGAACGCATTGATTAAAGACGATACAAGCGATAACCCCACGCCGCTTTGGTTGGCGATTTGGTTCGCATTTCCGCTGTTCCCGCCGCCTGTACCGCCGTTGTTTTTTTGCGTTGACGGTGCGGCAGTCGGCGCAGCCGTTGAAGGTTCTGTTGTGGTTTCATCCGTTACAGGCTCTGTCGGCGCAGCCGTGGTTTCGGGTGCGGCTATTGAATTTGCCCCGCGGGTGATTTCATTATCTCCGTCGTCTTTTTTACAGGACGCAAACGAACACACAATCAGCATGACGGCAAGCATCGCGGCGATTGCTCTTTTTACCGTTGAATTCATTGGATATTACCTCCGTCTTTCATGCACCGTATCCAAAACAGATATGGTCACCTTACACAGTTTCTGCTCAAATTATCGCACAAAATCTGCACAGTGTCAATAGGCAAGTCTGTTGACATTTCGCGGAACTATTGCATTTTTTACCGCAATGTGGTAGGCTATTTTCAGAAGAACAGCAGAATAAGAAGTCTGTTTTTACACAATAAGGAGAATATGGAAAATGAGTATCATCAAGGATGTCTCTCTGCACGCTTCGGGCGAGCAGAAAATTCAATGGGTAAAAAGCTACATGCCGCTTTTGTCGGGATTGGAATCGGAATTTCGCGAAGAACTCCCTTTTAAAGGCTTGCGTGTGGCGCTTTCGGTACATTTGGAGGCCAAAACCGCTTACCTCTGCCGCGTGTTGCAGGCGGGCGGCGCGGAAATGTATGTAACGGGCAGTAATCCGCTTTCGACACAGGATGATATTGCCGCCGCACTTGTACACGGCGGTATGGAAGTGTTTGCCGTACACGGCGCGACCGCTGAAGAATACCACGCACACTTAAAAGCGGTTATGGAACACCGCCCCAATATTATTATAGATGACGGCGGCGACCTCGTGAATCTGATTCATAACGAATATCGGAAATTTCTGCCTGAGGTGCTCGGCGGCTGTGAGGAAACCACCACAGGGATTATCCGTCTGCAGGCAATGGCAAGTGATAACGCTTTACAGTTCCCGATGATGGCGGTCAACAACGCAAAATGCAAATATCTGTTTGACAACCGCTACGGCACGGGGCAGTCGGTTTGGGACGGCATTAACCGCACTACAAATTTGATTGTCGCAGGCAAAACCGTGGTGGTGGCAGGCTACGGCTGGTGCGGCAAAGGCGTTGCCATGCGCGCAAAAGGCCTCGGTGCGAAAGTCATTGTAACCGAGGTTGACGCGGTAAAGGCGATGGAAGCCGTGATGGACGGCTTTACCGTTCTGCCGATGGCCGAAGCCGCCGAAACAGGTGATTTCTTTGTGACGGTAACGGGATGTAAAGATGTGATTACCGAACAGGCGATGCGCCGTATGAAAGACGGTGCGATTCTCTGTAACGCGGGGCATTTTAATGTGGAAATCAATATCGGCGATTTGGAAAAGCTCTCCACAGAGCAGTTTGAAAGCCGAAAAAACATTATGGGTTACCGAATGGCGGACGGCAAGGTGTTGCATTTGATTGCAGAGGGCAGACTCGTCAATCTTGCCGCAGGCGACGGACACCCTGCCGAAATTATGGATATGAGTTTTGCGATTCAGGCACTTTGTGCGCGGTATATCGCACAGCACCGCAGTTTAGACAAAGGCGTGCATTTCGTCCCCGAGGAAATTGACCGAGAGGTTGCCCGCAGGAAATTGCTTGCATGGGGCGTAAAGGTAGATTCCCTTACAGATGCGCAGGAAACCTATTTGCACAGTTGGAATGTGTAAAACCGCAGCCCGTAAGGACAGCCCTTGCGGCTGTCCGTTTTCGGGCGCTTCGTGAAGCGCCCCTACATGGTTCGCAAAAATTTGTCATTCTGAGCGCGTAGGGACGGACATCCTTGTCCGTCCGCGAAGTTTCATCTGACTTCGGCGGGCGCGCAATGCACGCCCCTACGGTCTGTACCTTGCCGTTGATTTTGCAAAATCCGAACCTTACAACACCGCGCCGCTCCTGATTTGTACAGGAACGGCGCGGTGTTGTTTGTAAATCCGTCTCAATTTACAATGTTTTCCGATACACTAAAATATGAAATTCCGTTTCGGTTGTCAAATCCGTCAGCGCGGCAAGCCGTGCCTGCTCTTTGCGTCCCGTCTTATAGTAATACGGTGTCATTAAAAACAGATTCCCGATGTCCTGTGCCGAAACAAGATGCAATTCGTCCGACAAATGCAGGTGTTCTTCCAATCGGTATCCCGCACGCACAAACGGCGAGACCTCGTTTGGATACGGCGTATCGTACACCGCCTTTTTCAAACCGTACAAATGGCGTTTCCCCGGAATGACCTCTAAAAGCACGCCGTCTTTCTTTAACACGCGGGCAAATTCCGCTTCGCTGAAAGGTGAAAAGATTTCTGTCAGCACATCCACGCTTGCATCGGGGGCAGGAATCCGAAACGCACTCGCCACCGCGAACTGCGCGGACTTACAGCGTTTGGCGGCAAAATTAACCGCGTCTTTGGAAATATCAAAGCCCAAAACATCGGCGCGCGTACCCAGCGCTTCGCAAATGCCGTCTGTATAATACCCCTCACCGCAGCCGCTGTCCAACAGCACGCCGCCGTCAGGGGTATATTGATTTGCCGTTTTCGCCACTGCCGCACGCAATTCGGCATATGCGCCTGTTTCCAAAAAGTCACGCCGTGCCGTTACCATGGCTTTGTTGTCGCCGTGCCCTTTTGCGCCCGAATGATGCGTCAGCAAATGCACATAGCCGCTTTTGGCTTTATCGAAGCTGTGGCGGTTTGGGCATATATAGGCTTTTTCCCGATTTTCTAAAACCCTGCCGCACACGGGACAGCAAAAGCCATGCATAAAATCACCTCGGAAATAAAGTAGGGGCGCAATGCGCGCCCGCGAAAACTTGATAAAATCTTATGAAATGTGTCATCGGTTGTTCCCTGCACATGTATCAAATTCACTTTGTGCTGTGTGAGCAAACTCCCTCAGTCACGGCTATGCCGTGCCAGCTCCCTCTTAGAGGGAGCGATATAAGGTTTTTAAATTTAAAACTTCGCTCCGCTCAGAATGACAAGTTT
>UQFM01000072.1 GCA_900540295.1 uncultured Oscillospiraceae bacterium
CTGATCGGTCTCGTGGGCTCGGAGATGTGTATAAGAGACAGGCAGAAACCGTCGGCTGAAAAGCCGGCGGTTTCGCTGTTCGGGCTTATTGATTTTCCAAACAAATTTTATAGGCGATTTCTTCAAGCTGTGCTGTGCTTTCCAGCTGGCCGAGCTGTCTGCGGTATTCGGCGGCGCCCCGAATACCTTTTGTATACCATGCCGCATGCTTTCTGGCTTCGCGAATGCCGATGCGTTCGCCTTTATAGTCGCAAATCATTTGTACATGTCGGCACATAATACGCATACGCTCCGAAACAGGCGGTTCAGGCAGGATTCTGCCCTCTGAGAGAAAGGCGTTGATTTGCTGGAAAATCCACGGGCGGCCGAGCGCGCCGCGCCCAATCATCAAAAAATCGCAGTTTGTATTTTCCAGCATTTTTGCGGCGCTTGCACCGTCTGTAATATCTCCGTTACCGACCACAGGTATCGTAACCGCTTTTTTCACTTCGGAGATAATGCCGTGATTGACAGGCGGTGCATACATTTGCTGTCTGGTTCTGCCGTGTACGGTGATGACGGATGCGCCTGCGTTCTCTGCACGCTTTGCCATTTCAACCGCATTGATGTGCGTATCGTCCCAACCTGTGCGAATTTTTACGGTTACAGGAATTTCACCGCAGGCTTTTTTTACGGTTTCTATAATCTTTTCAGCGCGTACAGGGTCGCGCATTAAAGAAGCACCGCCGCCGTTCCCCGCAATTTTCGGCGCGGGACAGCCCATATTGATATCCACAAACTGCGGATGCACATGCAATACCGTTTCTACAGATTTTGCCATAATTTCGGGTTCACTGCCGAAAATTTGCACACCTGCGGGTCGTTCCGCAGAGGATAACTGCATCAGTGCTTTTGATTTTTTGTCCCCCATGGAAACGCCTTTGGAGCTAATCATTTCCGATACAACGTAAGCGGCGCCGTATCCGACGCAAAGTTCCCGAAAAGCTCTGTCCGCGACGCCGGCCATGGGCGCGAGCGCGGCAAATCCTGTGATTTCTAAATTAGCGATTTTCATAGATACACCTTGTTTTTAAATCTCTGAAAAGTATAGCACACTTTATTTTTTACGGCAACTTTAAATTTCTCGTGCATTCTTATCAGAAATATGGTATATTTTATATATAATTCGATTTGTTTGGAGCGGCATATGAAATTATTGATACTTGACGGCAACAGTATTTTGAACCGTGCATTTTACGGAATTAAGCTTTTAACCACGAAAGACGGCCGTTTTACCAATGCGATTTACGGCTTTATGAATATTCTTTTAAAATTGGAAGAAGACATAAAACCGGATGCGGTGGCAGTGACCTTTGATTTAAAAGCGCCGACATTTCGGCATAAAATGTATGACGGCTACAAAGCGAACCGAAAGGGTATGCCGCCTGAACTTGCGGAGCAAATGCCTGTGCTTAAAGAACTGTTAAGTTCCCTTGGGTATGTGCTTGTCATGAAAGAAGGCTATGAAGCCGATGATTTAATCGGAACATTGGCGGCGAATACCAAAGGCACAGACCAATGCTTTATTGCAACGGGTGACCGTGACAGTTTACAGTTGGTACGGGAAAATGTAAATGTTTTGCTGGCCTCTACCAAAATGGGCAGACCCGAAACGAATGTTTATGACATTGAACGTATCCGCGAAGAGTACGGTGTAACGCCGAAGCAAATGATTGATATTAAGGCGCTGATGGGGGACAGCTCTGACAATATTCCGGGCGTTGCGGGTATCGGCAAAAAAACAGCAGAGGATTTAATTGTCCGTTTTCATACGGTTGATGAAATTTATGCAAACTTAGAGGCGCTTGACGTAAAACCGGGGGTGCGGCAAAAACTTACAGACGGTAAAGAAATGGCGTATTTAAGCTATCGGCTCGGGACAATTAAGCTGGATGTACCGATTGATACGGAAATCTCCCATTATGTAAAAACGCAAGCGGATGCTTCTGCCGCCACGGCATTGCTTGTTTCTTTAGAAATGTTTAAAATTCTCGAAAAACTGCATTTATCTGCGAACGCAGACGCAGTTTTACCTGCCGATACACAATCGCAAAGCAAATGTTTACCTTTTGTTGTCGGGCTTTCTTCCGCAGAAAGTGTCCTGCGCGGGAACAAAGTATATTTTATGCTGGAAAATGCAGAATCGGCATATTTTCACAGCGAATCCGCAGTCGTACAGGCAGATTTAGCGGACAGCGCACAATGTGCATACTTTTTAGAGATTTTTGCAAATGCAGATATTGAGAAATATGTGTATTCCTCCAAGGAAGTTTTTGCGTATGCAGCGGAGCACGGCGTGCAGCTGCAAAATGTAAAAATGGATATTACGCTTGGTGCATATCTTTTAAATCCTTCCGCGAAGGATTATGACCTTACACGGCTGATTCAGGAATACTGTCCTGTGTGCAACAAATCAGACAGTGAAAACGCGCTTGCTTCAAACTGTGCGAATTTAGCCGTGCTGTGTGAAAAAATTTCTGCAAGACTGGAAAATAACGAGCAAATCACTTTGCTTACAGAGATGGAAATTCCGTTGGCGGAAGTGCTTGCTTCTATGGAACGCGTCGGTGTTTTGGTGGACAAAACAGGTATTGTGCAGTTTTCTGAAATGCTCAGCGGTAAAATTGCAGAACTGCAAGGTTCGATTTATACTCTTGCCGGAGAAGAATTCAATATCAATTCCCCGAAACAGTTGGGCGAGATTTTGTTTGTTAAATTACAGATTCCGACAAAGAAGAAAACAAAAACAGGCTACTCCACCAATGCCGAAGTATTGGAAGGCTTGGCAAACGAATATGAAATTGTACGGCATATATTGGCTTACCGTACGCTTGCCAAATTAAAATCCACCTATTGCGATGGTTTACTGAAGGTTATCGGTACGGACGGGCGTATTCATTCCTGTTTTAATCAGACAGAAACACGTACAGGCAGAATCTCTTCTACGGAACCGAACCTGCAAAACATTCCCGTTCGGCAGGAGCTGGGGCGGGAAATGCGCAAATTCTTTATGGCGGGCGAGGGAAATCTTTTTGTGGACGCGGATTACTCGCAGATTGAATTGCGGGTGTTAGCTGATATAGCCGATGACAAAGCGATGATTGAAGCGTTTAACGAGGAAACGGATATTCATACCGTCACTGCTTCACAGGTATTTAAAATGCCGCCGCAAATGGTAACTTCGTTGATGCGCAGCCGCGCAAAGGCTGTAAATTTCGGCATCGTTTACGGCATCGGTGCATTTTCCCTGAGTAAGGATATCGGCGTCACCCGCGCAGAAGCGGACAGATATATCAAAGATTATCTGCATCATTATGCAGGTGTTGACCGTTATATGAAAGAAGTTGTGGAGCAGGCAAAAAAGGACGGTTATGTGAAAACGCTGTTTGAACGGCGCAGATATTTGCCTGAACTCGCTTCTTCAAATGCTATGCTGCGTGCTTTCGGCGAGCGCGTGGCGCGCAATATGCCCATTCAGGGCACGGCGGCGGACATTATAAAGATTGCGATGATTCGGGTGTACCGCCGCTTAAAAGAAGAAAATATGCAGGCGAAGCTGATTTTGCAGGTGCATGATGAATTGATTGTTGAAGCTCCCGAGGCTGAAATTCAAAAAGCGGCGCAAATCGTTTCGGAAGAGATGGAGCATGCCTGCCGAATGAAGGTACGTTTAAAGAGCGATGCCAACATCGGCAAAACCTGGTATGATGCAAAGGCGTAACAATGAAAAAAATTATTTTTGTTTGTACGGGGAACACTTGCCGCAGTCCGATGGCGGAAGGGCTGTTTCACAAATATCTTCGTGAACGGAATTTGGACTTTATTTCCGTAAAAAGTGCAGGTCTGTCGGCGGCAGTCGGTTTGCCCCCGACAGACAACGCCGTAGCGGCGGCAAAAGAGTTTGGCGCGGATATTTCCGCGCACCGTTCCAATGCACTGACGCAATATGATTTTGAAAAAAACACATATTTTATCTGCATGACTGCGTCGCATGCGGCGGTTCTACGGCAGTTTGTCGGAAAAGAAAGCATTATGACCTTGGATGTTCCCGACCCGTATATGGGGGATTTATCGGTATACAGGTTTGCGGCTGAAAAAATTGTATCACAGTTCGATGCGGTTTTTCATTTTGTATTCGGCTGTCTGCCGCCACGCACCATGCGGCAAGGGGACGTTTCGGCAGTTGCGGAAATCGAAAATGTTTGCTTTTCGCATCCGTGGACGACGGCAGGCTTAGCGGAAGAAACAGAAAATCCGACTGCAAGGTTTTTTATAGTCACAGCGGAAGAAAAAACAGTCGCATATATCGGGGCGAACAATATTGCGGGAGAGGTGTATATTACAAACATCGCCGTTCTGCCTGCGTACAGGCAAAAAGGAATCGGGGAATTGCTTTTATCCTATTTGCTTTCTGTTTCCGAAAAAGAGCGTGCCGAATTTGTGACTTTAGAGGTTCGGGAAAGCAATCAAACAGCGATTCGTTTATACGAAAAGCTTGGTTTTATAAAATGCGGGCTTAGAAAACATTTTTACCGCGACCCGGAGGAAGACGCCCTGATTTTTACGCACAATTTTAATTAAAATATTTTTGTTAGGAGAAGGGAAATGAAAGGAATGTTTTTACAAAACATCCCCGCAAGTATTGCTGTAATCGGTTTGGTGGGATACTTTTTCGGCATGGCTGTTGTGTTTATTGTCAATCCCGTCAAAAATGCAGAAAGTTTTTCTGTAAAGCCTGTGGATAATGCAGGAAAAACAGAAATTCGTGTCTATTACGGCGGTATATCCTTTGCTTTGGGCGCGTTTTTACTGTATTTAACCCTCGCTTTACATACGCCGATTTATTCGCTTGTCGGCGGATTGTTTTTTGCAACTACCGTTTTTGTTACAAGAACAATATTCCTTTTTGTAGACAAGGGCTGGAAGTGCCCTTATACGAAATTGGAAATTCCTGCCGAAGGTCTTTTTGTTGCAGCGCTGTGGACTTGTTTTATACTGTCAAAAGTGCTGTATTAAACAGTAAAAATATATATTTTCTATGAAAAAGTTGCAAGCGTTGTTAAAGTATGGTATGATTTGAAAATCAATCCATGGGGGAATGTATATGTTCAAACGGGAAATTCGCAGTTTGCGTCAAAACGTCAACCGTGCAACCTCGATTATGTTTATTGTACAGTTGTTCGGGGCTTTGGGCGCAGGGTTCTTTTTTGTTGTACAAAATGTACTCGGGGTACAGCATATTTTGGGGGCAACCGAACCGCAGAATGAAAACATTTTATGGTTTATTCTGTTTTGGGCAACCGATTTCTTTTTTGTCGTTATGGCGGTCGTTTTGTCTTATTTGATTGCAGGTATTCCCGCTGTTGCACCTGCGTTCGCCTTAAGTATTTATTTTGCACATTTCGCAGGTACGCCGATTTCCGGTGTGGAAGCGTATAAGGCTTATTTTGCGACGCCCTTGGAAAACGGCGGCGGTGCAAATATCGGCTATATGGGTTATCTGATTTTAGCGGTATTTTTAGCGTATTGCATTAAATACTTGTTTATAGCCTGGAATAACTGCAAAGAATTTTTAGGCGGTAAATTAGACAATACATTTGCAAAAAAGCGTGCCGCAGGCAAAAAGATTCCCGATACCTTAACAGGTGTCGGCATTTTGGAGCAGGTGGATTTAATCGTTTTGGTTTTGATTATGCCTGTAATTTCTGCCGCGCTTACATTTTTATTGGTGCATTACGGTATTGAAATTCCGTTCCAAGCACTCGGCGATGCGCTGATTGCGCCGCTTACACAGCTTTCAGGTGTTTCCGTTGTTTTGTGCGCACTGGTAATGGGATTGATGGTCGGCTTCGATTTAATCGGACCTGTTTCCATGTCCGCTTTTGCAGTTGCCATCGCCGCTTTTGCAGACGGCAATGCACAGCTTATGACCATTTACGGTGCGTGTTTTGTGACCGTCGGCTGGATTCCGTTAATGTGTGTGCTGTTGCAGAAAATTACGAAAAAAGGTGCGGCACCCGACAACGATGACTTTAATTTTGCAGTCAGCGGACCGATTAACGCGTTCTTTGAAAATATTAAGTTGACAGTCGCCTTTGCCATGCCGTATGCATACAGAAGCCCGTTGACCGTAATTCCGGGTCTGATGCTCGGTTCGGCGGCAACAGGTGTGTTAACCGCTTTATTCGGTATTGTGAACACGGCGTATCTCACCGAACTGCCGAAATACGGCAACGGCGAAACCTTTGCCGAAATGTTTGCGCGCGGCGAAAAATACATATCTTTCACTTTGCCTCTGCGTTCGGGTGACTGGATGAGCTGCCGCATTCCGCTGTTTTTTATTATTCTTGCAGGCGCGCTGATTGGCGGCGCTTGTATGTTCCTGTTTAAGCTTGCGGCAACCGGTTCGCAGAAAAGGCGCGGCACTTTCGTGACATGTGAAGGGGATGTTTTGCTGGAATTCCGAGGCTATGCACAAAAGCTTTGGAAAACCTTCAAATCCGAGCGTGGAAAACTGCCTGAAAAGTATAGTGCGCATTGTGAAAACACGGAAGAAGCCGATACCACAGTATAGTTCATTTTATGCGGAGGGCAGTAAGTATGAAAAGCGATGCCGTCAGAGGGAATCGCACGAGCCTTAGGATAGTGTCTGTTATTTTAGCTGTGCTGTGCGTATTTTCTGTTTTTGCCGTTCGTGCCATTCGCATGCGCCCTGTGCAGGCAAAGCAGGAAGTATGGATAGAACAGGCGGAATCCTCCGAAGAACTTGCGGACGATTTGGCACAGCGTATGGGATTGTCGGCACTTACGGTGCTCAATTCACTCCAAATGGAGAAATATTATGCCGTACCGAAAAATATAGCCGAGCGCGCAGCGGTATACACAGAGGCAACAGAGTCGGAATTGCATGAAATTGCTGTGTTTCGGGTGTCCTCAAATGCCGAACGTGATGCGGTTATGAAAGCAGTAAATACGCGCATTACAACTTATACTTCTGCTTACAATTTTGCAAACGCCGAAAATGATTCCAAAAAATACTTTATCGGCGGCAGTGCGTCTTATGTTATATTGATTATCGGTGTACCGTATGCACGCGCTTCTTCCGTTGTTTCCGGGGAATAGTACGGAATGCAAAAAAGCAGTTGAAATTATTTCTGCTTTCGTGTATAATATCTTTCGCTTACCAAACAGAAGGAATGACAGAAATGAAATTGGGAATCGTAGGTTTGCCGAATGTCGGCAAAAGCACCTTGTTTAATGCAATTACAAATGCGGGCGCACAGTCTGCAAATTATGCATTCTGCACCATTGAGCCGAATGTAGGTGTTGTTTCCGTTCCCGATGTTCGTTTAGATAAGCTGGCACAAATGTATCAGCCCAAAAAGCTGACGCCTGCGACAATTGAGTTTGTAGATATTGCGGGTCTTGTAAAAGGCGCTTCCAAAGGCGAGGGGCTTGGAAATAAGTTTCTTTCACATATTCGTGAGGTGGATGCGATTATCCATGTCGTGCGTTGTTTTGACAATGACGATATTGTGCATGTGGAGGGCAGTGTTGACCCGCAGCGCGATATCGAGACAATTAACTTGGAATTGATTCTTTCCGATTTGGAAATTTTAGACAGACGCATTGACCGCGATAAAAAAGCGATGAAAGGCGATAAGAGCTTACAGGCTGAGGTTGAACTTTTTGAACGTCTGCGCGCCTCGCTTGCCGATGGCGTAAATGCCCGCGCAGTTGAGATGAATGATGATGAAAAAGAAATGCTTGCATCCGTTGCGCTTCTTTCCTCAAAGCCTGTTATATATGCGTGCAATATGAGCGAAGAAGATTTTGCTAACTCTATAAACGAGAATGCGCGTTACAAAACCGTGTGTGAAATTGCCGCGGCAGAGGGCGCTGAGGTTTTACCGATTTGCGCGGAATTGGAAGCGGAAATTTCTTCACTTTCCAAAGAAGAAAAGGAGATGTTCCTTTCTGACTTAGGAATTGCACAGGGCGGTTTGGATTTGCTCATTCAGCGTTCCTACAATCTTTTGGGGTTAATTTCTTATTTGACTGCGGGCGAGCCTGAGGTGCGTGCATGGACGATTACAAAAGGCACCAAGGCGCCGCAGGCGGCGGGTAAAATTCACAGCGATTTTGAACGCGGTTTTATCCGTGCAGAGGTTATTGCCTTTGATGAACTGATGGCGTGCGGTACAATGCAAACCGCCAAAGAAAAGGGCAAGATTCGTTCTGAAGGCAAGGAATATGTGATGCAGGACGGCGATATTGTTCTGTTCCGCTTTAACGTCTGATAAAATGCGGTTTCTTTTGAAATCGCTTATATATGCGCTTGTAGCTCAGCTGGATAGAGCGTTAGACTCCGACTCTAAAGGCCGCTGGTTCGAATCCAGTCAAGCGCGCCAAGGGCGGCGTACATGCCGCGCAAAAAGCACGTCTCATTTTTGAGAGGTGCTTTTTTGAATAGAATTTGAAAGGGGATTCGTTTTGAAAAAGGCATATACAGCAGATATGACAACAGGACCTTTTTTCAAAAAAATCGTCTTGTTTTCCGTTCCGTTGGTGTTTACAGGACTTCTGCAATTGGTTTACAATACGGCAGATACAGTGATTGTCGGCAGATTTGCAGGCAAGCAGGCACTTGCCGCGGTCGGGTCAACAGGTGCGCTTGTCGCATTGATTTTAAATGTATTTATGGGGCTTGCCATGGGGGCGGGCGTAGTTACGGCACGAAGCATCGGTGCAGGGGATACAGCCAAAATCAAACGCTATACGCACACGGCAATGACTTTGAGTGTCATCAGCGGGATTGCTGTCGGTATTATAGGCTATTTTATTTCCGGTCTGCTTTTGCAGCTCATGCACATTGAAACGGAAATTTTGACGCTTTCAACGCCTGTCTCTTATACACATCTGACGCTGCCGACGATAAGGCTC
>UQFM01000073.1 GCA_900540295.1 uncultured Oscillospiraceae bacterium
TCGGTGCTTCTGCATACTTCCGTATGCAGAGGTCTCCACCGGAGACCCGCACCCCCGCCCTACCGATTATGCAATTTACATTGTTCTGATTGAGAGTCTTCGCTGTCGCGCAGAATGACAAATCTTTTGCGTGCAAGGTGCGGTACTGAGCGCCAAACCCCGAAATTTTATCTTGATTTTATACGAAACAAAAAGGCGGTGACCGTATGAACGACAAAAAGAAAATCGAAAAAAGCCTGAAAATTCGCTCCACGGCATTCTTTGTGGCTGCCGCTGTGTTTTTCTCTGCGTTTTTCATCGATTTGTTTCGGATTCAGGTGGTCAACGCGGCGGAGTATTCCACGCAAAAGGTCACCCTGCGTTCGGTGAATACCACCGTCGAGGCGGCACGCGGCGAGATTCTCGACTGCAACGGTGTGCCGTTGGTTGTAAATGAGCAAATCAATTCCATTGTGCTGGATGCTTCCTATTTTCCGCCCACTGCGGAGCAGGAAAAGCGCAATGAAATTTTGTATGCGCTGATTCATTTGACAGAGGATATGGGCGTTGCGTGGAATGACACGTTGCCGCTTGTGTTTGATGTGAACGGCAATATCCAATATAAAGAAAACGCCGAATCGGACATTGCGTTTTTGAAATCGCGCGATGTTCTGCATTTGAATGCATATGCCACGGCGCAGAACTGTTTTGACGGCTTGGTTGAGAAATTCAGTCTGCAAAATTACGAAAAAGAGGATGCGCGCAAAATCGCATCCGTTTGCTATGCTTTAAAGCGTATTTCGTTTTCTGCGGCAAACCCCTACACCTTTGCCGATGACGTCCCCGGCGCGCTGGCGGCGAAAATCAAGGAAAACGGCGCACAGTATGCAGGTGTAGATGTGCGTGTGACTTCCAAGCGGAAATATACCGACGGCACGATTGCGCCGCATATTTTGGGCGTGGTCGGCAAACTGAATGCCGAAGAATACAACGCCAAAAAAGAAGCATTTGATACGGAAAATGCGAATCCCGACTTATCCGCGCAGGACAAGCAAACCCTCTCCCTGCGCGCCTATTCCATGGACGACACTATCGGCAAATTCGGCATTGAGAGCGCAATGGAGCCGTATTTGCGCGGGACAAACGGCATTATGACGACCACAACGGATTCCGACGGCAACAAAACCTCGGAGCTGACCACCGCCCCCAAGGACGGCGATGCGGTGATTTTAACGATCGATTCTGTGTTTCAAAAGCAGGTGCAGGACGCACTGGCGAGCTTTATTCAGCACTACCGCGACAAGGAATCCATTCCCGCCGTCGGTTCGGCAGTGGTTATCGATGTGAAAACAGCTGCGGTGCTTGCCTGTGCGACCTATCCAAGCTACGACCTTTCTACGTATTATCAGGATTACAGCACGCTTGCGCAGGATAAAGCCTCTCCGCTTTGGAACCGTGCGCTGATGTCCACCTATGAACCCGGCTCGACCATGAAACCCGCCATGGCTGTGGCGGGCTTAGAGGAAGGTATCATCACGGAAAATACAACCATACGCTGTAACCATATTTACACACAGTTCCCCGATACGCCGTTCAAATGCTTAGGCTACCACGGCAGTATCAATGTCAAAGAGGCGCTCAATCAGTCCTGCAACATCTATTTCTACGAAACGGGCAGACTGCTCGGTATCAACAAAATGAACGACTACTGCACACGCTTCGGTCTGGGGCAGAAAACGGGCGTGGAAATTCCCGAATCCACAGGTGTGCTTGCAAGCATTTCCTACCGCGAGGCGCACGGCGGCATTTGGTATCCCGGCGATACGGTACAGGCGGCAATCGGACAGTCCGACAACCTGTTTACGCCGATTCAGCTGGCAAATTATGCCGCGACTATCGCCAACGGCGGCACACATTATCAGGCGCATTTTGTCAAGAGCATTAAAAGCGGCGATTATACGGAGACCGTGCTCGAAAACAAAGGTACGGTTGTCAATGAAGTCGGGATTTCCGACAATACGATGCGTATTGTCAAAGAAGGTATGCTTCGCCTCGGTTCACGTCTTGCCGCCTTTAAGGATTTGCCTGTGCAGGTTGCGGCAAAAACAGGTACGGCGGAATCCAAAGCCAAGGTCGGCGGCGATATTGTCGAGGGCTTAAACGGTTTTATGATTGCCTTTGCGCCCTATGACGACCCCGAAATTGCCGTGGCAATCGCCATTGAGAACCTGAACAGCGGTTCGGCAACCGCCGTACTGATGGCGGATATTTTCAGAGCCTATTTTACGGCGACGGGGGATTTCGCGGCGGAAGACAGCTACAATACGATTTTAAATTAAAAAATACGGGGGACGGCATGAAACGGTATCTGATTTGTTCGGGCAAAGGCGGTGTGGGAAAATCCACGCTGTCCGTCTGCATCGCGCGGGCGCTTTGCGCACGCGGAAAATCCGTTTTGCTGACAGACTGCGATGTGGGGCTTCGCGCACTCGATTTGCTGACGGGGCTTGGGCAGTCTGCGGTCTATACTTGGCAGGATGTACTGTCGGGGAACTGCACTTTGTCGGATGCGATTTTGACAGACCCCGCAGGCAGGCTGTCTTTGCTGATGCCGCCCGCCGCGCTCGACGGTCCGCTGTCTGCCGAAGCATTTTCCGCGATGCTTGAAAAAGCGGCGGCGGATTTTGATTTTTGTTTTTTGGATGCGGGCGCAGGCGTAGACGGAATCGTGCCAACGCTCGCAAGTGTAAGCGATGCGGCGCTGGTGGTTGCCACGCCCGACAGCGTATCTGCCCGTGCGGCGGCAAAAACGGCGGAAATGCTTTGGCAGACTTTGCCGCCCGAACGTCTGCGTCTGCTTTTGAACCGTTACAGCGTTTCGGCGGTGCGGGACGGGGTAAATCTTAGCACGGACGATATGATTGACGAAACGGGCGTCCGCTTTTTGGGCGCTGTGCCCGAGGATGCGGGTCTGCACGTCCTGCCGTGCGGCAAGGATATGTCCTCGCGCACCGCGACGGCGTTCAACCGTATCGCCGCACGTCTGCTGGGCGAACCCGTACCGTTTTCGGTGCGGAAATTATAACCATACCGATACAGGGACGGATGTGTCATCCGTCCCTGTATTTTTTGTGATTTTTGCAGTGTGCATACCAATCGTAGGGGCGGATGCTTTCATCCGCCCCGCAAAAATTTGCGCAAACCACGTAGGGGCGTGCAGTGCGCGCCCGAGCAAAGTGGGATTTCGCACAGAACCAATGGTGAACCACAATTCGTAGGGGCGGGTCTCTGTACCCGCCCGAGCAAAGTCGGTTTTTTGCAGACCTACCCTGTGCGGTGTGAGATTCTTCGCTACGCTCAGAATGACAAATTTGCGCAAAGCCGTAGGGGCGTGCATTGCGCGTTGCGCCCGAGCAATTTTTTATATCTGTATGTACTTGCGGCTTTTCACAAATCGTAGGGGTCGGCGTCCTCGACGACCCGTAGAAGTCTGATGAAAATTCACGGCGGGGGCAAGCCCCCGCCCTACCAAAAATCAAATCTACTCTCTGCCATGTGAGATTCTTCGCTAACGCTCAGAATGACAAGTTTGTTTGAATCGTAGGGGCGCTTGCGTGTTTCGCCCGCGAAATTCCGCAAAACCGACTGCGGCACACCAACCGTCCATAAATTTTCCCTCTCTTTCAAAAAAATTGTTGAAATCTTGTTTTTTTTTTGCTATTATAATAAGCGGTTTACAAGTTTTATCGGTATTTTGAATGAAAGTGAGGAGAGACTGATGAATATTGCTTTGATGGCGCATGACTCTAAGAAAGAATTGCTTACACAGTTTTGTATTGCCTACTGCGGCATTTTGTCGCGGCACAATCTTTGCGCGACGGGAACAACGGGCAAAATGGTTTCGGAAGCGACAGGCTTGAAAATCACACGGTTTTTAAGCGGTTCGCAGGGCGGCGACCAGCAAATCGGCGCGCGTATTGCCTGCAACGAAATTGACCTTTTGCTGATTTTCCGCGACCCCTTAAATCCAAAGCCCCACGAACCGAAGGAGAACAGCCTTTTGCGGCTTTGCGACGTCCATAATATTCCCGTTGCAACCAATATCGCTACCGCCGAGGCGATTATTCATTCGCTTGAGCGCGGCGACCTTGACTGGCGCGATATCGTCAATCCGAAATAAAAATAGAACAACAGCGTTTTCCCCCTCTTTTTGAGAGGGGGAAAATCTCTACTTAAAGGGGACAATTTACATGGCACTGATTACCAATGCGCCGAAAGGCACACTTGATTTATTGCCGAAGGAAAGCTACAAAACGCAGTATGTCGAAAGCGCGGTGCGCGAGGTTGCCGAAAATTTCGGTTTTCTTGAAATGCGCACACCCGTGTTTGAGCATACAGAGCTGTTTCACCGTTCAGTCGGCGAAACGACGGATGTCGTGCAAAAGGAAATGTATACGTTTGAAGATAAGGGCGGGCGTTCTGTGACGCTTCGTCCCGAGGGTACGGCGGGCGCGGCGCGCGCATTCCTGGAAAACGGATTGTTTAACGACCCGCTGCCGCAAAAAATTTATTATCTGACTTCCTGTTACCGCTACGAGAAGCCGCAGGCGGGCAGACTTCGCGAATTTCATCAATTCGGTGTGGAGTCCTTCGGCGCGGCAACGCCTGCCGCAGACGCGGAAATTATTGCGCTGGCACACACGGTGTTCAATTTCCTCGGTATTCGGAATCTTTCCTTGGAGATAAACTCCATCGGCTGTCCGACGTGCCGTAAGGAATTTCAAAATGCTTTAAAAACCTATTTTGAAGCGCGCAAAGAGGAATTGTGCGATACCTGCCGCGGACGGCTTGAGCGCAATCCGATGCGGATTCTCGACTGCAAAAGCCCCGTCTGCTCGGAAATCGCGGCGGGCGCACCGAAAATCCTCGACTACCTTTGCGACGACTGCCGTGCACACTTTGAAGCGGTGCAGAAATATCTTACCGCGATGCACATCGACTTTACCGTGAATGCCGAAATCGTGCGCGGACTCGACTATTACACCCGCACCGTATTTGAATTCGTTTCCAAGGAAATCGGCGCGCAGGGCACGGTCTGCGGCGGCGGCAGATATGACGGACTTTTAGAGGAATTGGGCGGTAAGCCGATGGCGGCGTGCGGCTTCGGTTTGGGAATTGAACGCTTGCTGCTGCTGATGGAAGCGCAGAAAACGGAACTGCCCGCACCCCCGAAATGTGATATTTATCTTGCGAGCATGGGCGAGGCGGCGAATATCGAAGCGGCACGTCTGGCACTCGACCTGCGTGAAGAGGGCTTGTCGGCGCAGTTCGATACGGTTTCACGCGGCTTAAAAGCGCAAATGAAATATGCGGATAAGCTGGGTGCGCTGTACACGGTCGTTTTGGGCGATACAGAATTGGAAACACGCAAAGCACAACTGAAAAACATGCAGAACGGCAATCTTACGGAAATTTCTTTAGATGATTTTACCGACGCTTTTCAATCCCTTGTCATACAGGATGCTATGGCGGGCTTTGACGATTTGGGACTTTCGGAAACAGACCTTGCACAGATAATCGGAGGTGCAAAATAATGGAAACCATGAACGGATGGAAACGCACGCATTACTGTGGCGAATTTACCGCGGCGAATATCGGCGAAGAGGTGATTGTCTGCGGTTGGGTACAGAAACAGCGCGACCTCGGCGCACTGATTTTTGTGGATTTGCGTGACAGAACGGGGATTTTACAGCTGGCATTTACAGAGAATACAGAACGCGAAGTGTTTGAAAAGGCATTCACCCTGCGTTCGGAGTATGTGGTTGCCGCGAAAGGCGTTGTGCGCGAACGCGCGGCGAAAAATGCGGACATCCCCACGGGCGATGTAGAATTGGAGGTGCGGGAACTGCGCCTGCTCGCGAAAAGCGAAACGCCGCCCTTTGAAATTTCGGCGGACTGCAAAACGGAAGAACTCACACGGCTCAAATACCGTTACCTCGACCTGCGCCGTCCCGATTTACAGCAGAATATTTTAATGCGCCATAAAATTGCGAAAATCACCCGCGACTATTTTGATGAAAACGGCTTTATCGAGATAGAAACCCCGATGCTGATTCGTTCCACGCCCGAGGGCGCGCGCGATTTTCTGGTGCCGTCGAGAATCCATAAGGGCAGTTTTTACGCACTGCCGCAGTCACCCCAGCTGTACAAACAGCTTTCCATGGTGGCAGGCTTTGACCGTTATATGCAGTTGGCGCGTTGCTTCCGCGATGAGGATTTGCGTGCTGACCGTCAGCCCGAATTTACGCAAATCGACTTTGAAATGTCGTTTGTCGATATGGAAGACGTGCTCGCCATAGGCGAGGGCTTTATGAAGCGCGTGTTTAAAGAGGCAATCGGCGTCGATATCGAAACGCCCCTGCCGCGTTTGACCTACAAAGAGGCGATGGAACGGTACGGTTCGGATAAACCCGACACCCGCTACGGCATGGAGCTTTGCGACATCACCGACGCGGTGCGCGATTCCGAATTTGTCGTGTTCAAGGGCGCAGTCGAAAACGGCGGCTCTGTACGCGCTATAACTGCGAAAAATGCCGCAAAAACGCTCACGAGAAAAGAGATTGACAAGCTGACCGAGTTTGTCAAGGGCATCGGTGCAAAGGGACTTGCCTGGATTCGCATGAATCCTGACGGCATGGCTTGCTCGTTCGCGAAGTTCATGACCGAGGCGCAGATGCAGGCGATTCTCGACAAGACCGAAGCCGAAACGGGCGACGTAATTTTTGTGGTTGCGGATGCAAACAACAGTCATGTACTTTCCGTACTCGGCGCACTGCGTCAAACCGTCGCGCAGAAATTAGACATTATCCCGCAGGATAAATTTAACCTGCTGTGGATTACCGAATTCCCGTTCTTCGACTACGACGAGGAATTGGGCGAATTTGTCGCGATGCACCATCCCTTTACCGCGCCCATGGACGAGTGCCTCGAATATCTCGAAACCGACAAGGCGAAGGTGCGCGCCAAAGCGTACGACTTGGTGCTCAACGGCATTGAGATGTCCAGCGGTTCCATTCGAATTACAAATCCCGAACTGCAGGGGCGTATTTTCGATTTGCTGGGGCTGACAAAAGAAGAAGCACAGGAAAAATTCGGCTATCTTTTGGATGCATTCCGTTACGGCGCGCCGCCCCACGGCGGTATGGGCATCGGGCTTGACCGTCTGTGCATGCAGATGCTCCGTGCATCGTCTCTGCGCGATGTGGTCGCTTACCCGAAGGTGCAGAACGCCTCTGAACCAATGACCGAATGTCCTGCAGCTGTGGACGGTGTACAGCTTCAGGACCTCGGCATCGGAATTCTTACAGCAAAAGACGGCGAATAAGTAAGCGGGGGCGATACACAAATCGCCCCCTGTTTTCGTACAGAGCAGGCGGTTTCGCATCACCAACTCCACCTTGCGCCGTGTGAGATTCTTCGGCTTTGCCTCAGAATGACAAATTTTCGCGAACTCGCAGGGGCGGATTGCGAAAAATAAAATCCCGTTCAAAAAGTATTCACGAATATTTTGTTGACATTTCCCCGCAAAAAACCTATAATTTTTACATCCGAACAGTTCGAAACGGAGGATATAACCATGAATAATAAAATTATTGCAGTCATCTGCGTTGTGCTGATGCTTGCGACGGTGCTTGCGGCATGCGGCAAAAAGGTCATAATCAAAGGCAAAAACGGACAGGAGTATGTTGCCGCGACGGATGCGGACGGCAGCACAATTCTCAATGATGAAGGCAACATTATTATTTACGTAACCGATGAAAACGGAAAATATGTTAAAGATGCAAACGGGGAAAGACAGACGAACGCCATCACATTCCCCGACAAGATACTCGGTGAACGTACCATCGCAACCCCGCAGTACCGTTTGACGATGCCGGAGGACTGGGCGCTGAATGCAGAGGACATATTTATACGGAATAACAATGAAAATATCACCTTTGAAATCGGCGAGGTGATTCCGCTGTCGGAATCCCGCACTTTACAGGCGTATTTGGATTCGCAGATATCCAGCATGGACTATTTAAAAGCGAATCTGGACGAGTATAAGAATATGTCCTATGCGTTGGATACGACTGAAATCACAGAATCCAAACTCCCGTGTACAGTGATCGAAATGCAGCTGACGGATGATAACGGTACAAAGACGGCGGAACAGATGCTTTACTACATTGTTTGGGGCGACTATTTGGTGCAGGCTTCTTACTGCTGCAGAGATACAGGCGCATTGGGAAGCTTTGATGCGTTTGCATACCTGAATGAAAATTTGGAAATCAAAAGTTTGAAATAACCGTATTTCATACGCGGGAGACTCGAAGTCTCCCGCGTATGTTTATATCGGTTTCGGATACAGACTGCGGAAGGGTTCCGCTTGATTGCGGTTTTGATTTGTATAAAAACAGAGCGCAAAACAAAAATACGTTCGGCAAAAAACGGAGCGGAAAACGAAAAAAACTTTTCTGCTGTGCAAAAGAGGTTCTGTTTACGGAACAGGGCTTTTTTTCTTTTGCGAAAATAACATTTTTTATTTCGACCCAATCGGTAGTGTACTGAAAAGGAGCAATAACCATATATAGCACCATAGTGCAGATTTATCACAAATGAAGTGTAATTGCCTGTATTCCCTCATCAAAATCAAATAAAATGTTCAAAAACCTGTCGAAAAATGGTGCAAAAGTAAAAATTCACAATTTATTCATATTATTTCAACAAAACTGCCAATTTTCTTCCCACAACTTGCCCAAAAATCACAATTTTATTTGTACCTGTCTCTTATACACATCTCCGAGCCCACGAGACCGAT
>UQFM01000074.1 GCA_900540295.1 uncultured Oscillospiraceae bacterium
GCGATAAGTTGAAAAGTGCCCGCAGGACACGCCTTTTGGGCGTGTTCGTACGCGTTTGCTATGGTTACGCAGACGCATTGCCGATACGCAGGGCAATTACGGTTATATCATCACTGTGTATGCCCCTGTTTTTCTTTTTCGCCGCGTCCGCAAGCTTCTTGGCAACCGCACTGCACGGTTCGCCGCGCACACCTGCAAGCGCACGCTTGAACGGCGCTTCCGCGCTGTCAAATACGCCGTCCGACGCCAAAATCACCAAATCGTCTGCGGCAAGCTGACCCTCTGCACTGGCAAAACGCACTTCTTTTAAAATCCCCGCAGGCAATGAGGCTTTTTTGATTTCCATGCATCTGTTTTGGCGGCGAATCAAAGATTTTGCCGCACCCGCCTTATAAAATACCGCCTTACCCGTATACAAATCAATTTGCAGAATATCCAGCGTCGCCAAAGACTCCTCGCCCGACTTCAGCATCAGCGCCGTATTCACCATTTTCAGCGCGCTGTGATATCCGATGCCCGCTTTCAGCAGTTTCGCCGTCATTGTAACCGCCATGGTGCTGTCCAGCGCGGCGCGCGCACCCTGACCCATTCCGTCGCTCAAAATCACGATGTAATTTCCGCGCCCGTCATAAAAGCTCTCATAGCTGTCGCCGCAAAGGCGTTCGTCCGCCGCCGTGATGCTTGCCGCCGCCACTTCAACGCAAAATTCGGTTTGCTCACAGAAAGATACGTGAAACCCGATTTCGCTCTCCCGAATCTCGGGCAATTCCAAGCGCTTTGCCAGCGTATTTTCCAGACACTGCCGAAGCTGTTCTCGGTCAGGCGCCGCCGTTTTCAAGAACTCCATTTCCACACGGATTTTTCCTTCGGGATTATATGCACACAACACGCTCGCCGGCTTTTCGGAAAACTCGTTTTCAACAGCCGCGCAAATTCGGTTTGCCGCCGTTTCGTCGAAGCACTCCATACTGCCCGCCTCTGCCGTAAATTCGCGCAGAATATCTGCCAGCGCCAAAAACTGCTCCGCAGAAACCGCCCGTATCTCGTCAATCTTCATCTGTGCCGCGGCACGCTCCGCCATACGAATCGCATTGCGGTTTAAGCTCTCCACAAGACTGGTCTGCCGAATACAGCGGGTCTGCAGCGTCGGCGGCAATCCGGACTCCCGTAAAACCGCTCCGCCCCGCATACCTGCGGCGGTTTGCTCCAAAGCGCACAGCGTATCCCGCGTGTGCTTGTCCCAGCAAATCGCTTTTCTGCCGCAGTCCGCACACACCTCTTCCTTTGCACGCAGTATCCACGCCTTTTCGGACGGTTTCGCTGAATGCTTTAAGTATTCGGATACGGTTTTGACGGACTGTGACATTTCTTCCACCGCCGTCGTCGCACTGCCGAGCTGGGTCAGAAATGCCGTCCGCGGGGGATTGCGCTCTGCGATTGTCACGGTCTGTGCCGCCGCGCGCGACAGTTTTGCCAACAGTTTTTTCGGGGTTACGACAAACAGAACTGCGGCAAACGCCGCTTCCATAGGCAGATAGACTGCCGCCGTATCCCCACCCGAAAACAGAAACGTGACCGTAAAGGTTGCAAGAAGCACCAATGCGGCGAAAATGCGCTTGCT
This sequence comes from uncultured Oscillospiraceae bacterium, assembly GCA_900540295.1. Taxonomy (GTDB): domain Bacteria; phylum Bacillota; class Clostridia; order Oscillospirales; family Acutalibacteraceae; genus Fimenecus. Next base: position 1,622 of record UQFM01000074.1, read on the forward strand.
GTGCGCAAACATACCCGCCAAAAGCCCTGCCGCCGCATAAGCAAACGCGGAAAATCCAACCGCAGGATCGCACATAAACGCGATTGCCGCCGATATGCCTGCGACAGCGCCGCCTGTTTCCTGATATAACCAGGAAAACAGCAAAACGAGATACAGTGCGGCAATGCGTGCCGCCGAAATTCGGAACAAGGCGATATCCGATACAGACAAAAGCAGTAAAAACGCGGTGACACATACGCCCGGCAATGCGCGCACCGAAAGCTTGTCCGACTGTATAAATGTCTGTACACTGCAAATTGCGCAGGAAAAAAAGTACGCCAGCATAAAAGCCGCCGCCGCTTCCCCGAGATACAGAAAAAAGCTCTGCATTTGAAAAGCCTCCGCAAACAGCATTGCCATGCCCGTTAAAAAAGCAACCATGCAGGCGATACAGGAAGGCAGTAAACGAAAATTGCGAAGGCGTTCAAATTCACGCACCAACCGCGATAAAATACCTGCGGAAAGAAGCGCCGCAACGTACCGAAGTGCGGAAACGCTGTCCAAGGTCAGCAAATAACCCGCCGCCGCGCCCGCGCCCGCCGAAAATATGTACCGCGTCGGCACGGCCGCTAAGAAAGCAACGCCGAACGGCGCAAAATTTCCTGAAAACTGTAAAGAGGACAAGAGCAATCCGCAGAGGAACATAAGAATATGCTGTATGACCGCACGCACCCCCGCAGGCAGGATTGCCCGCTCGGCCATCTGTATTTGAGATTCAGCTGTTTTCAAAACAATCACCTTTTTCTTTCGTACCGACCTGTTAAAATTTAAAATGTATATTCTGACAGGAGAATTGCTTCTTTCCGCGCATAAAAACAAGTCTGCACACGCGTTCCCGTCTTTCCCTGTAAAACCTTTGCCTGTAAATCGGACAAGCTGTGCTATGGTTAACGTAAAAATTATAGCGAAAGCGCGGCGCATCATGTGTCGCTTTGTGCTGTTGAAAATGCTTATTTTCTTGTCCTTTTGCCGCAAAAGACGAAAACGGATAGGAAAAAAGAAATTCGGCGGAAGAGATTTTTCTAAATCTCTTCCGCCGAAGAAAAAATATATACTTTTGTCAGACGGTTCTGCCTGTTCGTTTGCAGTGACAACAGAAATCAGCCGATATTGGCCGCTGCAAACATTTTCTCCAGCTGACGGTGCAGGGCGGCATATTCGGGCGATTCCAAAGCAGGGTCGGCCCTCAAGAGCCGCTGCGCCTCTGCCTGTACGGTTTCCAGCATTTTCGTATCGCGCAGTAAATCCGAAATACGCAAAGCGGGCAGACCGTGCTGACGCGTGCCGAAGAAATCCCCCGGACCGCGCAATTTTAAGTCCGCATCGGCGATTTTAAAGCCGTCCGTCGTTTCGCAAAGAATTTGAAAACGCGCCTTTGCCTCTTCGTTTTGTGCGTCGGACACCAAAATACAGGTGGACTTTTCTTTGCCGCGCCCGACTCTGCCGCGCAGCTGATGCAGTTGGGAAAGCCCGAACCGCTCGGCGTTTTCAATCACCATGACCGCCGCGTTCGGCACATCCACGCCGACCTCTACCACCACGGTAGAGACCAAAACATCCATTTCCCCGTCCGAGAAAGCGCGCATGACCGCCTCCTTTTCTTTCGGCTTCATGCGTCCGTGCAAAAGTCCCACGCGACGATGGTGAAACACGCCGTTTTGCAGTCTTGCGCAGTATTCCTCGGCGGGCGCGAGGTCAGTTTCGCCCTCTTCCACAAGCGGGCAGACGATATATGCCTGCAAGCCTTTTTCGATATGTTTTTCAATGAATTTATAAATGCGCGGACGGTAGCTTGTGCCGACGCGATAGGTTTCAATGATCTGCCGTCCGGGGGGCAATTCATCGAGTACCGAAACATTCAAATCGCCGTACAGAATCAGCCCCAGCGTGCGCGGAATGGGCGTAGCGGACATTACGAGAATGTGCGGGTTATCGCCTTTATCCGTCAGATTTGCACGCTGTGCCACACCGAATCGGTGCTGTTCATCCGTAATGCACAAACCGAGCCGCCGAAAGTCCACATCCTCTTGAATCAGCGCGTGCGTGCCGACTGCCAAAACCGCTTCGCCGCTTTGCAGTTTTTCCTTGGCGGCGCGTTTTTCCGCCGCACGCATGGAGCCTGTCAGCAAGACCACCGAAAAATCCGTATTTTGAAAGAATTTCTGAAATGTGCGGTAATGCTGTTCGGCAAGCACCTCGGTCGGCGCCATCATAGCGGACTGCAAGCCGTTTTTTGCCGCCGAATACACAAGCGCCGCCGCCACAGCGGTTTTGCCCGACCCGACGTCGCCCTGCAAAAGGCGGTTCATCGGCTCGCCCGACTGCATATCTCTGATTGCTTCCTGCACGGCGCGCCGCTGTGCGCCTGTCAGTTGAAACGGCAAAAGCGCCGAGAATTCCGCACTGTAATCTTTTGTCAGCACACAGGCGGTACGGCGCGTTTCGGTTCTGCCCTTCATCTGCAAAAGTCCTAACTGCAAGAGAAGCAGTTCGTCGAAAATCAGGCGGCGGCGCGCCGCTTCCAGCGCGCTTTTATCGGGCGGAAAATGCACCTGCCGAATCGCCGTATCCAAATCGCAAAGACAGTTGCGTTCCCGAATCTCCTGCGGGAGAAAGTCCGCAATCGGATTTTCGAGCGCTGACAGGGCATTTTGCACGCACCGCTCAATCGTTTTTGAGGACAGCGCCCCGCTCGCGGGATAAATCGGGCGAATACGGTGTGCCGCCTGCGGTTTTTGAAACAGAGGAGACGCCATTTCCCGCGCGCCGTATTTATTGCGCACCGCCTTGCCGAAAAAGAGGTATTCTTCGCCTTCTTTCAGCTGATTGCCGATATATTTATTATTGAAAAAAGTCAGGTTCAAAAGGCCTGCGCCGTCGGTCACACTGGTTTTGAATAACAGCATCCCGCCCGGAATCCGTATTTTCTGCGGCGTATGGCAGACTGTCGCGCGGATACAGCACAGCTCGTTTTCGGGCATATCCTGAATGGGCACGATTTGGCTCCAATCCTCATATGCGCGCGGATAATAGCGCAAAAGGGCACCGACCGACGGCACCGAAAGCTTATAGAATGCTTCGGCGCGTGTCGGTCCGACGCCCTTTACATATTTTATATCTGATTTTAACTGCATTGTTTTACTCCACGGAAACCATGAAATAATAGACAGGCTGACCGCCGTTGATTACATTATATTCTACATTCGGGAAACGGTTTTGCAGACGTTCGCAAAGAGCGTTCGCCGTCGCTTCGTCCGTATCTTCCCCGTACAGAATCGTTACAATAGAACCGCTGTGTTTCTTAATCAGCCGACGCGTCACGCGGTATGCCACATCCACGGAATCGTTATCCACCAACGTGATTTTGCCGTCCTCCATGCCGAGAATCTGCCCTTTTTTGATGCGTTCCCCGCTCATTTCGCTGTCGCGCGCGGCAAACGTCACCTGCGCGGTATGCACGCCCTCGGCGGCTTTCATCATTTGCAGATGGTTTTCCTCGGGACTTAAAGCTTCGTCAAAGCTGAGCATCGCCGTGATACCCTGCGGAATCGTTTTGGTGGACAGCACGCTCACGCCTCGGTCGGCAAGATTCACGGTCTGCTCCGCCGCCATAATAATATTCTTGTTGTTCGGCAATACGAATACATGACGCGCGGGTGTGGCTTCCACCGCATTCAAAATATCGTCGGTGCTCGGATTCATCGTCTGCCCGCCCGAGACAACTTGGTCTGCGCCCAATTCCCGGAAAAGCGTACAAAGCCCTTCGCCTGCCGCTACCGCTACAAATCCGTATTCCTTTTCGGGCTCGGCACGCTTCGGAATTTCCGTTTCCGCCTGCACCGTTTGCGCCGTTTCGGTATTCTCCGTCGGCACATCCGAAAGATTTTGAATCTGAATCTCATGCAGACTGCCGCACAAAAGCGCCGCCTGCAAAACGCTGTGCGGCTCGTCGGAATGTACGCCTACCGAAATTTCCTGCGCGGTTTCTTCTACAGAGACCTCGCCGCCGACAGCTTCCAATGCAGCCTTCAGTTTCACTGCACCCGACTGCGCGCCCTGTGCTTTACGGATTTTAAAGCTTAATGCATACGCGTACTGCGGCTGTGTACATTCTGCGGATTCCGCCGTCTGCGCGCCGTCCGCGGTAATCATCACACCGTCCAGCAGATAGCTTTTCATACCCTCTAAGATATATAACAGTCCGCGTCCGCCTGCGTCCACAACGCCCGCTTCCTTTAAAACGGGTAACATTTCGGGTGTTTCGGCAAGCGCTTTCTCGGCGGCGTCGCAAAGAATCTGCAAAACCTTTTTGTAATCCGTTTCACCCGATTCCACCGCCGCCGCAGAGGCAAGACGAATCACGGTCAGAATCGTGCCCTCGGTGGGCTTCATCACCGCTTTATACGCCGATGCACTGCCCATTTGAAATGCCGCCGCCAGCTGTGCGCCGTCCGCCGTTTCCAAGCCCTTTAAGCCTTTCTGAAGTCCGCGGAAAATCAAGGACAAAATAACACCTGAATTTCCCCGTGCGCCGCGCAGCAGTGCGCCCGCCGTCTTTTTCGCCACCGCCGCAACATCCGCTTCGCCCAAAACCTGCAATTCACGCGACGCCGCGCCGACGGTCATGGACATATTCGTGCCCGTATCCCCGTCGGGAACGGGGAATACGTTCAGTGCGTCTACCTCTTTACGATGATTCTCAATATGATTTGCGCCGGAAATTACGGCGTTTTTCAACAGTTCGCCTGTCAGCAACTAAAAACAACTCCTATGCCTGAATTTGCGGAAAAACAGCGAATCATTCCTTGATTCCGTCCACAAATACATTGACTTTTTTGACCGCGAGGCTGGTCGCCTGCTCTACGGTGTAACGCACCTTGTTGACAATGCTGTCCACAATCGCGGCAATGTTGACGCCGTAGGTCACAAAAATGTGCAGATTGATAATCAAATCCGTACCGTTTGAACGAACGGAAACGCCTTGGTCCAAATAACTTCTGCGGCGGAAAAAGAACGCGCGAAGCCCTTGGGACGCACCGCTGTTTGCCATACCCGCCACGCCGAAGCATGCCGTTACGGTATGCCCGATTAAATCGGAAAAATAGCTGTCGTTCACTTCAATAACGCCCAAATGATTTTCAATTTTAATCACGGAGATCACTCCTTTAAGTCTTTTCAGTATACCCGAATTCGGCATTTTCGTCAATGCATTTTTTGTAAATAACGGAGATGCGCGCCCCTACGGATTGTGCGCAGCCGTCGGCATTTCCAAAAATCGCCCTACCGTTTATTTTACCGCAAACTCCGCCGCTTCATTCCGCCGTTTTCCACAGCGTAATATCACCGTATATATCATAAGCCGCCGAGGAAAAATCAGGCTGTACCGCTTTGCTGTATGCCGCCATTCCTGCGCGGTAGCAAATCGGTACAAAAGGCATATCGTCCAAAAAGCTTTCCGCAAACTGCGCGGCAGTGCGCTCTCCACGGCAGAATGCCGCGTATTCCGAAAATACGGGCAACTCCGTATTCAGCCCCTTGGAAAGTGCACCGCCTGCGAAAAAGACGGACAAATCCAAATTCTCGGGCAGTTTCACTTCCCCGATATACAAAGTAAATTCCCCCGCGGCAATACGGCGGGTATATTCTTCATATGCCACGCTTTCCACCGTAACCGAAAAGCCGACTGCGTTTAAATTCTCTGCCAAATTATATGCCGCCGTCAGACGGAAGTTGTTGTCACTGTTGACCAAAACCGTCATTTCCAATGTGTTTTGTCCGTTCGTAAGCTTACCCTTTTTATCGTAACGGTTATATCCGATTTTCTTCAAAATCTCCTTCGCGCGGTCAGGCTCTGCCGCCGTACCGCCCTGTGCAAGATTTTGCGCTTTACAGAATTCGGGATGAAACGGCAATCCGCACGCCGCGGCTGTGCCGCGATACCCCGACGTCGCCGTCGCTTCTTTATCCGCGGCATAATAAACCGCTGTACGCACCGCCGCCGACTGCAACGCACCGTTCGCGTGGTTCATACCGAGATACACCATATGATTCATGGTCACGAAGGTGTTTTGCGCCACAACACGGGTATATTCCCCGTTGCCGAAGTCCGTAAACAGATAATCTATATTCCCGATTTCCAGAGCGTTCTCCAAATTATCGGGATTTTTAATATGCAAAAGCGCAACCGACAGCGCCGTATCCGATTTCTGCGGATTTTTGCTAAGGCCGTCCGCCGTCAGCACGAACGCGCCCGAGCCTGTCACAAAAGCCTCGGCAGTGTCTGCCGTACCGCGCCGTACAATGGGAAAGGTCAGCAGGTTCTCGGCATACGGCGCCGCCGCCGTCAGCGTAAAGACAACCGAACTGCCCCGTGCCGCCGCAGAGGCAATCCCTGCAAGACGCGTCCCGTACCATTCGCTCGCCTTAGCTTTTTCAAAAGAGTAAACCACATCCGCCGCCGTTACGGCATTACCGTCTGAAAAGCTTGCACTTTTCAAAATAACGGTTCTCGTAAGACCGTCCGATGACATACTGTCTGCCAGCACGCCGTGCGCCGTATAAGAAGCGTCCACACGGTACAGCGGTTCACAAAGCAAAGACGCAAGCGCGCGGTTCAACGCGCTTGCCGCAAAATACGGATTTTTGGAGTCGTTTTCATAATACGGCAGTGTAATTACCGCCGAGTTTGCCGCAGGCGTTTGCCCGCCGTCCCCCGAAGGCGTATTTTCGTCCGAGGGCTTGCCTGTACACGCGGAAAGCACCGCCAACAATGCGGGTAACAACAGCAAAACTGCCGCGATTCTACGGATTTTTTTCATAGCGATGCCTCCTGTTTTTGGATTGGTTTAAAAAATTTTTTATTCTGCGCGTGTGTTTTATCCAATCTTGACGGGCGTGCAATGCATGCCCCTACCGTTTGCAAAAAATTGTCATTCTGAGCGTCAGCGAAGAATCTCACACGGCACAAAGTAAAATATTTACAATCCGTAGGGACAGCCCTCGCGGCTGTCCGTTTGCGGGTCGTCGGGGACGCCGACCCCTACGGGATAGTGCCGACATTTTTGAATATCGTAGGGCGGGGTTATGCCCCTGTTAGGGGAAATGTCTGCGGAGCAGACAAAAGGGTAATGGCGAAGCCGTA
>UQFM01000075.1 GCA_900540295.1 uncultured Oscillospiraceae bacterium
CTTATCGTCGGCAGCGTCAGATGGGTATAAGAGACAGGGTAAATACCGCGCTTGAGTTCTTCCATCGCGTCGATGTGGTCCATCCAGCGCAAATCCACGTTCTGAAGCAGAATTTTACGCTCCAGCTCCTGCATGATGAAGTCACCGTATTTTTCGGCGCGTTCCTCGTAGCGCGCATGCGCTTTTTCGAGGAGCAAGTCTACGTAATCCTTTTGATTCTTATCTGCATCCAGTGTCTCGCCGTCCAAAACCCAGCCGAGCTTTGCCTGCATGCCCTTGACATTCCATTCCGCCTTCGGCAAAGAGGACGGGCAGTAGAAGTCCACCTGTGCCGTGAAGTAATCGTCAATCATCTTTTGGATGGTGCTGTGTAAATCCACACCGTCCAGCACCTGATTGCGCTGACCGTAAATGACCTCGCGCTGTTTATTCATAACATCGTCGAAGTTCAAAACGTTGCGGCGGGTCGCAAAGTTGTTGGATTCCACCTTTTTCTGTGCGCCCTCAATCAGGTTCGAGAACATCTTTGCCTCAATCGGCATGTCGCCGACCGATTTGAACGAATCCAAAATCGTATAGAAACGGTCACCCGCAAACAGACGCAGCAACTCATCCTCTGCGGACAGATAGAAACGGCTCTGACCGGGGTCGCCCTGACGGCCCGCACGCCCGCGCAGCTGATTGTCGATTCGTCTCGATTCGTGACGTTCCGTACCGATGATGTACAGTCCGCCCGCTTCGCGCACTTTCTCCGCTTCCTCGCGAAGTTCCGCCTTGTGCTTATCCTCTAATTCGCGGAAGGTTTTGCGCGCTTCCAAAATTTCTTCGTTATCGGTTTCGGCAAAGCCCGTCGCCTCGGCAATCAACTCTTCAATATAGCCTTTTTTGCGCATTTCGGCTTTCGCCATATATTCGGGGTTGCCGCCGAGAATAATATCCGTACCGCGTCCCGCCATGTTGGTGGCAATGGTCACCGCGCCGAACTTACCCGCCTGCGCAATGATTTCCGCTTCCTTGTCGTGGTATTTCGCATTGAGCACCTCGTGCTTGATGCCGCGCTTTTTCAGTGCCTTGGAAAGCGCCTCACTCTTTTCAATACTGATTGTACCGACCAAAACAGGCTGTCCTTTTGCGTGGCTTTCGATAATCTGCTCAATAATTGCATTAAACTTCGCCTGCTCGGTTTTGTAAAGCACATCGGGCTCGTCTTTCCGCACCATAGGCTTGTTGGTCGGAATGGAAATGACATCCAGAGAATAAATTTCCTGAAATTCAACGCTTTCGGTCATTGCCGTACCCGTCATACCCGACAGCTTGTCATACAGACGGAAGTAATTCTGGAAGGTGATGGTCGCAAGCGTTTTGGATTCGCGCTCCACCTTTACGCCCTCTTTGGCTTCAATCGCCTGATGCAGACCCTCGCTGTAACGTCTGCCGAGCATAATGCGTCCCGTGAATTCGTCAACGATTAAGACCTCGCCGTCTTTGACAACGTAGTCCACATCGCGCTTCATCACGCCGATGGCGCGGATTGCCTGTTCAATATGATGATGAATCGTGATGTTCTCCGCATCCATCAGATTTTCAATATTAAAGAATTTTTCCGCTTTCTGAATCCCCTGCTTTGTAAGCGTAGCGCTCTTCGCCTTTTCGTCCACGACAAAGTCGCCGTCCGCATCCACCAAATCCTCCGCATTGAATTTCGTATCCAATTCTTTTACGGTAATCATGCGCAGGGTTTTGGCAAAGGAGTCCGCAATTTTATAAAGGTCGGTGGACTTGTCCCCCTGCCCCGAAATAATCAGCGGCGTTCTCGCCTCGTCAATCAAAATGGAGTCCACCTCATCGACAATGGCAAAGCTGTGTCCGCGCTGTACACGGTGTTCCGCATACAGTACCATATTGTCGCGCAGGTAGTCAAAGCCCATTTCGTTGTTTGTGCCGTAGGTAATGTCCGCGGCATAAGCGGCTTTGCGCTCCTCGTTGGTGCATTCATGCACGATAAGACCGACGGACAGCCCCAAAAAGCGGTACAGCTTGCCCATCCATTCCGAGTCGCGGCGGGCAAGATAATCGTTGACTGTAACGATGTGCACGCCCTTGCCCGAAAGCGCGTTTAAGTACGCCGGCAAAGTCGCCACGAGGGTTTTGCCTTCACCGGTTTTCATTTCGGCGATTCTGCCCTGATGCAGAATGATACCGCCGATAATTTGCACGGGGAAATGCTTCATTTTAAGCACTCTCGCCGCCGCCTCGCGGCAGGTTGCGAATGCCTCGGGTAAAATATCATCGAGTGTTTCACCGTTATCCAAACGGCTTTTAAACTCGGGGGTTTTGGCCTTCAGTTCTTCATCGGTCAGTGCGGCGTATTCTTCGTCCAGCGCGAGTACCTTTTTCTGCAAAGGTAAAATCCGCTTAACTTCTCTTGAGGAATAATCGCCGAATATCTTTTTAAATAATGACATATGCTTGCGTCCTTTCCGCTGTTTCTCCAAAGAAACAGCCTATACAGGATATAGTATAACATAGTTTTTGGAAAAAATCACCTCTTTTTTCGGAATAAATTTGAGTAATTTTGCATTGAAAAATTCCTGCGGAATCCCCTGTTTTCGTTGACTTTGTACGGAAAATTTGGTATGATTTATTTGATATATAATTGTCAAACGGGAGGAATTACATTGACTGATGCAAGAACACTCGCCTATATCAATCTCTATGCGGTTTTGGGTACGCTCGAAAACCTCTGTGAGCTGGACGCAAAGGCAAAGGAAATCCTTTGGGAACTGAAAAAGCCCGTGGCGGTCTGCTTTGACGTAAAAGGCGGCCCTGCGGCGACCATCCGCTTCACTGCACACGGCTGCCGTATGGAAGACGGCAAAAAGCCGTGCGACATTTTGATTCCCGTTGCATCCTGCGAAAAATTCAACGGCATCATTGACGGCACCGTGACGCCTGTCCCCGTAAAAGGCTTCTCCAAAATCGGCTTTTTGCTGAAAACCTTTACGGCGCTTACCGACCGCCTCACCGAACTGATGAAACCGACAGAGGAAGCGCTCCGCGACCCCGCGTTCTTCGAGCTTTCCACCGTGCTTACCTTCTACACCATTTCCGTTGCGCTCGCGCAAATCGGCAATCAGGATAAAATCGGGCAGGCAAGCGCGTCTTATATGCTCGACGGCGATATTTCTTTCGCAATCAAAAACGGTCCTGCGGCAACGCTGCGCGTACGGAACAATCACTTAGTCACCCTGAAAAAGCCCGCAGAAAATCCGCGTGCCATCATGCAGTTTGACAATTTACAGCTGGCGAACGATTTGTTCAACGGCAAGGTAAATGCGCTCGAATGCATCGGCCTCGGTACAGTCGAGATTCGCGGTATGCTTTCTATGGTTGACAATATGAACAGACTGCTCGACAGAGTCGCACTGTACTTAGCGTAATGGGAGGATTCAGTGAAAATGAGTAAATTTCCGGAATATAAGCACGACAAAAGCCACGAATATTTTAACCGCGCTATAAAGGTAATCCCCTCGGGTATTTACGGGCATCTCGGTCCTGCGGAAGGGCTTTGGGTTCCCGTTTCCAAATGGCCGTTCTACTCCGAAAAAGCCAAAGGCACCTATTTTTGGGATGTGGACGGCAACAAATACATCGACTTCATGTGCGCCTACGGTCCGAACGTATTGGGCTATAACGACCCTGATGTAGACGCGGCGGCAATGAAACAGTTAAAGCTCGGCAACTGCACCACTTCCCCCTCGAAAATTATGGTGGAATGCGCGGAAAACCTTGTGAATACCGTTGCTTCGGCGGACTGGGCGTTCTTTGCCAAAAACGGCTCGGACACCACCACGCTTGCGGTAATGGCGGCACGCGCGCACACGCACAAAAAGAAGATGTTCTTCTTAAAGGGCTTCTATCACGGAGACTTCCAGTGGGCGCAGAAAATCGACTATCCCGGCATTATGCCCGAAGAGGTCGCAAACAACGTGGTTGTACCGTGGTTCAATCTGAAAGCGCTGGAGGATGCCTACAATGCCTGTGACGGCGACGTCGCGGGTCTGATTGCCCAGCCGTATGACCACGGCAATTTTAAAGACAACGAAGTCGCCTCCAAGGAATACTGGCAGGCGGTGCGCAAATTCTGCGACGAAAAAGGCATGGTGCTGATTTTCGACGACGTGCGCACAGGCTTCCGTCTGGATTTGCAGGGCTCCGACCACTATTACGGCATTAAGGCAGACCTCATCTGCTTCTGCAAGGCGCTTGCCAACGGCTACAACATGTCCGCGCTCTGCGGCGGCGAGCATATGAAAGCCACTGTGTCGGGCATCACCTACACAGGCTCTTATTGGATGAGCGCCGTACCGTTTGCGGCGTCGATTGCCTGCATCAATAAAATGAAAAAGCTGAACACACCGAAGATGTTCCGCGAAATGGGCACAAAGCTCACAGACGGCTTTGTGGCGGCGGGTAAGGAACACGGCTTTGATTTGGTCGTTTCGGGCGAGCCCGCGCTGTTCTATCTGCGCATCGCCAATGACGACAGCCTGATGCTCCATCAGGAATGGATTTCCGAATGCGTCAGCCGCGGTCTGTTCTTGGCGTCGCACCACAACCACTTTATGAACGCGGCGGTGACGGACGAGGATATTAAAACGGCGATTGAAATTGCGGAAGATGCATTCTCGGTTGTGTCGAAACGACACCCCGAAATTAAGGGTTAAATTTCAGCAGGGTTTTGCTGTAACAATATGTATATAACAGGGAGGACATTATGCAAAGAGCACCTTTAACCAAGGAAGAATGGCTGGCGCTTGAAAAGAAAGCCAACGACCTGCGTCACCTTTGCCTGCAAACCACCGTTTGGGCGGGCAGCGGACACATCGGCGGCGGTATGAGCGTTATGGACATTCTGACCGTCTTGTACCACAGATACTTAAACCTAAAAAAAGACGACCCGAAGTGGGAGGACCGTGACCGTTTCATCCTCAGCAAGGGTCACGCGGGCATTGCGTATGCGCCCGTGCTTTGCGATTACGGCTGGAACGACCCCGAACAGCTGAAGACCTTTAACCTGACCAACTCTAAAATGGGTATCCATTTGGATTCCAACAAGGTCGAGGGCGTGGACGCTTCCACAGGCTCGCTCGGTCACGGCATTCCGATTGCGGCAGGCACGGCAATCGCGGCGCGCGTGCTCGGCAAGGATTACACGACCTATGTGGTTACGGGCGACGGCGAATTGGATGAAGGCTCCAACTGGGAGGGGCTTATGACGATTCACCACTATAACCTCACCAACTGCATCACGATTGTGGACCGCAATCACTGCATGATTGACGGCAACACCGAGGATGTTATGAAATTAGAGCCGCTGGCGGACAAATTCACCGCGTTCGGCTTCAATACGATTGTCTGCGACGGCAACAATATTGTAGAGCTTTGCCGCGCCATTGACGCGGCGCACGCCTGCACCGACAAACCCACCGTGATTGTGGCGGACACCGTCAAGGGCGTCGGCATTAAGCTGACGGCGGGCAACTACAAATGGCACTACGGCGCGATTGACGAGGATATGGCGAAAACCGCCGCACAGGACCTCGACACATACAGTGCAGAACGCATTGCACGCTGCGGAAAGGAGTTTGAATAATGGCAGGCGGATTTGTTTATAACGTAATTGAGACCCCCGAGCTTTCCACTTCGGAAATCTACGGCAAGACCCTTGCGGATCTTGCGAAAGAACATAAAGAAATTGTGGCGGTCACCGCTGACCTTGCCACCTCGACAAAATTACAGGATTTCACCAATGCCTGCCCTGACCGCGTGTTCAATGTCGGCATTGCGGAGCAGAATATGCTCGGCGTAGCGGCAGGTATGGCGAGAGCGGGACTTGTGCCGTTCGCATCCACCTTCTCGGTATTCGCGTCCCTGCGCGCGGCTGACCAGCTCCACACCGACATCTGCTATCAGAACGTCAATGCAAAAATTATCGCGACCCATTCGGGTACTTCGTTCGGGCAGGCGGGTTCCACCCACCACGCGATTGTCGATTTGGCAGTGGCACGCTCCATGCCGAATCTGACGGTGGTCTGCCCCGCAGACGGTTACGAAACCGCAAATGCGGTTCGCGCGGCATATGAGAACTTCGGTCCTTATTACATCCGCATCAACCGCGGCTTTGACCGTGTGCTTTACGACAATGAAGATTACGGCTTTGAAATCGGCAAGGCGGTTGAAGTGCATCCCGGCACGGACATCACCGTTATCGCCTGCGGCTCCTGCGTATTCCAGGCGCGCGAGGCGGCGAAATTCTTAGACAGCGCCGACGGCTTAAAGGTTCGCGTACTCAATATGCACACCATTAAACCGATTGACAAAGAGGCGATTCTCAAAGCGGTGCAGGACACCCGCCGTATTATTACGGTGGAAGACCACAGCACCCTCGGGGGGTTGGGCTCTGCGGTTGCAGAGGTCGTTGTGGAATCGGGCAAGGGCTGTGCGTTCAAAAAACTCGGCCACCCCGACAAATTCGCGCCCATCGGTCTGCACGAGGATATTATGTCGATTGTCGGCATCGATGCCAACGGCATTATCGAGGCTGTGCGCGAGGTTATGCATAAGGACTTTGAGCTTGACGATAACTGGGACGATGAAGTCTAAAATCTTTGTTCAATCGTGCGGATAACGAATTAACTTTCCCCTTGCGTACCCTTGTACGCGGCGGGCAAACTTTAATCCGTTATCCATCACGCTGAACAGAAGATTTGACAAATCCTATCGAAGCACGCGCCTCGTACACTTCGGGGCAAAAGAAAGCGCGCGATGCACGCACTGCAAGCAAAGATTTGGCTTTGCACTTTGATTGAATGTAGGGGCGAACCGTAATAGCCTCCCTTGTTAAAGGGAGGGGGACCGCGTTAGCGGTGGAGGGATTCTGCGCCCGTCAAAACTTGATTCATTTCTATAAAATTCCTTTTAAAGGAGTGTGAAAATTTTGCACACAAAAGAAGAATTGTATTCCAATAAAATTTTCTTCAACGCCGCACTGCCGCTTGTCAAGGTCATTGCAACAGATGTGCCGTCTTTAAAAAAGCAGTTCGCGCACGTCCACGCCATTATTCAGGTCACGGCGCTTGACCCCGATGCAGAGGGCGGAAAAATCGGTATGCACTACGTCGTCAACGGCGACGAATGGCTGGTGCATCTGAACCGTGTTGACCCGAATCCGCACGTGGAATTGGAGTTCAAAAGCGTGGAAGCCATGAACGCCTTTTTCAAGGGCAAAATGAGTCCCGCCACACTGCCGAAAATGCGCGGCGTACTCAAGAACTTTGGCGCATTCAAAGCGTTTTTAATGACGCTTTTAAAGATGTCCTCCCTGTTGGGCGCAACCGAAGCGCCGAAGGACGACGAAACCAAAGAGCTGATGGTTAAATGCTTCTTCTACCTGTTGTCCGGCGGCATCAGCCAGCTGAACAAAATGGGACACGAGAGCATTCACGACTGGACGAGCAAAAGCCCCGACCGCGTATACGCATGGGCGGTCAACGGCTATCCGCAGATTTCGGCATACCTGCGCATCAAGGCGGGTAAATCCCGCGCAGGACGCGGCGAATATAAACGCGCTATGCCGTTCTTCACCCTGCGGTTCGACAGCCTCGACAGCGCACTGGGCATTCTTTTGGGCACAGACGATATGCTGGAAGCCGTAAAAAAAGGTAAGCTGATTATGGACGGCGCGCCCGAATTCGGCGGACAAATCGGCACATACATGCTCGAAGTCGCCGCCTTGGCGAAATAAGCTGTCCGCAAAACCGATAGACAGCAATCTGTTTTCATCTACTTTAAAAGCGTGTGCAAACCTTGCACACGCTTTTCTCTTTCCGCGGCGCATAGGAGAATCCGTTCCCTATAAACAATCAAAAGCACATCGCATTGTGTGGGCGCACAGCCGTAAGGACTGTCCTTAATTGTTCACAAAAAGTTTAAAACTTTTTATGCTTGTCGGCTTGAAAAATGGAAAAAACAGGTGTATAGTGTGTATTAGCACTCGCAAGTGCAGAGTGCTAATATCAACTTGTATCGGGCGGATTTACCGTTCCAAGAATAGAGAGGAAAGGATGATACCCTGCAAACGGCACACGCCGTTCCGCTTTGTATCCAAAGGTGAACACGATGGCAAAAAAGCAGTTTAAAACCGAATCCAAGCGCATGCTGGATTTGATGATTCACTCCATTTACACCAATCAGGAAATTTTTCTGCGCGAACTGATTTCCAACGCAAGCGACGCGATTGACAAACTGTATTTCAAATCGCTGACGGATGAAAACGTGCATATGGCGCGCGAGGATTTCAAAATCGACATCTCGATTGACAAAGACAACCGTCTCTTGAAAATTTCCGACAACGGCATCGGCATGACCGAGGCGGAACTCGACAAAAATCTCGGCACCATTGCCAAAAGCGGTTCTTTGCAGTTTTCCGAGGAAAATGAAACCGACGCGCACGATGTAGACATTATCGGGCAATTCGGCGTCGGCTTTTACGCCGCATTTATGGTCGCGGACAAGGTCGAGGTTGTCAGCCGTGCCTACGGCGCAGAGCAGGCATTCAAGTGGCAGTCGGCAGGTGCGGACGGTTATACGATTACCGAAGCACAAAAGGATACCGTCGGTACGGACATCACCCTGCATATCAAGGAAAACAGTGAAGAAGCCGATTTTGACAAGTATTTGGAAACCTATACCTGTCTCTTATACACATCTCCGAGCCCACGAGACCGATCAGTATCTC
>UQFM01000076.1 GCA_900540295.1 uncultured Oscillospiraceae bacterium
AGACCTCTGCATACGGAAGTATGCAGAAGCACCGACCGAGCCGGCAGGCGAGACCGTCGCCCCTACGGGTTGTACAAATCTCTCACTCTGCGCTTAGAGAAGAATCTCACGCAGTACAAGATGAATTTTATACACGCGTGGGGACGGACATCCTTGTCCGTCCGCTAAGTTTCAGCTGACCTCGCGGGCGATTCGTGAATCGCCCCTACGGTTTGTTCGCTTTCATCGGTTTACACGAACTTCAACGGGCGCGCAATGCACGCCCCTACGGTTTGTGAGAAGCCACAAGTACATACAGATGTAAAAATTCGCTCGGGCGGGCACAGATTTTCTCCGAAAACGGGCACCCTTTTGTCTCGCTTTGCTCGACATTTCCCCTGTCAGGGGAATAACCCGCCCCTACTTGGTTTGTGCAAAAAATCCCCACGTAAAAAAACTGTATGAAAAAGAAAAATCAAAATAAGGAGCAACAAAAATGAGACTGGATAAATTTTTAAAGGTATCCCGCATTGTCAAGCGCCGCACGGTCGCCAATGAAATTTGTGACGCAAAGCATGCGGCGGTCAACGGCAAAACGGCGCGGGCATCCTATGATGTGAAGGTCGGAGACATGATTGAGCTAAGCTTCGGCGGTAATGTCAAAAAATATGAGGTGCTGGAGGTTACCGAATACGCAACCAAAGAATCCGCAGGTAAAATGTATAAAGAACTGCCGTAATGCAGAAAAATCAAAAAGCAATGCAGATTTTTCGTCTGCATTGCTTTTTTTATAAGCGTTTATACGGTACTGCAAAATTCAGTCTTTCATAAACTTGCCGTAACGAACCTGGTTGACAACAAAGCCGACGCCCAACACCAAAAGCAACGGAATCAGAAGCACAAGCAGTGCCAAAACGGACAGAATCACAATCGGCACGCCCTTTTTGCTCTTTTTGCGGGCTTTCTTTTCAGGTGCGGGAGATTTTTCGCCCTGTTCGCCGTCTTTATAATACGGCAAAATCGGCAGAACCGCGTTGTAGGACGGAATCCCTTCGTTATGTAAAAGCGGTTCCACAAAATCGGTCAGCGAATCCGAAACTTTTAACAGCTTGCGCACGGAAACGTGAAGCGCGTCAAACACCGAATCGAAAATGCTCAAAAGTCCCATCGTGATTTTGTATTCCGCATCGTCGGGATTGTAGAGGTTTTCGCCGGCATACAGGTTGGTAACCAAATCGACAATGAAGTCCACGACGGAACGATCTTTGATATCGGCGTAGTCTTCGGGCTGTAAGCCTGTTTCCTTCTTCGTCCATTTGGCAACCGTACCGATAGTCAAAGCGTTCAGCCGCTTCGCAAACGGCTTAATCAACCAGCCGATTTTATAAATCAGCTTCTTTTTGATGCTCATCGCGGTGACCATATCGGCAAATTTGTGTGTGTCGCCGCCTGCCGCCTTAACCATATCGCGCACCATGCCGACCAACTGATTTTTGAGGTATTCCTGTAAGGTTTTGCCCTCTAAATCAAAATCCACCTTTTCGGTGATGAAGTCGGTCGTGGTGGACACAATACCCGCCGATTCATCCACAACCACCGTGCGAATCGGCGCGGGATACCCCACGGTTGCCGAGGTTGCAATCGTATACAGCGTATTGCCGCGTGCGCTTTCACACCTATCGATATGATGAATATGCGTGTGCCCCGTCAGCATGAACTGAATACCCATATCGGCATACTGCTCACGGCGGACATCAAAATCGCCGTGCATATCGTTTTTGCCGATGAGCGCGTAAATCGGTGACGGCGCGATAATCGGGTGATGCGTCATGGCAAGAATGAACTGCCCGTTTTTGCGTGCGTCCTCCGCCTGCTCCGAAAGCCACTTGTAGCAGTCCTCCGAAATGCCGCTTTTGCCCGTCAGGTTGCGGTCATCGTTGATTGCAAACAGACGGTAGCCCTCTTGGAGCTGTACGACATAGGACATACTGTCTCGGTGTACGGAAATCGCCTCATCAGGACCGAACTCGCGGTACATATCATAAAGCTCTTCGCGCTTCGCGGCGGGGATTTTGATTTTTTCATCGCCGCGGTAGGCGTTTGTCTGCCCGTCGTCCTGATAATCGTGCGTGGCGGTAATCACATACACGCGCTTGCCTGCGGCTTTCAAGCCGCGCAGCATCGCGATGAATTCCTTGTGCGAATCGTATTCGCCGTTTGAGGTGGTGTCACCTGAAATCAAAACGATGTCTGTGCGCGTGTCCGCCTTGATTTGACGGAATGCCGCATCCAAAAGCTCTTCGGAATACTTCAGAAGCATTTGGCTTTTGGTATTTGCCGCATCGTATGCTTTTCCCTCGGTGCCTGTGGATTTGGCATAATAATGGGTATCGGTAATGACGGTAACCGTCAACGGTGCTTTTGCCATCGGTCAGTCCCTCGCTTTTGTTGAAATTTCTTCTTGGAGACGGGAAAGGAACGCCGTAAGCTCCATTGAACCGATATCGCCCTCGCCGCGGTGACTTACGGACACGTCTCCGTTTTCGACCTCTTTGTCCCCGACGATCAGCCAATACGGCAGTTTCTGCAAGCGCGCCTCGCGAATCTTGTAGCCGATTTTTTCGGAACGGTCATCCACACTGACGCGCAGACCCGCTTTTTCCAATTCTTTTTTAATTTCGTAAGCTCTGTCGTGATGGCGGTCGGCAATCGGGAGAATCCGCACCTGTTCGGGCGCGAGCCACAGCGGAAACGCGCCTGCAAAATGCTCAATCAAAATTCCGATAAAACGTTCAATTGAACCGAATACCACACGGTGAATCATAATTGGGCGATGCTTGCCGCCGTCTGCGCCGACATATTCCGCTTCAAACCGCTGCGGCAGTTGGAAATCCAACTGAATCGTACCGCACTGCCATGTTCTGCCGAGAGAATCTTCCAAATGAAAATCGATTTTCGGACCGTAAAATGCGCCGTCCCCCTCGTTGATAACATAGTTAAGTTGTAACTCATCCAGTGCCTTTTGAAGTCCCGCAGTTGCCATCTCCCAATCCGCATCACTGCCCATGGAATCCTCAGGACGCGTAGAAAGCTCCACATGATATTTAAACCCGAATAAGGTGTAAACTTCATCAATTAAGCGCACAACACCTTTAATTTCATCCGTGATTTGCTCCGGTATCATAAAGATATGTGCATCATCCTGTGTGAAGCAACGCACACGCATCAGTCCGTGCAGTGCGCCGGATTTTTCGTGGCGGTGCACAAGCCCCAATTCGCCCATACGAATCGGCAAATCACGGTAGGAACGCATTTCGGATTTATAAACCAACATGCCGCCGGGGCAGTTCATCGGCTTAATTGCAAAATCCGTATCGTCAATCACCGTCGTATACATATTTTCTTTGTAGTGATCCCAATGTCCCGAAGTTTCCCAAAGCTGTCGGTTCAGCATCATCGGCGTAGCAATTTCTACATACCCCTCACGCGTATGAATCTCACGCCAATAGTCAATCAGCGTATTTTTCAGAATCATACCTTTCGGCAGGAAGAACGGAAAACCGGGACCTTCGTCCATCATTATAAACAGTTTCAATTCTTTGCCGAGTTTTCTGTGGTCCCGCTTTTTCGCTTCCTCGACCCTTGCCAAATATTCCTCCAGCGCCGCCGCTTTCGGGAATGCGGTTGCATAAATGCGCTGTAACATTTTGTTCTTTTCGTCGCCGCGCCAATATGCGCCTGTGCAGGACGTCAGCTTAAACGCTTTTACCGCGCCTGTGGACATCAAATGCGGTCCTGCGCAAAGCTCGGTGAACTCGCCCTGTTTATAGAAGGAAATCGGCTCACCCTTTTCGGCGTGTTCTTTGATGAGCTCGACCTTGTAGGTTTCGCCTTTTTCTTCCATCATCGCCAGTGCTTCTTCGGGAGAAAGCGTAAAGCTTTCCAACTTCAAATCCTCTTTGACGATTTTTTTCATTTCCGCTTCGACTTTTACGAGTACATCGGGCGTGAATGCGGTTTCGGAATCGAAGTCATAGTAAAAGCCGTTGTCCACGGCGGGCCCTATGGCAAGCTTTGTTTCGGGGTACAGACGCTTAACCGCCTGCGCCAAAATATGCGATGCGGTGTGGCGAAACGTCTTTCTGCCGTCCTCGTCGTCAAAAGTCAGAATATCGAGCGCACAGCTGTCTGTAAGTTCGGTGCGCAAATCGCAGACCTCGCCGTTTACGCGCGCGGCGCAGGCGGACTTGTAAAGCCCCATACCGATATCCTTTGCGACGTCTGCGGCACATACGGGCGCGTCATAGGTCTTTATAGTACCACCCTTTAACGTAATTTCAATCATTGGAATACCTCCTATATAAAATAGAATTTTTGAAAATAAAAAAGCATTTCACCCCGAATATCGGGATGAAATGCCAAAAACATTCCACGGTTCCACCCAAAATTGACACAAGCAAAAGCTTTATGCCCACTCTGACTGCACTGTAACGCGGTGCATTGCGGCACGCCTTATGGACACCCCTTTTCGGCGCGCTCTCGGGAGCGGTCTTGGGTTTTGCGTTTCACCTGTACTTTCAGCCGATGATACAGGTTCTCTTGCAAACGCTTTAGAAACCCTCGTTCTCCGTCAACGATTTCTCTTAATATTGTTTTTATTGTACCCCCAAAGCACTCAAAAAGTCAATCCTTATTTTTTAAAAAACAGAATTACTGCTGCTATTCCACATGCTGTGCGGTACTTCCGCTGTATTTTTGTCCGCATCCAAAAACCGCATTTCGCCCAAACGCGTATCGGCAGGATAAGTAACTACCGTCAACTTGGGTGCGGCTTCTATCCCGTAATACGGCGTTTCGCCGCAGGGCGACGTATCCCACTGCGCCTCTCCGTATGCATCTGTGGGGAACAGCTGTGCCTGAAAATACCGCACATCGGTCGGTTCCGTGAAAATCAGCACCATCGCTTTTTCAGTAGGTTCCGCACCGTACCAATCAAACAGCAGCGTATTTGCAGATGTGCCTCGCCGCGCGCAGTATGAAAAATACAAATCGTCCGTAAAGAAAGCGCCGTCCGATTTCTGTGTGCCCGAAAATATAAAACGGTTCTGCAGTTCCCTGCCGAAAACACGAACCGATTCCATACAAAATACGCGGTTACAGTCCTTCTCCTGCTGTTTCGGCACATAATACCGATACAGCCGCCCGCTGTATTCCGTCTCTTTTATAAATTCAATTTCTCCGAATTCCGCACACGCCTCCGTCAACTGCGCCTCCGCTTCGGAAAGCGGTGCGGAATAACCGTATGTTCGCAGTTCATCCCCAATCGGCACAAGAATATACAGTGTAAAAACATACAAAAAAACTGCCAAAGCAAGTCTCTGCAACCGAATGCGCCAAACCGTCGGTCTGTAAGCCTGCAATAATTCCCGCCGCAGTTCTTCAGCATCGCCCATTTCTGTAAGCACAGCTTCACACGCCGTCTGCGATTCCATACCCTGCGCCGAAAAATCCTCCAGCATATCCTCCATATGTGCGGAAAGTTCCCTGTAAATGCGCTTGCGCAAACGGTGTATCGGAAAAAAATCGCACACCGCCGATAAATACTGTTCAAAAGCCGAATTTTCCACAGTGCTTCCCCTTTCCTCTGTTTTTACGCAGGCGCGTATTCCAAAACCCGTTTTGCCGCCGATGTGAACGAGAAAAACTCCGATTTTTTATCTGCCAATTCCCGCCGCCCTTTCTCTGTAATGCGATAATACCGACGGCGGCGTCTCTTGCCGCATTCCTGTTCATAAGAAGTCACAAGACGGTTTGACTCCATTGCATATAAGACGGGATACAGCGACCCCTCTTTCAGTTCAAATGCATTCTCACTGCGTGTTTTTAATTCCTTGATAATCTGATACCCGTACATATCCTGTGTATCCAACAAAGCAAGTACCAAAAGCCGCGTATTTCCGTGCAGTAAATCGTTTTTTGCCATACTTCTCACTCCAATACATATGTAACCTATACATAGATTACCATAGTGTGCAAAGGCTGTCAATGCGTTTTGCAGAAAAAGTGTGGTATTTTTTCGCACTTTATGTTAGAATATTATATATTTATGTATATTTAGGAGAGATTCGATGCGAAATGCAAACGGTGTAAAACACGTATTGCGGCGCGTGCTTGGGGCTTCACTTGCGGTAACTTTGCTTTTGACGGGCTGTTCTGCGGGCGGAAAAATCAATTCCGAAAAAATCGGTACGCGCGAAACCGTCAGCGCGGCATTTACAGCACAGCAGTATCATTTTGCAGATCAAAAAAATTTGGTGTACGTCGGAAAATCCGGTTTAATTTCCCTGTATTTTGACAGCGAAACCTATGCCGTCGCCGTGCAGGAATCCAACACGGGCAAAACATGGTACGCACTGCCGACGGCGTCCGAGGGCGCCGACACGGCGGACCCTGCCGCAGTGACGCTGCGCGTTTCAGGGGGAGACAAGCTGTATGTGCTGAATTCCCAGGATAATTCCGTGGCGTTTGAGACGGCGTCTTTCAAGCCTACCGAAAACGGCATTCAGGTGACATACGATATGGCGCTCGATAAAGAGACCGCCGACTGTGCCTTTAACGATGTACCCGACGGCAGTCTGTACGCCTCGGTCACCGTCTCTTACACCCTCGCGGACGGCGCACTTCGCGCCAAAATCAACTGCGGCGACATTCTTTTGAGCAAAGGCTTTACGCTCGAATCTCTTACGATGTTAGACTTCTTCGGCGCAGTCGAAAAAGCGGGTGCGGAAGATTATATTTTCGTGCCGGACGGCTGCGGCGCGGTGGAAAATATCGGTGAAGGGCTTACGGGCGGATATGAACACCGCACCTTCGTGACCTATGGCGAGGATTTATCTCTTGCCATTACGGAAAGTGAAGAACAGCGCGTTCCCGCCCGCGTTCCCGCCTACGGCATAAAAAGCGGCGACAGCGCCTTTTTGGCGCTGATTGAAAGCGGAGATGCGATTTCGGAAATACATGAATTTGTCTCCAAAGGCACAGGCTCTTACAGCCGTGTCGGGCCGACCTTCCGCGTGACGGACGCGGTTTGCAGCGGCACGGCAGGCAAGCAAACCCTGCGCACGGGAAATACGTATACAGGCGACATTACGGTTTGCTACCGTTTTCTTGCCGACAAAAACGCAAGCTATTCCGGCATGGCGGCGGCGTGCCGCGAAATGCTGATTCGCAACGGTGTGCTGTCCACAAAGACCCTAAAGCAAACGGAATATCTGCCGTTTTTGCTGACTGTACAAAACGCCGCGGCAAAAAACAATCCGAACCGTACCGAGGTGCTGACGGATTACAGCCAAACGCTGGAGCTTTTGAAGCTGATGAAAGCCAAAAGCATGAACAATATCTATCTGCGCTGTAACGGAATTTTAGACGGCGCAAACAATCAGGGGCTTTTGAGTGAAAGCGAACCGCTGAAAAAGCTCGGCAGTCAAAAAGATTTTGAAGCGCTGGCACAGTATGTAAAAACACAGCAGTTCACCATGTATTTGAATACGGATATTGTCTCTTTCCAAAGCAAAAGTGCCTCTCCGACTCGGAATGCGGCAAAGGGCTTGGACGGAAAATCGGTTCGCTTTACGGCGGAAAATCCGTTTTTCGGCTTCGCGGGACGCGAAACACAGACACGGTACCTAACAAGACTTTCGGATTTAGATGGATATGTCAACGATTTCATCGTCAATATGCAGAATTGGGATTTCGGCGGTTATTGCATTGATGACGCAGGCCAATATCTGTATTCCGACTACGCGGGCGATACGTTCAGCCGCACGGGCGCGGTCAACCTGCTGTCCGTACAGGCGGCGGCGCTCTCCGCCGGGCATATGCTGATGGTGGATACAGGCAACATGTATATGATGAAAAACGCGGATGCAGTCGCCGACCTGCCAAGCGAAACAGCATATCCGCAGGAAAAAAATTATTTCGCCGTACCGTTTTTACAGATGGTTCTGCACGGCATTGTAGAGTATGCACACGCACCTGCCAATACATCGGAAAATACCGAGACGGCGGTTCTGCGTGCATTGGAATACGGCGCACTGCCGAGTTACAGCTGGAGCTTTACGAAAACGGATATCGCCGAACTGGACGAACGCTTCTATTACGACAATCAAATTACCAAAGCCGCAGAGCAATATGCCGTCGCAAACGAACTGCTCTCGGATTTGCGCGGCGCGCGCATGACCGCACACGAAAAGGTGCAGGACGGTGTGTATAAGGCGGAATACAACAACAGCATTTTGCTCTACTGCAACTACAACGATACCCCCGTCACAGTAAATTCCGTCACGATAGAGCCGATGCACTGCCTGCGGGTGAATTAAAGACGGTGTAAGCACCGCCGTTGGTCAGTATGTTTTTCGTTTCGGGCGAACGCAGTTCGCCCCTACGATTTGTGCGTTTTCGTTTGTTTGGTGCAAAATCCAACCTTGCTCGGGCGGATGAGGGCATCCGCCCCTACGGTCTGCACAAATTTGTCATTCTGAGCACAGCGAAGAATCTCACTCAGTACAGAGTGAATCTGATTCTCAGTAGGGCGGGGAAGATTTCCCTTTTAGGGAAAATGTCTGCGGAGCAGACAAAAGGGTAATGGCGAAGCCGTAACTTGCCCCCGCC
>UQFM01000077.1 GCA_900540295.1 uncultured Oscillospiraceae bacterium
GGCGAGACCGTCGCCCCTACAATTGGTGCGTAATCATTAGTTTTACGTAAAATTGGATTTTGCTCGGGCGGACGTGGAAGTCCGCCCCTACGCGGTTTGTACAGATTTAACATTTTTACGCATGCCCCTACGGGGTTACGCTCAAACCTGTCATTCTGCGCGTAGCGCAGAATCGCACACAGTACAAGCTGAAACCGTTTTACAATCCCATATGGCGTTTTGTTATGTGCCGAAAGGACAAAATTTACAAAATTGTCTGCATTTTTTACACTTTCTGAATTTTTGTTCAAAAAAGGCTTGCCCAAAACCGTTTTTATTGGTATGATGTTAACAAACATAAACAACAAAATGACAAACAGTCTGTCGGAAAAATTTTTTCGGCAGTGAAAGGGGATTTTATGAAAGCATACATAAAACGGCTTTTGGAAAATTCAAAAAAATGGGAAGTCATATTCTGGTGGATTTTGCGTGCGGTTATGCTCGGCGCGCTGATTGATTCCATCTTTTTCCGCAAGGATGTACAGCAGTCTTTGCAGACTGCGGCAAATTTAGTGCTGATGTTCCTTTGGGAAATTTTTCAGCTTTTCCCCAAAAAGACGTGGCTTCGGCATGTGCCGTCTTATATTCAGGATTTCTTAGCCCCCGGTCTGTTCCTCGCCTCTTTCGGCGGCGCATATCTGAATTTCTATTACAGCGTGCCTGAATACGATCTTGTGTTCCACACCGTTGGCGGTCTTGCAGGTGCATTCGCGGGCTATGAGGTCGTTGTCGCGATGCAAAAACGCGATAAGGTACAATGCAGCGCCGCAATCGCCGTGCTTTGTGCGTTCGGATTCTCGTTCTTTGCCGGCACAGGCTGGGAACTGTTTGAATTCACGTTTGACCAAATTGCGGGCGGCGATTCACAGCACTGGTCTTTGGAGCTTGCAAAAGAAGCCGCCGAACAGTACGGCGTCGGTCTTCCGAATGTGATTCCCGCACTGGACGACATGCGCTATGCATTGATGGATACCATGGAAGATATTATCTGCAACACCGCCGGCGCGGTACTCGCATGGATTATTCTGAAAATCAAGCCGTACCACCATACCGGTACGCATAATGTAAACACTTTGTTTGCACCGCAGACCAAAACGGAACTGAAAAAACAAAAAGCAAAAGCGGCAAAATAAGACTGTTTAAAAACGGAAGCGGGGAAAAACCGAAATTCGGTTTTTCCCCGTACTATTTGTTTGAAAAATGATATACTGCAAAAGCCGTCTGTATATACAGTCGGCTTTCATTTTTGGATTATCCTTTTTCCTTTTGGCTTTTGACGACCTTCAGGCGGGTAAAATCCTCGCGTTCCTTTTCATCGAGCGCTTCGGTTATAAACTTCACCGTATCGGTAAACTGCGGAATCATGATGTTGTTCAGCGCGTTGGCACGCTTCTGTGTTTTCTTCACCGCATCCGCCAAACGGAACACGGAAGTCTGCACTTCGGCAAGCCGCACGGTCAGCTGTTTGACCTCGTTAAACCGAATATACGCCTCGTCCAAATAAGAGTTGGTATTATGAAAACCGTAGTAAGGATTCGGTGCGGAATCCTGTAAGGAGAGCATCGGTATTTCTACGCCCATCACACTTTTGTAATCGAGCGTCAGCCCTGTTTCCACGGGTACGGCGCGCGCGTAATTCCCGCAGACGCCGAGCGTGATATTGGCAAGCCGCAGATAGGCGTAGGCTTCGGCATACGCTTTGCCGATACGGCTTTCCACTTCCTTCGCCTCGTCGGCGAGCTGCATCATTTCGCGTACAAGAATATTCCGTTTTCTGTCCATAAGCTCATAACCGAGCTTCGCCAAATCCAGCGATTTTTGGGTCGCCATCAAATTGGCTTTGGTCGGGAAAATCTGCGCCATCCGTTCTCACCTCCGTTTATATTATAAAGGACGAACCCTACGGGTTACTGCGCGGCGGAAACGTCCCCGACATAGTGCGCGTCCAAAACCGCATCGTCTACACGGTCCAGCATATTGCGCGGCAGCATGGACAGAAGCGACCAACCGAGGTCGAGTGTCTCGCCGATGCTGCGGTTTTCCGTAAAGCTCTGATTCAGGAATTTTGCTTCAAACGCACGCCCGAAAGACATCAGCAGTTTATCCTCTGCCGACAGTTCATCTTCACCGATAACGGACGCCAGCGCTTTCGCGTCCTGTACTTTCGCATAGGTCGCAAGCAGTTGGTTTGCGAGTGCCGAATGGTCATCGCGGGTATAGCCTTCGCCGATACCGTCCTTCATGAGACGTGACAGCGACGGCAAAACACTCACGGGCGGATAAATCCCTTTGTAGTCTAAATCTCTGTCCAAAACGATTTGCCCTTCGGTAATATAGCCCGTCAAGTCGGGAATCGGGTGGGTAATATCGTCATTGGGCATGGTCAGAATCGGAATCTGCGTCACAGACCCCGCAACACCTGCAATCATGCCCGCACGTTCATACAAAGACGCCAAATCGGAATACAGATAGCCGGGGAACCCCTTTCTGCCGGGAATTTCGCCCTTGGAGCCGGAAAACTCACGAAGCGCTTCGGCGTAGGATGTCATATCCGTCAGCACAACCAGAACGTGCTTATGCAGTGTAAACGCAAGATATTCCGCAATCGTCAATGCACAGCGCGGCGTCATAATACGTTCCACAATCGGGTCATTGGCAAGGTTTAACAGCATGACCACACGGTCCATGACATTCGCTTCCTCAAACGAACTGCGGAAATAGTGCGCCACATCGTTTTTTACACCCATGGCGGCAAACACAACGGCAAAATCGTCGCCGTCCGCTATGGATGACTGGCGCACAATCTGCACCGCCAATTCATTGTGCTTCATGCCCGACCCTGAAAATATCGGCAGCTTCTGCCCGCGAATCAGCGTGGCAAGCGCATCAATGGAAGAAATGCCCGTCTGAATAAAGTTACGCGGATATTCCCGTGAAACGGGATTGATGGGCGCGCCGTTTACATCGCGCTTTTCTGTCGGGTACACATCGCCCAAACCGTCAATCGGGCGTCCGAGTCCGTCGAATACGCGCCCTAAAATTTCGGGGGAAAGCGCAATTTCCATAGGTCTGCCCGTGAACACGGTTTCGGTGTTTGCCATGGACATGCCGCGCGTGCCCTCGAACACCTGAATGTTCACCTCGTCGCCGTCAATTTTAACGACTCTGCCCGTGCGCGACGTGCCGTCTGCAAGGTGCAGTTCCACGATTTCCTCTGCGGCGGCGTTCTTCACGCCGTCCAAAGTTGCCAGCGAACCGTTTACGCCGTTCAGCTTCAAATGCTTCATCATCATATCCTTGCACCTCCTCAGCGTAAAATGCCGTCCATTACGGTATCAATTTCCTGTAAGTAATCATCCAACAGCTCAATATTGCTGTTGGGTACGTCGTATTTAATTTTTATCAGCTTGTCAAACAGCCCTGTACCCAGCACCTTGGATATCGGAATCTGCCGTGCGACCACTTCCTTGGCGCGGTGATACAGATGCAGAATGACATGCATCATTTTGAACTGTTTGTCAAGCGGCACAAAGGTATCGTCCGTATGGAAAGCATTCTGCTGTAAGAAGCCGACGCGGATAACGCGCGCAATTTCAATAATCAGCTTTTGGTCGTCGGGCAGTACATCCGCACCGATTAGCTTGACAATTTCCATGAGTGCGTTTTCCTCGGAAAGCAGTGCGCACAATTCGTCTCGGTATTTCATGAAATCGGGCGAAACAGCATCCCTGTACCAATTCGACAAATCGCCGATATATTCGCTGTAAGAAAGATTCCAGTTGATGGCGGGATAGTGCCGCGCATAGGCGAGGGATTTGTCCAGCGCCCAGAAACAGCGGGTAAACCGCTTGGTGTTTTGCGTGACAGGCTCGGAGAAATCCGACCCCTGCGGCGAAACCGCGCCGATTAAGGTCACCGAACCCTCTGTGCCGTTGAGATTTTCCGTATAGCCCGAACGCTCGTAGAATTCCGACAGACGCGAGGGCAGATAGGCGGGAAAACCTTCATCCGCAGGCATTTCTTCCAGTCGTCCCGAAATTTCGCGCAGAGCTTCCGCCCAGCGGGAAGTGGAATCCGCCATCAGCGCGGTATGATAGCCCATATCGCGGTAATATTCCGCTAAGGTAATGCCCGTATAAATGGACGCCTCACGCGCCGCAACAGGCATGTTGGAGGTGTTGGCAATCAGCACGGTGCGCTCCAAAAGGGCTTTTCCCGTGCGCGGGTCTACAAGCTCCGAAAACTCCTGCAAAACCTGCGTCATTTCATTGCCGCGCTCCCCGCAGCCGACGTAAATGATAATATCTGCGTCACACCATTTGGCGAGCTGATGCTGGGTCATGGTTTTGCCTGTCCCGAAGCCGCCCGGAATCGCCGCCGCACCGCCTTTGGCGATGGGAAACACAGTGTCAATCACGCGCTGTCCCGTAATCAGCGGTTTTACGGCGGGCAAACGGTTTTTTATCGGGCGCGGGGTACGAATCGCCCAGTGCTGTACAAGCGTCAGCGAAAGCTCTTCCCCCGCATCCGTTTTAAGTACTGCCACGGTATCCCGAACCGCATACCGGCCGTTTTCGCGCACCTCGGTAATCACACCGCTTTTGTCGGGCGGTACCATCACTTTGTGTGTAATCGCAGACGTTTCGGGGCATGTCGCATACACATCGCCGCCCGAAACACGGTCGCCTGCCTTGACGCACAAGGTCACATCATATTTCTTTTCCGTATCCAGCGCGAAGAACTGCGCGCCGCGTCCGATGAATGCGCCGAATTCCTTTTCAATCGCGGGCAGAGGACGCTGAATGCCGTCAAAAATATTGCCAAGCAGCCCCGGTCCCAGTGCAACCTGCATGGGCGCGCCCGTAGAATAAATCGGCTCACCGACGGTAAGACCCGTGGTTTCCTCGTACACCTGAATCGTGGTCAAATCTTTTTTCAGACCGATAACTTCCCCGATTAAGCGGCTGTTGCCGACAAACACCGTTTCCAGCATGCTCAAATCCGTTTCCCCCTGAATGGTGACAACCGGACCGTTAATGCCGTATATCTTATTTTCCGACAAAATAATCACTCCCCGACCGAAAGCCCCGAATTTTCGAGGAACCAGGTTTTCTGCGCCGCAAGGCGTTTATCCAGCGTATCGTCTATCAAATAACTGCCTGCGCGCACACGCACACCGCCGAGTGCAATATCCGCCGCCACCTGCACACTGCAA
This sequence comes from uncultured Oscillospiraceae bacterium, assembly GCA_900540295.1. GTDB lineage: Bacteria > Bacillota > Clostridia > Oscillospirales > Acutalibacteraceae > Fimenecus. Next base: position 5,255 of record UQFM01000077.1, read on the forward strand.
GGCGCGCCGAACGCGGACTGCACGGCGTCTGTAAGCCCCGCGTCCGCTTGGCAGATGTAAATCTCCGCCGTGCCCTCGCCTCTTAGGGCTTCCGCGGCACTGCGCACGCTTTTCAGTACCAAATCCCTGTACTGCGGGCTTTCCCGAAATGCGAGCAGTTTTTCGCGTGCTTCCGCAAATACTGACTCGCACAGAGCCGTGCGCAGAGCCGTCAGCTTTCTGCGGGACGCCTCGCTTTTCTGTGAGATGGCGCGGTTCGCTTCGGCACGGATGCGCGCGACCTCATATTCCATATATGCTTTGTAATGCTGTTTCGTCTCGGCTTCCATCGTTTCGAGCCGCGTTTTCCGCACGGACTCGGTCTCGGCGTCGATTTCGGCACACTCCTTTTCGGAAAGCGCCTGAATTGCCGACAGGAATGCCGCCGTTTTTTTTGCAGTTTCTTCCAAAATACTGCACCTCACAATTTTATGCCGATGGCTTCACGAATGTATTGCGTCACGGTATCGCCGCCCGCGCCCCTGCCGTCCGAATCGGGAATGCAGACGGGTACGGGTCGGTTGCCCGCTTTTAACTCTTCTACGGCTTCGGGACACAGCGCCGCCGCGCCCGCCGTCATCAGCAAAATACCTATGTTTTCATCTGCACGGAATTTTCGGAACGCCGCCTGCGCCTCGGCGCGCGTGGAAACACGCACACCCTCAATCCCCGCAAGCCGCATGCCGATAAGCGCATCCGTGCTGTCGCTTACCAATGCGAATTTCATAAGCCGTCAGACCTTATTCAGAATCAAAATAGAGATAACCACGCCGTACAGTGCGATGGATTCGCCGAGCGCCACGAAGATGATGGACTTACCGAAGGACTTCGGATTTTCCGCCGTTGCCGCAATAGCCGCAGGCGCACCCGCCGCAACCGCGATACCGCCGCCGATGCCTGCAAGACCCGTTACAAGACCTGCCGCCAAAAGGCCCATGCCCTTGGAGCTGTCGGACTGTGTTTGCGCCGTCTCAGCGGTTTGTACCGCCGCCGTGTCTGCGGGCTGTGCATCCTCTGCCGCGAAAACATTGAAGCAAAGCACGCTCATCAAAACAACCAATACGGCGAATACGGCAAGATTCATGCCGACCGCGCGTTTAACGGGTCTTCCCTGGCTCTTTTTACGCACCACGTAAAATGCCGTACCGAGAATTGCCATCGGCGCAAGAACTAAAAGCATATAAAATAATGTTGTCATAAAAATACCTCCAACGGAATTTATAAATTACAGAAATAAATTTTAAGCGGCGGAATCGGATTTGCCTTTGGCAAAACGAATCGGATGAAACGCCGTGCCGCCGCCCGTATAAAATCGGCTGAACATTTCGTAATATTCGAGACGCAATGCCTGAATACCCGTCAAAAGCCCTTCCAGCGCGATGACCAAAATGTTGCCGAGAATGATGACAAACAGATTTTCATTTTCCCCCGCCAAGGAGAAAACCACCATCATCATACCCGCATGCACCAGTACAAACGCGCCGACACGCAAAAACGAAACCGTGTTGGAAAGGTACGAAAGCACATATTCCAGCAATTCAAATATGTTTTGCAAAACGAAGTCCATGACGCTTTCGGGCTTCCAGTCTGGGTGCTTGTCAATGATGCCTATCGGAATTTCCTTAATCATCAAAAGCACCGCGCAAACGCCCAAAATGACGAAGCATACGGAATTCGGCAAGGGTGCGGGACCGTTCATAAAGCCCGAGGCGAAGTTGACGCCCGCAAGATACATCAAAAGCCCGACCAAGCCGTTTTGACTGAATATCGCCTCGCCGATTTGCCGCCGCTTGAGACACGCGTAAATGTTCAAAAGCATTGCGCAGACCATTAAGGTGACGCCGATACCGATGGCGATGAGCAGTACGGTGTTGATGCTGTCCATCACCGACATGGGCTTGCCGCTCCAGCCTAAGGCGTGATATACAGGGTCGAGCATTTCCTCAAACCCGAACACACTGCCGAACAGAAATCCGAATACCATTGAGGAAATACCGCAGGGTACTAAGATTTTGCCGAGCTCCATCTTTTTCAGCTTCCACATCAGGAAGCCCAGCAGGGCGAGTACCGCCCCCTGCCCGAGGTCGCCGAACATCATCCCGAACAAAACCGTATAGGTAATTGCCACAAACGGCGTAATGTCAATGTCAGAGTATGCGGGCGTGCCGTACATATCCACATAATAGTTATACGGCTCTACAAGCGGGCGTAAAAGCTTAAAGCCTTTTTTCATTTTCACGGGCACCGCCGTCGTATCGCCGTGCGTATCGGGGTCGCTGACCGCTAAGGAAACGTCCTGTATCTTCTCCACTGCCGCTTTGAATTTCTTTTCTTCGCCTGCGGGGACAAAACCCACCAGCATAAAGCGGTCGTCGTTGTGCAAGGCATAACTGCGCAAGGCGTACAGCGTATTCTGATATACCAGATTGGTATAAATACGGTTGCAGTGTTCGCGTTCCTCCTGCCAAAGCGTATGCATACGCGCCGAAACTTCGTCCGCCTGGGCGGCAATAATATCCATGCTGTGCTGAATTTCCGCCATTACCTCGTCTACCGTGCCTGCCGCACCGGGGACTTCAAACGGCTCAAACAGCAAAAAGGCAAAGATACTGTCTATCTCATTGACCATGTTGACGGGCGCGAAATACGCCCCCCAATAATCGGTCTCATCCGCCGAACAGCGGTGAAATACCGCGTAAGGATTGTCTTTAAATACGGTTTGCAGTTTGTCAAAGCCCGCTTTCGGCATATGCCCGAACCGAATCTTAATATATCGGCACTGCGCGATTTGGTCAAGGTCTATGTCCATGCCCTTAAAGTGCGCGTACTTTTCCATGCCCGATGCGCATATCGCCTTTTGCTCCAAAAGTGCGTTTTGCTCTTCGTAAAGCGCCACGACCTCTTTTTTCAGCTTGGCAAGGTATTCCGCATCGTCTGCGTCCGCTTCTGTATCTTTCAGAATATATTCATCACGGTATTCCAAATCCACCTGTACGGTTTTGGCAATCTCCGTCAGCTCCGCAAGCGCACCTGCGTGCGGATTTTCCTCTACAAACGGCACAAATCCCATGGAAGCCGAAATATATTTCGCGGCAGAATCTGCGTGGAAACATTCGCTTTCACAAAGCGCCGCACTCAAAGGCGCAAGGCTTTTTAAGGCGCCGCTCAGCTTCATGAGCTTCATTTTCTCAACAGCCATTTCTGTTTCCGAATCTCCTTTCTGCATTCTGTGGTCTGGTTATATTACTGTCTCTTATACACATCTGACGCTGCCGACGATAAGGCTC
>UQFM01000078.1 GCA_900540295.1 uncultured Oscillospiraceae bacterium
AATCATTACTGTTATTATAACAGATTTTTCTTACTTGTCAAGAAAATTTTTCCAATTTTTTGTATGTTTTTTATATGTCAATCCATGCATTCAACAAATGTGCAGGAAACAACCGATGACGTGTTCCGAAAAATTTTTATCAAACTTTTACGGGCGGATGAAGGCATCCGCCCCTACGGGTTTGCAAAAGTCTGTCATTCTGCGCGAAGCGAAGAATCTCACACGGAACAGAGTAAATTGAAATCGGTAGGGCGGGGGCTTGCCCCCGCCGCAAGGTTTTATCAGACTTTGGCGGGGCGCCGAGGTACGGGTCTCCGGTGGAGACCTCTAAGCGAAGCTTAGAAGCCCGACCGAACCGGCAGGTGAGAACGTCGACCCCTACGAGTTGGTGCGTTGCCGTTTACATTGTGTGAAATCGACCCTACGGGTTGGTGGAACGCCACGGCTCTTCGACAACATATTCCCCTGCCCGACAGAGACAGATGGGAAGTTAGCTTTCTATTTACAAAAAGTGAAAATTCATCATTCGCATCTTATTTTAATTTAATTTCTACTTTGTAATATTTCAAAAAATAGGGAACAAACAAAAGAGTGCCTATTATCAAAATTGCCCAGCCAACATAAGTGCCTTGATTGTCAGGGTAAAAATAATTTACAGCCAAATGAATCGGAAACAGGATCGCTGCTGTCACACCCCATAAGGTTTCCAATTTTCGTTTCATCTTGTTCGCTTTCTCTTTTTGCTTTTGTAATTCCAGCAAATTTTGTTCTGCTTTTTCCTGAAAATTTTCCATTATAATCCTTTCTCCTGATAACAGTTCGTTTACATTGATTCCGAGAATATCGCACAGCTCCAGCATTATGGATACATCCGGGCAATTTTTTCCGGTTTCCCATTTTGAAACCGCCCTATTGCTGATATTCAGTTTTTCTGCCAGCTCTAATTGCGTCAGATTTTTTTCCTTGCGACATTCGGCAATAAATTTTCCGATTTTTTCTTGATTCATTTTTTTACCTCCCAAATTTATCATACATAATATGCGCTTTTTTTACAAGGAACTGTTGGTTGATTCCCGAATTCAACGCACCGTTAACCGCCGAAAGCTCCCCGTCTGCTGTGTCGGACGAATTTCTCCGTATATTTTTCCGCACCCGAAACACAAAAAAGCAATCCGAACGCATACGATTCGGATTGCTTTTCTTTTCTGCTTTTTTGTTTCGGTTTGCGGTTTTTAATCTCTCCGCAATGCTTCGATAGGCGGCATTTTAGCGGCACGGCGGGCAGGATACACGCCGAAAATCACACCGATTGCCGTGGAGAACCCGACGGCGATGGCTACGGTGGTCGGCTTCACCTCTAAGGGAATGCTCATAATATGCGACACAACTGCCGCACCGAACACACCGATTAAAAGACCGATAAGTCCGCCGATTAAGCAAAGAATAATGGATTCCGTCAGGAACTGGAACAAAATGGTCGAGGTTTTTGCGCCGAGCGCCTTTCGGATACCGATTTCCCGCGTGCGTTCCGTAATCGACACCAACATAATGTTCATTACGCCGATGCCGCCGACGACCAACGAAATGGCACTGACCGCCGCAATGAAAATGGTAAATATATTGATAACGGTATCAAGCAAATCAATATACGTCGCCATATTGGTGACAAGATAGCAGTCGCGGTCCCCGTTGTTATGGCGCGCGCGCAAGCGGTTCAGCGCCGCATTGCCTGCGCCTTCCAAATCGTTCTCGTCGTTTGCCATAATGTAAATCGTATCAAAGCTGTCTTGGGAGCCCATCACCTGTGAGGACAAGGTCGAGGGCACCATCAGCATACCGCCGGACATCTGCATACCGCCTATCGCCTGCATGGATTCCATCATTTCTTCAGAATCCATACCAAAGGAACTTGCAAGGTCTGTTACACCGATAATTTTAATCCGCGTGACGACGTCGTTAAAAGTGAAGTTCACATATTCTCCGACGACATTTGCCCTGCCGAATAACTGCCGCGCACTTGTGGCGTCAATGACGCCGACAGGTCTGCCTGCCGTGTATTCCGCTTCGTTGAAAAAGCGTCCGTATACGCAGTCACCGCTCGTTACAAACCGCAAATCTGTATTGCCGCCGATTAAAATCCCGATAGCGCCCTTATCCTCTACATTTAAAGCGCCCATGGTCATGACATAGGGCGACACATGCTCCACCGTATCCAGCGCCTTAATCGCCTCAATATCGTCCATGGTAATATAGTCGGACGGCTGTGCCTTGTTGGCGTCCACCATAATGTTAATGGCACTGTTGCCCATATCGCGAATCATACCAATGATGTAATCGCGGCTTCCGTTGCCGACGGTGATGATGGCAATGACTGACGCTACACCGATAATGATGCCGAGCATGGTTAAAAGCGAACGCATTAAATTGGTGCGGATACTGAAAATGGCAATACGTATGTTTTCACGAATATCCAATGTCTCACCGCCTTATTGTACAGCGATTTTGTCGCCGTCCTGCAAAGCGGTTTTCGGATTCATCACAATTTGCTCGCCGACCTTTATGCCGTCCAGCACCTCGTAAACCGTATCCGACCCGATGCCCAAGGTGACCGCACGCTTGACAACCGTCTTTTTCTCTGCATTATACACAAATACATAATTTTCACCCGCATCTGTAAACACGGTTTCTACGGGAATGGTCAAAACATTTTCGGTCTTTTCGGTGTTAATGCGGATGTCCACATCAAAACCGATAACGATTTTTTCATCGGGATTGAGAATTTTCACCTTAACGGGCGCACTGCTGGAACTGCCCGAACTGCCGCCTGTTAAAGACGAGGTAATCGAGCTGATGTCGAGTCCCGAAGAAGCGCTCGCCGTTGCGCTGACATAGCTGACTTCCGCATCGTAAATCTTGTCAAGCGAAGAAACGGTTGCCGGCTGACCGACTTTTAAATCCAGCAAATCATATTTGCCGACGGTAAAGTTTGCGTAAAATTCACCGTAATTCTCCACGACAATTCCCGCGCCGACAGAAGCGTCCGCACCGCCGGCAGTGGAGAAAATATCGGTAAGCGTTGCGGCAACATCACTGTTCCCCGCCGCCATATTCATAAGCGCGGTAAGGTCCATCCCGCCTGACTGCTGTGCTTTCGGCGTAAATATCTCGCCCGCAACCAGATTTTGCTCGGTTACAATACCGTCTGCCGCCGCAGTCCAGCCATTGCCGAGTGCATCCACAAGCGCCTTATAGCTTTCATATTCTTTGGATTTTTGCTCCATAACGGATTTGTAAAGCTCCGAAACAGTTTCATCGGTCTGCGCCTCATAAACGGATTTCTGTGCTTCCAAGGCGGAAAGCTGTGCCTTTTTTTGCGCCAATTCCGCTTTTTTTGCCGCAGTCGAATTGCGGATTGCCGCTTCAATATCCACGTTACCCGCCTGCTGTACAGCGGCGATAATCTCGTTAATTTGTTCTTCCGTCATACCGCCCTTGCGCAGCTGCTCGATAAGCGCGCGGATTTCTGCCTCGGAATAAGACGGTGTGGCAGGTGCGGAAACCTGTGTATTCTCCGCCGCGGCAATCTCCGACTCCAATGCGCTGATTTCGCGCTGAAGCGCAGGCATCTGCGCATTGACCTGCCCGAGCTCGCGTTTTGCATCGGATACGGCATTTGCGGATTTTGTGTAAGAGGCTTTCGCTTTATCGAAAGCGGATTTGTAAGCATTCAGCTGTGCTGTGAGCGTTGAGGTATCAAAGGTTGCCAGCTGCTGCCCCGCCGTAACGCGGTCACCCACAGAAACATTTACAGACATCACCCGCACGCCGCTTGCCGCGTTAAAGGTTTCGGTACTGCCCGATTCCACAGTCCCCTGCGTATCAAAGGTAGACTGAATATCCCCGATTTTGGCTTCCGTTAAGCTGTATGTGGGCAATTCAGCGGGCTTGAAATTCGCATACAGCACCGAGACCACCAAAGCAGTCAGTAAAATAACGGATACGGAAACCGTAATTTTTTTCTTTCGGGTCCAGTTTTTTGTTTTCTTAAACAAAATATCACCGCTTTCAATTTTACGAGATTAAAACAGAATAATTGTATAATATTTCGGACGGAATTGCCATATATTTTTGTAAAGAAAATATGAATAAAGGATTAACGAAAAAATGAAAACAAGACTTTTTAGACGAATTGCCTCTGCATTGCTGTTTATCCCGTTGCTGTTGTGCGGCTGTACGCAACAGCGAAACATGGACACCGCCGAATTCTGCCGACGCTTCAACGCATTGCAAAAAAGCGAAACGCTTCTGTCGGAAACCTTTTTTCGGGAAGCGGCGGAAGACACACGGGAATACAACACATCTCTGCCGTTCGGAAACGGAGAAACCGCTTTGCTGACACTGCATACAGATGCGGCAGGCACCGTAACGGCGTTTCAGATAACAGCGGTTGCTTCGGACATGCAGAACACCCCCGAAGCCTTCGGCGCATTGTATGAAACGTACATACAGCTGGTGACGGTTCTGACGGTCAGCGGAAAAGCGGAAGACGGAGAAACCCTTGTGCGCACGGCGGGCATTCTGCCCGATAATCTCGGCTTTGTCGATTTCGGCTTCGTCGGGGAAGCAGGCACACACTGTTTTTCCGTATTTTCGGGGGAAATGTATATTTCTATGTTTTGTGAGCGGGTTTAGTCCTCCGCCTTCGGGATAGCCGTGCGTTTACGGGTATTGCGGAACAGCTCCAGTGCCGCGCCCGCTTCGGTAAGCTTTGCATATTTTCTCGGCTTGCGGATTTTTTTGACGATTTCTTCCGAAGCCTTTTCCAAAATCGGCTTTGCCACCTTCAAAATCGGATTTTCCGACGCTTCTTTACGCTCTGCCTCGGCGGTCTCTTCTGCTGAGAGCAGGGCGCGCATAAATTTGTGATGTGTATATACCGTCAGCCGTTCCACACCGTACTGCGCGGCAAGAATTTCCAGCTCCGATACGGCTTTATAGCCATATTTTTTCTGCATCAGTTTATATTCCTTCGGCTGAAAATAATAGTTCTGCCCACGCAGAAACCCGAACGCTTTTTTCGCGTCCAAATAGCCCATCAGCATACGCTTTTCCGTCATACTTTTGTCGAATTCAAAGGATTCGCCCAATTCCTTCGGGTCGTTCGGACGGATATAAATGATGTCTGCACAGGACAAATCATCTTTATGCCCGATGCCCTTCATATTGGAAATATCCACCACAATAAACCGATTGATGCCGCGCTGACGGAGCATACGCACAGGTGCATTGTCATAAATGCCGCCGTCCAAGTATTTCGCGCCGTCGGGGCTTTGATTGTGCAGTCCGGGGAAACGTGCGGACAGCATCAGATAATCCACCAAAAGCCCCTCCTGCATTTCTTCCACAAACAGCTCAACCGGTTTTAAAGAAGAAACCTGAAAGGTAACAAGCCCCAGCGGCACACCCGATTTTCGTACCTTTTCTTCATCTACATATTCCGCAACCAAATTACGGGCAGGCGTCACATCCACACCGCCGTTTTTGATAATTTCGTGAAAAATCTGCGGCAGATTGGAAAAGCTGAACAGGTTTTCGGGCGACTTCAGCTGTGCTTCCATTTGGATGCCGTCCTTGACCTCGATACTGCTCCACAGTTCTACCGTGCGGTCATAGTCTCCCTGCGCAATCAGCGCGCCGTTTATCGCACCGATAGACACCCCTGCAATCATTTCAATTTCCACGCCGATTTCACGCATGGCTTTCCACGCGCCGATTTGGTAAGCGCCTTTTGCCCCGCCGCCTGCCAAAACCAAACCGTAAGGTCTCATTTTTTGCTTTTTCTCCCTTCAAAATTATACTCTGCCGTGTGCGGTTCTGCGCACATCAGAACAAAACATCCGCACCGCCGTTTTGCGTGCGGTCTGCAAGGTCGGCAAGCGTCGTATAATCGACCACGCCGCAGACCGCATCGTACAGCTCCTGCCAAAACCCTAAAGTCGTACAAGCCGCCGCGCGCGGACAGCCGTTTTGCGGCGCGTCCAAACACGCCACGGGCGCAAGACTCCCCTCGGTAACGCGCAGTATATCCCCGACCGTATAGCTGTCGGGTGATTTTGCCAGCTTATAGCCCCCCTGCGGACCGCGCACGCTTTTCAGCATATCCGCCTTGGAAAGTACGGAAACAATCTGCTCCAAATACTTAACGGAAACGCCCTGCCGTGCGGAAATATCCTTCAGGGCAATGTATTCGCCATTATCATGCATGGCTAAATCCAGCATCATGCGCAGTGCATATCTGCCTCTGGTTGAAACTCGCATAAGTTACCTCGACTGTACAGTATATTCAGACGGCACATGCGGCTGTACACGTTCCCCCTGAAAAGCGGAAAAGATGAATAATAATGCTATTACAAGCAATCCAAACGCCAAAAGTCCTGCGGCAAAACGGTTTTTCACGGTTCGACCACTTCGATTCCCTGCGGCACAGTCTTGCACAAATGCACTTCGTGAAACTGTGCTTGCAATGCAGCGGCACATTTTTCTGCCGATGTTTTCTCTGAAAACAGACCGTACACCGTCGGCCCGCTGCCGCTCATTAAGGTCATATCCGCACCGTGCCCGCGCATAATCCCTTTAATCACGGGACGCATGGGCACTTCAATCACCTGCTCAAACACATTGCCTGCCTTTTCGCAAAGCAAACGGTAATCCCCATTGTGCGCGGCATACAGCGCGGCGTTTTTATCCATATGGCGAATCCGCTCGGCTTCGTCGATTTTTTTGTATGCCCCGACGGTAGACACATCCATATCGGGCTTGCACAGTACAACAAATTTATCTGTAATCGGCTGTAAGGGCGCAATCACACCGCCCTTATCCATACAAAGCGCCGTGCCGCCCGTGAGTGCAAACGGCACGTCCGCGCCGACCTTCTCACCGATTTTTGAAAGCCGCAGGTCGGAAAACGGCATATCGAACAAACGGTTCAGGCAATACAAAACGCCTGCCGCATCGGCACTGCCGCCCGCAAGCCCCGCCGCCATGGGAATCACCTTTTCGATATGTACAGACACGCCTGTATTTTCGCAAGCCGCGCCTGCAAAAAATGCCGCCGCGGCTTTATAGGCTATGTTTTTTTCATTCTTCGGCACGCGCGGGTCATCGGTCAGAATTTCGATTTTACCGCTGTCGGTGCGTTCTACCGTAACGGTATCGTAACAGCCGACCGACTGCATCAGCATAAACAGACTGTGGTAACCGTCGGGCAATGTACCCAATACATCCAACATTAAATTGATTTTTGCCGCTGCTTTAACTTTCATATGTTTTCCTTTCGATTTCTCATTCAATCGGCATTTTTAAAGGCGTACGCTGTTGGAAAAAGGTCAGCTCCGTAAATCCTGCCGCCAGCATCACGTCATACGCTTCTTCCATCCCCTTGCCGACGTCCTCGGCAAAATGTGCATCTGACCCATAGGTCACAAATTCACCGCCCAATTCCCGAAAACGCTTAACGGTTTCAAATTCGGGAGACAACTTGCCAATCGCCTGACGCAATCCTGCGGTATTGATTTCGAGCGCCTTGCCCTTTTCGGCGGTCAGCTTCAGAATCTCGTCCACCTGCGGCTTGTAATCCGCCAAATCTACCGCAATGCCCGATTTTGTGAAGAAATAACGGCACGGGTACGTCAGATGCGCCAAAATATCGAAATTGCCCCACTCGAGCATATTTAAAATTTCGTCAAAATACTCTGTCATCAGCGCTTTGACGCTTTCTTCCGTAAAGCTTTCCATAAAGTAGAAATCCTCGCGGTCCCGCAGATTATGTACCGAGCCGATAACCTCGTCGTATTCGCGCTTCGAGAGAATTTCTGCGGCAGTGGCTTTGTCATAATGCGGCTGTCCGAGTTCAATCCCGCGAAGCACCAAAACCTTGCCGCAAAATGCGGACTGCGCCTTAGAGGCTTCAAAATACGCCTGCCGCACACGTTTGTCGTATTGTTCCGCTTTATACGTATCTACCTCGCAATGGTCTGTAAAGGCAATCGCACGCATTCCGCCGAATTCCGCACGCTCACAGATGAACATAGCGGAGTGGTTGCCGTCGGGCGAATTGTCCGTATGCACATGCAAGTCCAATTTTCTTTGATACATCGAAATCCCCCATTTAAAAGAGATAATATATAGATCTGTCTCTTATACACATCTCCGAGCCCACGAGACCGATCAGTATCTC
>UQFM01000079.1 GCA_900540295.1 uncultured Oscillospiraceae bacterium
ATAAAAAACTTAAAAAAAACTGTTGACAAATCTTTTACTATAAGGTATTATTAATAGCGTCGCTGGTGCAAACGAGCGACGGTAAGCCCAGATAGCTCAGTCGGTAGAGCAGAGGACTGAAAATCCTCGTGTCGCTGGTTCGATTCCCGCTGGAGCCACCAATTTTTAATATTTGACCGGTTAAATGGGTCATGCGCTCGTAGCTCAGCTGGATAGAGTGTTTGGCTACGAACCAAAAGGTCAGGGGTTCGAATCCCTTGCAGCGCGCCAACCGAAAAGCCTTGATATTCCTTAAAAAGCAAGGAGTATCAAGGCTTTTTAACTGCCTTTTTGTGTTTTACAACATAAATAAAAGTAAAAAAAGATGAATAAAAATATAATATTTCTGTCTTACTTTTGTCTTACTTTTATATTCAGGCAACCGCGCCTGAACGTCGTGTTTGGTTTTTAACTGTTCTTATTCCACCGTTCCGAAGCATAAGGGCTGTTCGTCGGGTTTGCTTTCCGAAAAGGTCAGGGCTTCTAAAAAGCGTTTCTCCCCCGCCTGCAATTTTTCTTCGCCGCTTGCGTACAAAACCGCGAGCGGCTCGTCTTTTTGTACAAAATCGCCTGTCTTTTTTTGCAAAACAATCCCCGCCGCGTAATCAATCGTATCCGTCTTTTTTGCGCGTCCTGCGCCGAGGAGCGAGGCGCTTTCACCGATTTTCTGCGTGTGCATATGCGCAATATACCCTGTTTGTGCAGCACGGACTTCGGTCTGCACACGGGCAGGCAAAAAGCAGGGTTCCTGCTCCAGCACCCGTACATCGCCGCCCTGCGCCGCGACCATTTCGCGGAGTTTTCGGAATGCCGTACCGTTTTCGAGCATTTGCACAGCATCGCGGTAAGCTTCCGCATACGGCTTTTGCAGACTCATGGCAATCAAATGCGCACTGAGTGTCAAAGAAAGCTCACGCAAGTCCGCCGTGCCGCCGTTTCGAAGCACGGCGCACGCTTCCGTCACCTCTAACGCATTGCCGATGTGCGTTCCCAACGGCACATCCATATTCGTAAGCACCGCCGCCGTATGCCGTCCGCACGCCTTGCCTATGGCAACCATCTGCTCGGCAAGCGCGCGGGCATGGTCTGCCCTCTGTATGAGTGCCCCACTGCCGCATTTTACGTCCAAAACAATGTTCTGCGCGCCTGCGGCAAGCTTTTTGCTCATAATGCTTGCCGCAATCAGCGGGATGCTGTTCACGGTGGCAGTCACATCGCGGAGTGCATAGATTTTCTTGTCCGCAGGCGCAAGCTGTCCCGTCTGCCCCGTGACAGCAAGCCCGATTCTGTTGACCTGCGCCTGAAATTCCGCTTCGGAAAGCGCTGTGCGGAACCCGGGAATACTTTCCAGCTTGTCAATCGTGCCGCCTGTGTGCCCTAAGCCGCGTCCGCTCATTTTCGCAATTTTCAGTCCCGCGGCGGCACAAATCGGCGCGACAATCAGCGTGGTTTTATCCCCCACTCCGCCCGTGGAATGCTTGTCGGCGGTCACACCCTGAATCTCCGACAGCGTAAGCGTATCGCCCGAATGTGCCATACAGTCCGTCAATGCGGCGGTTTCTTCGGCGGTCATACCGACAAAACAAATCGCCATTAACAGTGCCGAAGCCTGATAATCGGGAATTTTCCCGCGCGTAAAGCCGTCTGTGAAAAAACGAATCTCTTCTTTTTCTAACGGCAAACCTTGTTTCTTTTTCTCAATTAAATCAAGCATTCGCATAAACTTATCCTCTTTTTTATCTTTCTATCTTATAGTATGGTAGCTTTTTTTCGCGGATTCGTCAAGAAAATCTGCAAATTCCCATTGAATTCCTACTAAAATTGTATTATTATAAAACACATGGTTATTTTAACAGTATAGATTTTGCGTTTCAGAGGTTTACTGTATGAAGATTTCAACAAAAGGACGTTACGCACTGCGGCTGATGCTGGATTTGGCAATGCACACGGACGAGGGCTGTGTTTCCATTAAATCGGTGGCACAGCGGCAGGGCATTTCCGAAAAATATCTCGAACAAATTATCAAACTGCTGTCGGCGGCGGGTCTTGTGGCAAGCACGCGTGGCAAGCAGGGCGGTTACCGCCTGACGAAAGCGGCGGAAGAATACACCGTCGGCGAGATTCTGCGCGTCACCGAAGGCAGTCTTGCGCCTGTTTCGTGTCTGGACGAAGAGCATCGCTGTGAAAACTGCGACGACTGCGTGACGATTGAGATTTGGCAGAACGTGCTGGATGCAATCAACGAAGTGGTAGACAGCATCACACTTTCGTATTTAGTGGAAAAGCAAAAGACAAAGAAGACGTGCTGTAACAAAGGATAGATAACAGTATATGGATTTTTCAGAAAAAGAGGCACTGCGTTACCTCGGTTTTCGCGGCAAACCTGCGGATGCGGATACACTGCGGCTTCTGCGCGAAGTGGGCGCGGCGGCATGTGCATGTGTACAGCCGAAAAGTATGTATAAAGAAATTTCGCTTCGGCGCTTAACCGAGGCAGACACCGAAATCGGCGGGATTGTTTTTCACAGCCGCAAACTGCAAATGCATTTAAAGGACAGTGACCGCATATTGGTCTTTGCCGCGACTTTAGGCGCGAATGCGGACACGCTTGTACGCCGTTATGCGGCGGGCGATACAGCAAAAGCGGCGGTGGCACAAGCCGTTTTGGCGGCAATGATTGAGCGCTACTGTGATGATATTTGCGACAGAATTGCCGAAGAAGAAGCGAAAAACGGGTATTTTTTACGTCCGCGTTTTTCCCCCGGTTATGCGGATTTAGATTTGTCGGCACAGCGCAGTTTGTTTTCGCTGGCAGAGATTACCAAGCGCATCGGCATCACTTTAACGGATACCTGCCTGATGCTGCCTACCAAATCCGTTACGGCATTTATCGGGCTTTCCAAAACAAAATCCTGCAAAACCGAAAGCTGCAAAACCTGTACGGATACAGAATGTGCATACAGAAAAGAGGATATGTGATATGGGGATTCGTAATAAACTCGGCAAAGAGATGCTGTTGTTTGACGGCGCGATGGGCACACAGCTGCAAGCGCACGGCTTACAAGCAGGCGAACTGCCCGAAGTATGGAATCTGACACACACGGATGTGGTGCGCGGGATTCACCGCGCATATGCGGACGCGGGCTGTGATATTTTAAAAGCGAACACCTTCGGCGCGAACGCGCTGAAATTTGCAGGCACACCCTACACGGTTTCGGAAATTGTACAGGCGGCGTTGAAAAATGCAAGAGCCGCCGCCGAGACTTCTGCGCGCGAAATCTTTGTCGCACTGGATTTAGGTCCTACGGGCAAGCTGTTAAAGCCCTACGGCGAATTGGAGTTCAGTAAAGCCTATGCGCTTTACAAGGAACAGATTCTTGCCGCCGGGAATCAAGCAGATTTGATTTTGATTGAAACCATGGGCGACCTTTATGAAATCAAAGCGGCAGTGCTTGCCGCCAAAGAAAACAGCGATTTGCCCGTGGTTGTCACCATGATTTTTGACGAACAGGGCAAGCTGTTAACGGGGGCGGATATTCCGACGGCACTCTTCACCTTAGAGGGCTTGGGCGTGGATATGATTGGCTTCAACTGCGGGTTGGGTCCTGCGCAGATGCTGCCGTTTGTACAGAAAATCAGTGCAATCGGGAGCACGCCGATTGCGGTGAATCCGAACGCGGGTCTGCCCGAATGCATAGACGGCGTGACCTCTTACAATGTATCTCCTGCCGAATTTGCGGACGCACTTGCCGAAATCGCACACTGCGACGGCGTTTGGGCGGTCGGCGGATGCTGCGGCACAACGCCCGCGCATTTGGAAGCGGCGGTGCGCGTATGCAAAGGGATTGCGCCTAAAGCTATAAAGCAAAAGGACTTTACAGCTGTCACCTCTTACGGCAGAACCGTAACGCTGGGTGAACGTCCGATTCTCATCGGAGAACGCATCAACCCGACGGGAAAAAAGCGTCTGAAAGCGGCGCTTTTGGAAGGCAACGAGGGCTATATCTTTTCGGAAGCCGTCGCACAGGCGGACAGCGGCGCACAGGTGCTGGACGTCAACGTGGGACTGCCCGAAATCGACGAACCCGCCGTATTGGAGCGCACGGTGCAGGGCTTGCAGGGCATTACGGACTTGCCCTTACAAATCGACACCTCTGACCCTGCGGCAATGGAACGCGCCCTGCGCATATACAACGGCAAACCGCTGATAAATTCCGTCAATGGCAAACAGGAATCTATGGACGCGGTGTTCCCGCTTGCCAAAAAATACGGCGGCGTAATTGTCTGCCTGACTTTAGATGAACACGGAATCCCCGACACGGCGGCAGGCAGAATTCAAATTGCCGAAAAAATCATCAAAACCGCCGAAAGCTACGGAATCGCCAAAAAGGATTTAATCATCGATACACTTGCCATGACCGTCAGCACGGGCGCGGACAATGCCAAAATCACGCTGGAAGCACTGCGGTATATCCGCCGTACACTCGGCGTACACACGGTACTCGGCGTTTCCAATATTTCGTTCGGACTCCCGAAGCGCGACAGCATCAACGCTGCCTTCTTCACACTCGCGATGGAAAACGGGCTTTCGGCAGGCATTATTAACCCGAAAAGCGATGCAATGATGAATGCATACTATGCGTTCTGCGCCTTAAAGGGCTTGGACGAAAATTTTGCACAATACATCGCGCACGTAACCGACGGCGCTTCGCCCGTAAAAACAGAAACAGGCACGGATTTGAAAACAGCGGTTGTCAAAGGGTTAAAAGCGGAAGCGGGCGAACAGGCAAAACAGCTTTTGAAAAATACCGAACCGCTCGCAATTATCAACACACATCTGATTCCCGCCCTGGACACGGTTGGGCAGGGCTTTGAAAACGGGACAATCTTCCTGCCGCAACTGCTTATGAGTGCGGACGCGGCAAAGGTCGCGTTTGATGAAATCAAACAGGTGATTGCGCAGTCGGGCGCGTCGGCGGCAAACGCAAAAAAAGATAAAATCGTGATTGCCACCGTCAAGGGCGACATTCACGACATCGGCAAAAATATTGTAAAGGTGTTGCTCGAAAATTACGGCTTTGATGTGATAGACCTCGGCAAAGACGTTCCGCCCGAAGTCGTTTTAGAAACGGCAAAGCGCGAGCGGGTGCGGCTTGTGGGCTTGAGTGCCTTAATGACGACCACCGTTGCCAATATGGAAATTACAATTAACCTTTTACGGCGGGAATACCCCGCATGTAAAATCATGGTCGGCGGCGCGGTGCTCACACAGGACTACGCAAACCGCATCGGCGCGGATTTCTACTCCAAAGATGCAATGGGGTCTGTCAGATATGCCGAAAAATTATTCTCGGAATAACCGCAGTTTGGATATACGGACATATTGACAATATCATAGTAATGCTGTATGATATAGGCAAATTCATAGAAACTTACTATGATTAAAAATATACTGAATTTTTGTCAGGAAAAGAGATGTTTATATGATGCAGGTTTATGCGGATAATGCCGCGACAACCAAGCTGTCCGAAACGGCGCTTCAGGCGATGCTGCCGTATTTGACAGATACCTACGGCAATGCATCCAGCCTTTACCGTATCGGGCAGGAAGCGCACCACGGCGTGCAGGCGGCACGTGCGGCGGTAGCGGCGGCACTGGGCGCGGATGCAAATGAAATTTATTTTACTTCGGGCGGCAGTGAGGCGGACAACTGGGCGATAAAAGGCGTTGCCGAGCTGATGGCGAAAAAAGGCAAAAAGCACATCATCACCTCTGCTTTTGAGCATCATGCTGTACTGCATACGGTGAAAAAATTAGAGGCACAGGGCTTCCGCATCACGTATTTGCCTGTTTATGAAAACGGCATTGTAAAAGCCGAGGACGTTAAAAATGCGATTTGTGACGACACTGCGCTTGTCACAATTATGTATGCCAACAACGAAATCGGCACCATTCAGCCTGTTTCGGAAATCGGCGCGGTTTGCCGTGAAAAGGGTGTTTTATTCCACACGGACGCGGTGCAGGCGGTCGGGCACGTGGCGATTGACGTAAAAGCGCAGAACATTGATTTGCTGTCGATGTCGGCGCACAAATTCCACGGTCCGAAAGGCGTCGGCGCACTTTACTGCAAAAAAGGCATTCGTCTGCCGAATTTGATTGAAGGCGGTGCGCAGGAGCGCGGCAGACGCGCGGGTACCGAAGCCGTCTATGCAATGGCGGGCATGGCGGCGGCGCTCACCGAAGCAACAGAACACCTCGCGCAAAACACGGCGAAGCTGACCGCACTGCGTGACCGCTTGATTGACGGACTTTTGCAGGTGGAATCCAGCCGCTTAAACGGCGACAGAAACAGCCGTCTGCCGGGCAATGTCAACATTAGCTTTGAGGGTGTAGAGGGCGAAAGCCTGCTTTTATATCTCGATATGAAAGGCATTTCCGCTTCGTCAGGCTCAGCGTGTACGTCAGGCTCGCTTGACCCGAGTCACGTTTTGTTGGCAATCGGTTTGCCGCACGAGGTGGCGCACGGCTCTTTACGGCTGTCGCTTTGCGAAAGCAACACCGAAGAAGAAATCGACTATATCATTTCCTGCGTACCCGAAATCATCGAACGGCTTCGCAATATGTCCCCCCTGTGGGAAAGAATCCAAAAGGAAAGAGGGAATTTATAATGGAATACAGTGAAAAAGTGATGGAGCATTTCGCAACGCCCCACAACGTCGGAAAAATTGAGGACGCGGACGGCGTCGGTGAAGTCGGCAACGCAAAATGCGGCGACATTATGAAAATGTATATTAAAGTAGACGACGGCATCATCACCGATGTGAAATTCAACACCTACGGCTGTGCCTCGGCAATCGCGACCAGCTCCATGGCGACGGATATGATTAAAGGCAAACCTGTTTGTGAAGCGCTGAAGCTGACAAATAAAGCAGTTGTCGAAGCATTGGACGGTCTGCCCGCGGTGAAAATTCACTGCTCCGTATTGGCAGAAGAAGCAATTAAAGCCGCTGTGAAAGACTATTACGACAAAAACGGTATCGAATATGACCCTGCTCTTTTCAAAGAGGACTGCTGTCATTACGACCACCATCACGCGGAATAACCGCAAACAGAAAATAAAATTCCACCCCGCTGTATGCTTCGGCGTACTGCGGGGTGGCTCTTATAATTTGGGAATTTCCTATTGTTCTTTTAAAACAATTCATCCAACAATATATAATACTTTAATTTTTCCGCATCCTCTGTAATACCAAGCTCCGCATACAGCAGCGCCTTTGCGTGTAAAAATTCTTCTTTCTGCAGCTTGCACAAACCGCAGATATTATGCTCCAGAGAACGTACACAAAGCGCAATATCCTGCCAGCGGTCTGCAATCCCCGCTTTGCCTAAATCTAAAAAGCCGGTTGCTTTGCCGTTTTCCGTGAATATATTGGGCAGACAATAGTCTCCGTGCGTAAACACCAAATCTTCCGTCGGCTGATTCTGTACCAAATACGCATAAAGCGCATGCACATCCGCAAACCCGTTTGCACCGAGGGTGTCAGGCTCGAAATCGTCTGTATCTACCAATCCGTTTTCAATATTTTGCTTTGCCTGCTGTAAGCGGATATCCAATGTACTTTGAAGCGGGCAGTTCGATATATCTATACGCCAAAGTTTCTGTAATCCGTCCGCAAGCACTTTAACGGTATCTTCTACAGCGTCCGCAATGCGGTCACTTGCCATTGTACCGTGCAATTTTGACATCAACAGGAAGTTTTGTCCGTGCTCCTGTACAAAATCCAGAACTTCGGGAACGGGCAAACGGTTTTTCAGCCACCGCAGTGCCGCATACTCTCGGTTAGAATTCTCATTTGTCGGTTCTGTTTTCAGTACGCAATCCGTATACAGCAAAACCGCAGAATCAGATTCGCCTACTGTATCAAGAACAGGCGTTTGTCCCGCAATTTTTTCGGCGATAGTCTGCGGAAACGGGTTGTTATATTTCATGCTGTCTTCAATCCTTCTGCACAAAGGCGATTTTTCTCTTTATCGGGACGCAGTCTTATTGTAACATACATCATACACTTGTCAAATATATGCACAGGTAATTAGGCAGAAAATGCAGAAACAAATCCCTTGCCTCTTGGAATTATATCTGTCTCTTATACACATCTCCGAGCCCACGAGACCGATCAGT
>UQFM01000080.1 GCA_900540295.1 uncultured Oscillospiraceae bacterium
AGATACTGATCGGTCTCGTGGGCTCGGAGATGTGTATAAGAGACAGGTCTATACGTTCTAAATACGCACGCAGTTCTTCCAACATCGCTGTATCTATAATTACTTCGGCGCGCGTCCCTTCGGGTAAATAGGTCTCGGACAGCACCGCACCGTCACGGCGGATACGCGCAAGCACCTGTCCTTCCGAAAACGGAATCAGCAGTGTTACGCGCACGGTGTGTGCACACACGGCTTTCTCGATTTCGGAAAGTAAATTCGAAATCCCTCCGCCTGTCCGCGCGCTGATGTGTACGGTCTTGCCGAGTGTGGGCAGTTCATACAGTGCGGGCACACGGTCACATTTATTCATCACGGTAATCATGGGCGTTTTCGTACAGCCGAGTTCCGACAGCAGACGTTCCGTCACCGAGATATGCTCGGCGCAGGCAGGGTCGGACGCATCGCACACATTCAAAATCAAATCCGCCGCTTTGGCTTCCTCCAATGTAGACTTGAATGCTTCCACCAAATGGTGTGGCAAACGGCGCACCAAGCCGACGGTGTCAATCAGCATAATATCCTGTCCGTTCGGCAGAGTCAGCCTACGCGCAGTCGGGTCAAGCGTAGCGAACAGCTTGTCCTCTGCCAGCACGCCCGCTTCGGTTAAATAATTCATCAGCGTGGATTTGCCCGCATTCGTGTAGCCGACAATCGCCACGGCAATGACGCCGTCCTTTTTGCGGCGGGTACGCAGAGCATTGCGGCGCTTTTCCATCTGCCGCAAATCCTCTTCCAGCGCATAAATGCGGCGGCGGATATGCCGCTTGTCGCTTTCCAGCTTGCTTTCGCCGGGCCCGCGCGTGCCGATGCCGCCGCCGAGCCGCGACATGGCTTTGCCTCTGCCCGTCAGACGCGGCAGCATATAACGAAGCTGTGCCAATTCCACCTGAATTTTTCCCTCGCGGCTGCGGGCGCGCTGTGCAAAAATATCTAAAATCAGCGTGGTGCGGTCAATTACGCGCGTGTCGGTTTGCGCTTCAATATTGCGCTGTTGTGTGGGTGAAAGCTCCCCGTCCGCAACAATCAAATCCACTTCGTTTGCACGGCAGAACGCGCAGACTTCTTCCATGCGCCCACTGCCGATATAGGTGGCAGGATTGGGATTCGGCAGTTTTTGCGATACCGTCCCCACAACCTCCGCGCCCGCAGTGCGGCTCAGTTCCTCTAATTCCGCAAGGGACGCTGCACAGTCGTATTCGCCCGTATCCACGCCCAAAAGCAGTGCGCGCTCGGGATTTTGTTCGTTTTCGTAAAATGGCATTCTGTTTTCCTTTCCGATATTCTGAAACCTGATTCAGGTTCGCATACTTATTATATAACAGTCTCCCCCGTAAAACACAAAAATCCCGCAACGCAGAAAAGCATTGCGGGATTTTACATAGTTATATCCGATGGGTGACAGGCAAAAACTTACGCAACCGTCTCAGAGACGAAAGTATCGTCACAGCAGGAGCAGGAAACATAATTTTCCGCATCGTTACCGATAACGACTTTTTTGCTGTCCACATATTTTTTAACCAAAACATAAGCGCCAAACAATGCGCCCGCAACAGCCGCGATGATGGCAATAATCTTCAGAGCTTTTTTTGCGTTTTCCATGAAAACATCCTCCTTGTATTTTGAGTTTATATGGATATTATACCCATACGTGTCCGAAAAGTCAATGAACAAAATAAAAACATTTTACTGTTTTTTGCAAACCAAGCACACCCAGCCGCTTTGTTCGTTGCGTTCGGTTACGGCAAAACCGTTTTCCCGAAGCGCCGCCTGCACTTCCGCTTCGCGGGTGTCAATAATACCCGAGGTAATAAACACCGCGTCCTCGCGCATAAACCGCCCAACGTCTTTCGCAAACAGCATAATCACATCCGCTACGATATTGGCAACCACTACGTTGTAAACTCCGTCTACTTTATCGGCAAGGTTGCCCTGCAATATGCGGTACTGCGGTTCTGTAAAGCCATTCAGCTTTCCGTTTTCAACCGCTGTTTTGACTGCCAGCTCGTCAATATCCACGCCGACTGCGGATTCTGCGCCGAACAGCAGAGAAGCGATTGCCAAAATGCCGCTGCCGCACCCTGTATCGAGCACCGCGTCACCCGCTTTGACATACCGTTCCAAGGTTTCCAGACACAGCTTTGTGGTGTGGTGTCCGCCCGTGCCGAACGCAAGCCCGGGTTCAATCGACAGCACCGCGCGGTTTTCGGGGTTGTCAATCTCGTCAATCCACAGCGGCTGAATCAACAGCTTTGCGCCCACGGGCATCGGTTTGAAATATGCTTTCCAATTGTTTTCCCAATCCTCATTTTTACAGGCGGAAAGGTCGATTTTGTGCCCGATTGCCGATGCGGTAAATCGTTCGGAAAGAAACGCAACCGCCTCCTGCGGATTTTCTTCGGGTGCAATATAAATATGAATATAACCCTTACTGCGGTCTTTTCCGAGCAATTCCTCGTCAATCAAATCAATATTGGCAATTTCCCACGTCTCCGCCTCTAAATTGCGGTAATCCTCAATATAAATGCCGTAGGGTACAACCATATTCGCAATATCCGCCGCGCGGTCAATATCCTCTGCGGCCACTGCAATCAAAACCTCAATCCAGTCCATAATTTCACTCCGAACTGCGCCGCCCGAAAGAATCGGACGGCGTGTTTTCTATCTTTTTATGTAAATTTAATACTTATTGTGCACGCGTTCGCAGAAACAGGTCAAATCCTGAATTTCCAGCTTGGTACCGTCATCTAACACGGCAGTACCGCTCATTTTACCGAACACCTGATGCTGGTCGGTCACAATCGCTTTCACATCGATTTTCGCCGCTCTGTCCAAAATCGGCACAAAGTCCATTTCAAACCGCCCGTCACTCGAAGAAATTTTCCACGGGTCGGTGTAAGAGCTTTCGGGAATGTGGAAGGTCACATCGTCCAGTTTATGCCCGACGCCGTCATAGAACAGCATATTTTCGCTCGCCGCCGTCGTGTCGCCGAAGCCGTAGCCGATGTTAAAACCGAACGGCTTGCCGTTCACCACGCCGTTGCCCGAACCCCAGTTCCACGTGTTGTCATAGGTCCAGACGCCGCGCCCCCAATCGAGCGTGCCGAAATCCGTTTCGGGATTGAACGTATAGGTTTTGCCGTTAAAACTCGCCGTACCGCTCGCACGCATACAGTTGATTTTTTGGTTGTAATAAAACGCCTTTTTATTTTCTTTCCACGGCGTTGCAATAACCATGGTGTCCATCGGCGGCTGGGAGAGCGTGATGTCGCAGGAAAAGGTCTTGCCCTCATAGAAATTTTTGAACTGACACACAATATGCCGTGTATTTTCTGTCTTTTCAAAGGAGATGTTTAAACGCTTATCGCGGTAAACCACATCGCCCTTGTCGCTTGTCGATGGCATATGCAGTTTGCCCATGGGGAACGGCGTCAAAATGGTTTCGGTATGCTCCCACGGCTGTGCGCCGAATTCCAAAAGGGATACGGACTGCAAGCCGATATAGCCGTCGTCCGACACCGTGAACGCCAATGCGAAGTCGTCGCACAGCACCAAATAGTAATCCCATTCCTTAATGCGGAATTTCGGTGCTTTGATGTCGGCGCGGTCATAAATTTGGTAAAGCCGACGCGACCAGCCCGGTTCTTTCAACGAACCGTCCACATTTAAAAGCTTCTGTACCGAGGTAACTTCATGGTTGCGCATAAGATTTCCTCCCGTAATATAATTTATATGGTGCGCCCGCCCCCACGGACGCGGAATTTCCGTAAATTATTCTAAACAGACCTTTTTCGCCATATCGCCGCGCGCGTGGTTATACATTTTTCGGTTTTCCAGCGCCCAAAGCCGATTGGAAAACGCGCCTGCCTGCAAAGGCGCCATCGCTTCGGCAATTTGATAGACGCGTGCGTCCATCAAGTCCAGCTCCGAAAGCAGTTCCGCCTCTAAAAACGCGGGACGCACCGCCGCGCCGAAATCGGGTTCGCCGTGATGCGAAAGCACCATATGCTGTAAAAGCATGGATTTTTCATGCGGAATTTCCAACTGCTTTGCCGCTTCGTCAATCAGCATCGCGCCTTTTACAAGATGCCCGATGAGGTTGCCCTCCACGGTATAACCCGAAGCGATTCCCGCATTGCCGACTACGAATTCCGTAAGCTTTGCAAGGTCATGCAAAATCGCGCCCGCAATCAGCAAATCCGCGTCGACAAACGGATACACACGGCAAACGCCTTCGCAAAGCCGTACAATCGACAGCGTATGTAAAAGCAGTCCGCTGCGCACCGCATGATGCAGTTTAAAGGCGGCGGGCCAAATCAGCAGATTTTCCTTATTGGTCTCCAGCATATGCAGTACCAATCGGCGCAGGTCATCATCTGAGAAAGCTTCCACACGCGCCGTCAGCTGGCTGTACATATATTCTCCGTCATAGGCGGCGGAGCGCACAAAGTCGGCAATGTTTACGCCGTCGCTTTCCGCCGCAAGCCGAATCCGTTCCACGCGGAATTGGTCGGCGCCGTTATACTGCGAAATTGTGCCGCGCACCTTCACCAGTGTTTCCGCAGGGAACTGTCCCTGTGCCGCTTCGTTGTAATCCCAATATTTCGCGGAGATTTCGCCGCTTGCGTCCGAAAGCACCAAATCGAGGTAATCCTTCCCCTTGGCGGTCACTTTCTTTTCACTGCGCGTAATCAGTGCAAAGCCTTCAAACAATCCGTTTTGATTCAGCGGCGTAAAATTCATAAATGTGTAACTCCGTTTCAGTTCTTAATAATTATATAGTATACCATTTTTTAAAAGAAAGGTAAACCGTAATTGTAATATTTTTACAAAAAAGCAGGAATGCTTATAAAACATTCCTGTGCAGTATGGGGATGTGTATTTTTGCTATGTAAATTTGATTCGCAGATTGTAGGGGGCGCTGACCTCAGCGACCGCAGTCGAACACAGTTCGCCCCTATGGGGTGTACGGTTCTTTTCTATGCCGCAGGGACAGCTCGAGCTCGCTGTCCGTTTGCGGGACGCCGTGGTCATCACTCCTACGGTTTTCGCGTCACTCCGCGTCCGACAGCAGCATTCTGTCGTTGTCGAGCACCTTACCCGCCTTTTCTTTATACATCTCCAAAAGCTCGGGCAGTGTGATTTTTTCGCGCGCTTCACCCTGCAAATCCAGCACAATTTTACCGTTTGCAAGCATAATTGTACGGTTGCCCGTGTGCAGAGCCTGCCCGATGTTATGCGTAATCATCATCGTTGTAATATGATTTTCCGCTACGATAGATTTGGTAATTTCCAACACCTTTTGCGCCGTGACAGGGTCAAGCGCGGCAGTGTGTTCATCCAAAAGCAACAGCTTCGGCGTCACGATGGTACTCATCAGCAGCGTCACCGCCTGCCGCTGACCGCCCGACAGCTGTCCCATTTTGGTGCGCATTCGCTCCTCCAAGCCCATATCGAGGCGGGCAAGCTGTGCGCGGTAGAAGTCCACATCCCGCCGTCTGTGTGCCGAGGCAAACGGATTGCGCATGGATTTTGCATAGGCGAGCGCCAAATTTTCCTCTACGGTAAGGTCGGGTGCCGTTCCCTTCATCGGGTCTTGAAAAATGCGTCCGATTTGCTTTGCGCGCTGATGCTCTTTTTTATAGGTAATATCCGCACCGTCTAAAACAATACTGCCCGCTTCGCACAAAAACGAACCTGCAACCGCGTTGAACAGCGTAGATTTGCCCGCACCGTTCGAGCCGATGACCGTGACAAAATCGCCTTTTTCCAAATGCAGGGAAAGATTTTGAAGCGCCTTATGCTCGTTCGGTGTCCCTTTTAAAAAGGTCTTGCTCAGATTTTTAATATCAAGCATTTCTGTGCGCCCCCTTTCGGATTCGCCGTTCGGCAATCGATTTGCGCACCGCAGGCACACACAGCGTAATTCCGATAATGACAGCCGATATCAGCTTCAGTGCGTTCGCCGAGAACAGCTCGTTTTCCAGTGCCAACGCGATAATCAGACGGTATACCACCGAACCGACTACGGCGGAAATCAGCCCCAGCGTAAGACTTCTCTTACCGAAAATCACTTCGCCGATAATGACAGACGCAAGACCGACCACAATCATACCGCTGCCCGCATTCACATCTGCAAAGCCACCTGTCTGCGCAATTAAACCGCCCGAGAGCGCGACCAGCGCATTGGCGATTGCCAGTGCCGTAATCTTCGCGGCGTCTGTATTGATGGAAGACGCACGTACCATATCCTCGTTATTGCCCGTAGCGCGGATGCAAAGCCCGAATACCGTCTTGAAAAACAGAATCAAAACCACCGTCAGTCCCGCGCAAATCACCGCTACGCAAACCGTTTTCAGCAATTCCTTGTCTGCGTTCGGCAGTAAGGGGTATAACGCTTCATAAAATCTCGGTTTGCCGATTAACGACACATTCGGCGCATCCATAATTGTAATATTTACCGTGTACAGACCGCTCATGGTGAGAATGCCCGCCAAAATCGGGTGAATGCCCGCTTTTGTCTGTAACAGCCCTGTGACGGAGCCCGCCGCCGCGCCGCAGAGTATCGCCGCCGCAAGCCCCAAAAACGGATGTCCCGCCACGCTCAAAACCGCCGAAACCGCCGCACCGAATGTAAAACTGCCGTCCACGGTCAGGTCGGGAATATTCAGCACGCGGAATGTGATGTATACGCCGAGTGCCAACAGTGCATATTGCAACCCCAAAAGCAATGCGCTTGCCGCAATTTCCATAGAATCACCTGTTTTTCATACAGAATCGGGCAGCCGCAAAAGACTGCCCGACCGAAATATCTATTCCTTAGATGTTAGCCCATCACAACATAGTTGCCGCCGTTCGGCACAGATATGCCGAGGGTATCCGCCGCCTGACGGCTGATGACATACTGGAATTCTTCCATCGCAACGGCAGGTACTTCGGAAACCTTTTTGCCGCGCAGAATTTCATCTGCCATTTCCGCCGATTTCTGCCCGAGCTGGGTGTTACTGCAGCTGACGCATGCAAGCGCACCGGATTTCACCATAACGGGGTCAGAGCCGTACACGGGAATCTTTTTCGCATTCGCGGCGTTTACCACCTCGCTCATTGCAGTCTGCACGGTAGAGTCAATCGGTACATAAATTGCGTCCACATCGTTCGCCAAAGACTGCGCCGCCTGTGAAACCTCTGCGGAGTTCGCAACGGTCACCTCTTTAAAGGTATAGCCGTTCGCAGAAAGATACTCTTTTGCTTTGGTTGCAGTCTGTACGGCGTTCTGCTCGCCTGAGCAATACAGAATGCCGATGTTCTTGACGTTCGGCGTCAGTTCCTTCGCCAAGGTGAAAATACGGTCCACAGGGACAATATTGGAAGTACCGGTTGCATTTTTGTCGGGCGCTTCCATCGTTGTTAAAATACCCGACGCCACGGGATTGGTCACAGAAATGAAAACCACGGGCGCTTTCGGCGTCTGATTCACAACCGCCGCCGTTGCGGGCGTCACAATCGGGACAATCAGGTCATAGTCCTTTAAGCTGCCGCAAATGCTTTGCAGAGTAGATTGGTCACCCTGCGCATTTTTAATGTCAAACGTCATTTTCGCTTCGTCGTAGCCAAGCTCGCGCATTCTCTGAATAAATGCCTCGCGCATTTCGGTAAACGCGCCGTTGTCGGCAAGCTGAACGATGGCAACCTTGTAAACATCGTCGGTATCGCGCGGGTTCGTGCCGCCCTCGCCGACTGTGCCTTGTTTGCCGCAGGCGGCAAACAGACCGATACAGCCCATTAACAGAACCAGTGCCAGAACGGCAGATACGATTTTCTTTTTCATTTTCTTTTCCTCCGAAATATAAAAAATTTATGTTTCGTCAGTTGGTGTTCCCGTTTTGGCTTGCGCCGCCCTTGCAAAAAAATAAAAACCTGCCCTTGCAAAAACAAGGACAGGCTGAAATCTTGAACCTGCGGTACCACCTTGATTGACGGCAAACGCCGCCCACCTTTACGGAATACTGACATATTCCTCTTTCTGTAACGGGAAAGTGCCGTCGCATCTTTT
>UQFM01000081.1 GCA_900540295.1 uncultured Oscillospiraceae bacterium
CGAGATACTGATCGGTCTCGTGGGCTCGGAGATGTGTATAAGAGACAGCTTTTTGACAGGTAAAATCAAAGTACGCAATTTTATACTTTTACTGTTTTCCCTTGTTTTTTACGCATGGGGCGAGCCGAAATATATACTGCTGATGCTTGCCGCAACCGCAGTGGATTATGCGGCGGGGCTGCTGATTGAAAAATACCGCGGTACAGGTAAAGCCAAATTCTTTTTGTTCTGTGCGGTTTTTCTCACGCTTTCTGTGCTCGGTGTATTTAAATATGCCGATTTTTTTGCCGACAGTGTCAATCGGGTATTTTCCCTGCAAATGCCGCTTTTGGGTCTTTCCCTGCCGATTGGGATTTCATTTTTCACCTTTCAGGCACTGACTTATGTTGTAGATGTTTACCGCGGGCGGGTGCCTGTACAGTCTTATTATTACAAACTGCTTTTGTATGTTTCCATGTTCCCGCAGTTGATTGCAGGACCGATTGTGCGTTACAGCGATGTTTGTGCGCAGATTGACGGGCGTGTCTGCACTTGGCAGAAAGCATCGCGCGGGATTTTGCGTTTTTGTGTCGGTCTTTTGAAAAAAGCGATTGTTGCGAACTTTGCAGGGGAGTTGACTGAAAAACTGCTCGGCGCAGACCTTTCCCAGCTATCTTCTGTCGGGGCTTGGGTCGGCATTGTCGCCTATGCGATTCAAATCTATTTTGATTTTTCCGGATATTCGGATATGGCAATCGGTTTGGGGCGTGTATTTGGATTTGATTTTCCCGAGAATTTCCGTTATCCGTATGCCGCACATTCCGTCAATGATTTTTGGCGGCGCTGGCATATTACTTTAAGTTCCTTTTTCCGCGATTATGTGTATATTCCGCTTGGCGGCAACCGTAAGCGCTGGGCGTTTAACATGTTGCTTGTCTGGTTGCTGACAGGACTTTGGCACGGCGCATCTTGGAATTTTGTGCTTTGGGGGCTTTATTATTTCTTTTTCCTGATGTTGGAAAAGCTGTATTTGGGAGATATTCTGGAAAAGCTTCCCAAAGCCGCTCGGCATATTTACACAGTGATTGTTGTTTTAATCGGCTGGGTATTTTTCTTTTTTACGGATTTGTCTGCAATCAAAGCATTTTTTGCGGCGGCATTCGGGGCAAACGGCTTTGCCGATGTTACGCAGAATGCGATAATTACCAATTATATTGTGGTATTGCTTGTGGGCGCTGTGTTTTCCGTTCCTGTTTTTTCAAAGATACTTGCTTTGGGAAATCGGTTGTGTGAAAGCAAAATCGGCAAAGTACTTGTGAATGTATCTTGTGTGATTTTTACTTTTTCCGCATTGTGGATTGCAACTGCCGCCTTGGTCGGTTCAAGCTACAATCCGTTCTTATATTTTCGGTTTTAACAGGTTCAAACGATGATTTATTTAAAGAAATTGAAAAAATCTGTAAAAAAGAATACGACGCCGTCCGTGTTGTCTCTGCACGGCATGACAGCGGGGCTTGTTGTGCTTTTGTTTTGCGGAACATTGGTTGGGTTCTTTTTGCACAGTGCCTTTGATACAGATGCCACTGTGTCCGAAAGCGAAAACCGCGCATTGGCGACAATGCCGAGTATTTCCGTAAAGACCTTGACGGATGGGTCGTTTATGACAGATTTTGAAGTTTACTATGCAGATACCTTTCCACAGCGGGAACGGTTTTTAACATGGAATCAAAAAATTACCGCGATTTTTTCAGGTGTTCGCGGTAAAGATGATGTCGTGCTTGTCTCAAAAATGGAAAAAGACGATTTTGCGGGGCAGGATATTGATTATGATGAATAATTTTTTATGGGGTGACGTTATGAAATACGATGTAGTGGTGATTGGTGCCGGCGTTGTCGGCGCGCTGATTACCCGTGAGCTTTCCAAGCTCAATGTGCATGTGGCTATGGCAGACAAGTTTAACGATGTCGCCATGGGCACAACCAAAGCGAACAGTGCGATTGTGCACGGCGGCTTTGATGCGGCAAACGGCACTTTGAAAGCAAAGCTGAATGTGCGCGGCACGGAGCTGATGCCGCAAATCTGCAAGGCGCTTTCTGTACCGTACCGCAACAACGGCTCGTTGGTATTGGCGTTCTCGGAAAAGGAAATGGAGCATGTACACATGCTTTATGAACGCGGTGTGAAAAACGGTGTACCGCGTCTTTCCGTGGTCGACAAGGAAACAGTGCTTCAAATGGAACCGCACGTAAGCGAAGAAGTCGTCGGTGCATTGCTTTCCGAATCCGCAGGTATTGTTTGCCCGTATGAGCTGACGATTGCGGCGGCAGAAAATGCGGTTACGAACGGTGCGGAATTTTTGCGCAATTGTGAAGTGCAGGCGATTCGGGAAGAAAACGGCGAATTTATTTTAGAAACCTCACTCGGTGAAATTACCGCAAAATATGTTGTAAATGCCGCAGGCATTCACTCCGATGACATTGCGCGCATGATTGGCGACGATTCCGTCTCTTTGGTGGCACGCAAAGGCGAGTATTATCTGTTGGATAAATCCTTCGGCTATATGGCAGATCACACCATTTTCCAGTGTCCCAATGAAATGGGTAAGGGCGTTTTGGTGACGCCCACTGTGGACGGCAATCTGCTGATTGGTCCTTCCGCTTTGGATGTGGACGATAAAGAAGATGTAGATACCACGCCCGACGGCTTGGAGTTCATTGTGGAAAAAGCAAAGAAATCCGTGCCGACACTCAAT
This sequence comes from uncultured Oscillospiraceae bacterium, assembly GCA_900540295.1. Lineage (GTDB taxonomy): Bacteria > Bacillota > Clostridia > Oscillospirales > Acutalibacteraceae > Fimenecus. The sequence goes on from UQFM01000081.1 coordinate 2,733, forward strand.
GTGCGCGGTGCGATTACGTCTTTTGCAGGTATGCGTGCACACCCTGTGACAGACGACTTTATCATTGCTTTCTCCGAAAAGAGTGACCGTTTCCTGAATGTGGCGGGTATTGAGTCACCCGGTCTTTCGGCGGCGCCTGCGATTGCGGAAATGGTGGCGGATATGCTCAAAGAAAAAGCGAATCTTACCGAAAAATCCGCATATGCGGAAACAAGGGAAGCGCCTGTTCGGTTCCGCCATATGTCAAAATCCGAGCGCGAGGCGCTGATTGCCAAAAACAAAGCATACGGCAGAATTATTTGCCGCTGTGAAACGATTACCGAGGGCGAAATCGTGGACGCGATTCACGCACCTGCGGGCGCACGCGATGTAGACGGCGTCAAGCGCCGTACGCGCGCAGGCATGGGCAGATGCCAAGGCGGATTTTGCGGTTCAAAGGTTGTGGAAATTCTCGCACGCGAGTTAAATGTACCGATGAACGAAATTACAAAGTTCGGCGGCGAATCGAAAATTCTGTTTGAGAAAACAAAGTGAGGTGTGAAGAAATGCTGAATTATGATTTGGTCGTGGTCGGCGGCGGTCCCGCAGGTATGGCGGCGGCGTTGCAGGCACACGAGGAAGGTATTGAAAAAATCATTATCTTAGAGCGTGCCGATACACTCGGCGGTATTCTGGAGCAGTGTATTCACACGGGCTTCGGTTTGCACTATTTCGGCGAAGAGCTTTCAGGTCCCGAGTATGCGGGCAGATTTATTGAACAGGTTTATAATACGGATATTGACGTAAAAGTTGATACCATGGTATTAGACATTTCTGCGGACAATGTGGTTACGGCGGTCAATAATTTTGATGGGCTGTTGACCATTCAGGCAAAGGCGATTGTACTTGCTATGGGTTGCCGTGAGCGTCCGAGAGGCGCGCTCTCCATCGCGGGCAGCCGTGCGGCAGGCATTATGACCGCGGGTACCGCGCAGAAATATGTCAATATGGACGGCTATATGCCCGGTAAAACGGTTGTCATTTTAGGTTCGGGCGACATCGGTTTGATTATGGCGCGCCGAATGACCTTAGAGGGCGCAAAGGTGAAAGCGGTTTGCGAACTGATGCCGTATTCGGGCGGGTTGACCCGTAATATTGTCCAGTGCTTAGAGGATTTCGGTATTCCGTTGCGTCTTTCCTGCACCGTTGTGGCAACGCACGGCAAGGAACGCTTAGAGGGCGTTACGGTTGCGAATGTTGACGAGCATCTGAAACCCATTCCGGGAACGGAAGAATATATCCCGTGCGATACTTTGATGCTCTCCGTCGGTCTGATTCCCGAAAATGAGCTTTCCAAAAATGCAGGGATTGCGTTAGACCCTGTGACCAACGGTCCTGTGGTTGATGAATACCGCGAAACTACACATCAAGGCGTGTTTGCCTGCGGCAACGTATTGCAGGTGCATGATTTGGTGGACTTTGTGACCGAGGAAAGCAAGCTTGCGGGTCTTGGCGCCGCGAAGTTTATTAAAGGCGAAAAGGCGGCAGACGGTTTGGTACATACCAAAGGTGAGAACGGCGTACGGTATATTGTTCCGCAAAATATCAACCGCGCAACAGATAAGGATGTGAAGCTGTATTTCCGTGTCGGCCGTGTGCTTGAAAATGTCACTTTGACGGTTACCTGCGGTGACGAGGTTCTGCTTTCTAAGAAAAAGCGGAAAATGACGCCCGGTGAGATGGAATATGTCACTTTAAAAGCAGAAGTTATCAAACAACTGCCGACAGACAGTACAATTGTCGTCAGCACGAAGGAGGCGTAACGCAATGGAAAAAAGAGATTTAATTTGTGTGTCGTGCCCCATTGGCTGTGCCGTCACCGTGGAGTTGGACGACAACGGGCAGGTACTTTCCGTAACGGGTAATACCTGTAAACGCGGGGACAGCTATGCACGGCAGGAGTGCACACATCCCGAACGGATGCTGACATCTACCGTCAAGGTTGAAGGCGGCAGAATGCCTGTAGTACCCGTCAAATCCGCGAAACCGATTCCGAAAGAATTGCTGTTTGACTGTATGACGGAAATCAATAAAGTCACTTTAGCCGCGCCTGTGAAAATCGGCGATGTTGTATTAGAGAATATCTTGAATACAGGGGTAAACATCGTCGCAACCAACGAGGCGTAAAGCTTTTTGAGAAATGAAAAACGGGGAAAAGATCACTTTCGGTGGTCTTTTTCCCGTTTTTGGCGTGTGAGGTAGATTTATGGAAAAAAAGAAAATGCATCGTATGCAAATTGCGCTTTCAGTTGTATCTGCACTGCTGATTCTCTGTATTGCGGTGTTGAGCATTGCATTTTACAAGCTCAACAGTGTCAATTTGTTTTCAAAGAACATTGTACTCAGCAATGCATCTTTTATGAACGGAAGGGATACAGAAGTACATGTAGAAGAACTTCCAAGTGTACCCGGAGATTTTGTACCAAGTGCGGATTATGCTTCGCTGTATTCGGTGCAGAAAGATTTAAATATGAAGCAAAATGAGCTGAAAAATTTAATTGACGGTATGCAGTTCCAAACCATACTTTCCGTCCCGCATTTACAGCAAGGGGATACACTTCCGAACGGCTGTGAGGCGGTTTGCGCGGCAACCTTACTGCAATATTGCGGTTTTTCTGTAACGGCGGAAGAATTTGTAGACGGTTATTTGCCGTGTGAACCTGTAAAACTGCGTTGGGGCTGTCGATACGGTCCCGACCCATCAAAGGCATATGCGGGAAATCCGCGGCAAACCCGCGGCGGATTCGGATGCTTTGCACCTGTCATTGCAGAAGCGTTAAGAAACTGCTTGCCGAAAGAGTATCTTGTTGCGGATTTAACCGGAAAACCGCTGAGTGAGCTGGCGATTACGTATATCGGGGTCGGAATTCCGATTGCGGTTTGGGTTACACAGGATATGCAACCGATTGAAAAAGCGTACCAGTGGCAGTCCTATGACAAAACGGAAACCTTTTTGTATCCCGTGAATCAGCACTGTATGGTTTTGTGCGGGTTTGATACAGAGAAGTATTATTTTTCCGACCCGCTGTCCAATGAAGCAGTGGTATCCTATCCGCGCGAAACCGTGGAAAATTGCTATCGTTCTATGGGCATGCAGGCTGTTGCGATTTTCAGTACGGAGAAGCAGTAATAGAAACAGGTATATAGAATCCATTTAAAAAGAAAAAGAAGTACGATGGTTTTAACACCAACCGTACTTCTTTTAAATTATGATGAAATTATTTGCATATCTAACTTAAACAGTTAAATTTCTTCTGCTCGCTTTCGTCTTTGAGCGCAAACGGCGAATACGCCAACCAATGCAATCGGGATAAGCGCGAACGGTAATGCGCTTTGTTTTTCTCCCTCGGTTTTCGGAATGTCCTTCTCTGTGGGCGATGCAGACTCAGTCAACTTGTCGGTTGTCGGCTCGTCCTTGGGGTTTTCCGTGTCAGTTGTTTTTTCGGGACGCCCCAAATCCTGAATTTCTGCTGAAAGCGGTGCGGCGGTAATCAAATAGCTGTACTGCGCTGCGTCTGCCGCAGACAACGGTGTAAAGGTAAAGGTTTTGTTCTTCAACTGTGCCTGATTGTTATAAAGCGTGTAAACAACCGTAATGTCAAACGGATTTGTACAGTCAGCAAGCATATGCTCGGGCAGGGAAATATATCCCGTTTCACCCGCCGCAATGCGCTTTTTCAAGGTCGGTTTCAACTCGAACTTTGCGCCGCCGACCTGAATATACCAAACATTGATTTCATATTCCTTAGAAAGATTCTGAATCAGCAATTTGGTGTCCGTTGCACTGTGATAACCGGGAGAAGTGCCGTCGAATCGAAGATAAATGCTGTCCACGGGATTTTGTGCAGAATTAAACTGCGGGAATTTTGTATCGGAGAATACATTTTGAATGGTGTCTGTAAAATAAAAGGTTTTTACAAATGCCTCGGTGTATGGGTCAAAGATGTACATACCGTGGAACTGCCCGTTAATAAACCACGTGTTGTCGGGCAAATAGGCGGTGGTAGCGTCTATATTGCGTTCGGGGGAGATATGCAAGTGATTTTTGTGGTTGCAGTTTGTACTTTTTGCGGTATAATCTTGGGCAAAATGGCTGTCAAACGGTGCGCAGAATGCGCCCGATGAAGTGGTTGTATCAATAATATAGTCTGAATTCTTATTACTGCCCGTTACGTTTTCGTGTCCGTAATTGGTCAGAATGGCAATGTTTGTGCCTGCTTTTTGTGCGCGTTCAAGACCTTTGTGCATATTGCGCAGTGCGTCATAGTGAAATGCATCGGATGCGGCAATAATTTCTGCGTTTTCAATCGGGTCAAGACGTTTTGCTTTTGCTTCATCATAAACAGCGAGCGGGCAGAAGTCCCAAATACTCGGAATATTTTTTACGATATCTATGATATAGCGTTCGCACAAATCTGATAGAACGGCATTTATGTTTTTAAAGCCGATGTATTTAATCAGCCATTCAAATTCTTCTTCCGTGCCGAGTCCGAGTTCCACGAACTCTAAAATTTTGGCATAATTCAAATTTAAGGGATTGCCGAGCATCGGGTCACCGACCATAGTAGTACCGCCGATAGCAGGGGCATCTAAAATGACCTTACGCGCGTCGCCTTTCCAGCCGTAGTAATACAGGTAAGACGCACCGCACTGTCCGCCGTGGCTCAATCCGAAAATATCTACTTGCTTTGCGCCGGTCAGTGATTTAACTTCCTGTACAAATTCGTCGATCGCTTTGGCGTAATCAACCTGCCCTTTGCGCCAGTCATAATGGAAAACAAAAATATTATCCGCGCCGCGTTCTTTTTCCATAATCTCCACAAGATGCGTTTCGGCAATCAGGTTTTCTTCTCCGTTTGCACGTAAGGCGGATACACGTGCCTGGGCGGCAGAGGTGATATGCGGGACAACATTGTGTTTTGAAGTGCCGTCAGGGTTGCACAAAATCGGTTCCATGGTTTCCTGCAAAACACCGCCGAGAATATCAACCAACTGTGTTGTGTTTCCCTGGAAAATTTCACCTGCTGTACCTGCAATATCGGGCAGAGCGGCAACAATACGGTCTTTCACCTTAGAAAAATCCAATCCCCAAACCTGTTCGCCTGTGTCGGCGTTATCCAATCGGGGACCGCTGTAGCCTTGTAAAATGATTAGCGGTGTTTGATCTTTTTTTGCCGCAAATGTACTGATGGGAAGCATGGACAAGAGGAGTAAAACAGTTAAGAGAATAGAAGTTAACCTTTTCATTAGAAACCCTCCGTTTGTTTATAGCTGTCTCTTATACACATCTCCGAGCCCACGAGACCGA
>UQFM01000082.1 GCA_900540295.1 uncultured Oscillospiraceae bacterium
GAGATACTGATCGGTCTCGTGGGCTCGGAGATGTGTATAAGAGACAGGTCATATGTATAAATTCCGTTGACTTCGTTTTCCACATCACTGACCTGTGTATAGATAGTTCCGCTCAAGCCTTTTGCAACCAACGGAATAACCTGTTTTTTCATCAGCTTTTCATATGCTTTCGTTAAAGAAGATTTATCTTTAAACATCAAATAGCCGAATGCTTTTTTGGGATTCCACATATGCCCTGCTTCTTTTTGAGAATAACCGCCGAATTCTGTAATTACAAACGCACGGCGGTCGGGCTTACGCATACGAATCGGCAAAATATATTTATGCATGCTTTGCACATCGCCGCCCCCTTGGTCATACCAACCGCTCGCGTGGTCAATAACACGGGTGTTGTCCAAACGGCGCACATATTCGCAAATACGAAGCGCGTCAAACTGACCCCATGCCTCGTTAAACGGCACCCAGCAATACAGGGAAACCGTGTTATATAAAAGATCAATCATTTCGGTAAGCTCACGCTCAAAATCATCGCGCCAGCTTTTTTCTGTACGGCTGAACACTTTATATTTATTATCCTTTACACGCAAAATACCGATATTCGGCAAAACGCCTGCGTAAAAGTCCCCTATGTACTTGCCGCCGCTCATCATATCCTGCCAGACAATCATACCGAGTCTGTCACAGTGATAATACCAACGAAGCGGTTCTATTTTAATATGTTTTCGAAGCATGTTGAACCCCAAGCGCTTCATTTCGGCAATATCAAAAATCATTGCCTCATCCGTAGGCGGCGTCATACCGCCGTCCGGCCAATAACCTTGGTCTAATAAGCCTTTTTGGAAATACGGCTTATTGTTTAAGAACAGGCGCACAATCCCTTTTTCGTCTTTTGCAATATGAAATTTACGCATACCGAAATAACTTGTTACAGTATCCGTAACAACACCGTTTACAAGAATTTCCAAAGAGATGTCATACAAATTCGGTGTTTCGGGACTCCAAAGCACCGCGTTCGGCAACGGGATTTTTGCCGTCTTGCCGATTACGCCTGAAAATACAACTGCATTTTCAAAAGACACTGTTGCGTGAATTTCTGCTTCTGCCTCTTGATTGAATTCCGTTTTGACCTCGATGAATTCCCCCTCAATGTTCGGTACAAAGCGCAGTTTGGTTACATAGATATCGGAAACCGCTTCCAGCCAAACGGTTTGCCAAATGCCTGAGGTTGCCGTATACCAAAATCCGTGTGTATCATTGACCTGTTTACCGCGCTGCTGCCAACCGCTTTCAGTCGGGTCATACACACAAACCACAAGTTCGTTTTCGCCGTCTGTAAGATAGTCTGTAATATCCAAAGAAAATGCGCAATATCCGCCCGTGTGTGTGCCTACGGACGTGTGATTGATAAATACCTCGCACTGCCAGTCCACTGCACCGAAATGCAAAAGGATATGCTTACCCTGCATGGATGCGGGCACAGAAAACTGCTTGCGATACCACAAACGGTCATTCGGAGACAACGGCTTTTCTACACCCGAAAGCAGGCTTTCCAAGGCGAACGGCACTAAAATTTCCCCGTCGAATTTCTCCGCCCACTTTTGTGCAGCAGGCAGAATCGCATACTCGAATTTACCGTTTAAGTTCAACCAGTTTTCACGCACCAACTGCGGGCGCGGATATTCGGGCAGCGGACAGGCAGTATCTACCTTGTCATACCACACAGAGCGCATAGACATGGACAGTTCCTCCCGATATTTAGAATAATATGGATATATTTTACCATAGAATTTAGAAAAAATCTACAAAAATTATGAAAAAAGGCAAAGTAAAACCTTCATATTCCTGTGTGCTTTGCAAAATAAAAGCTTTACCGAAGCAAACAGCGCGGTAAAGCTTTATAAGTACTGTCTTTATATAACTCGCCTTCCGAAAGAAAATATAGCTTTTATTCTGATTTTATAAATTCGTTCTCTCCATTTCAATACAATTCCAAGTTTCTCCCATGCACAGATAGCTTTCTGCTCTTCCGGTCGGAACCGCTGTAAACCCACAGGCTCGGTAACAGTGTAAAGCCGTCTGATTGTTTTCAAAAACGCCAAGAGAAACTTTTTTTACCTTTAGAAAATCAAAAGCAAACTGCACCGCCAAAGACACCATTTCTTTTCCGAAGCCTTTTCCCCGCTTTTTATTGTCCACAATCACAAATCCCAATCGAACCTCGTCAAGATTTTCATCCTGCGGATAACGCATTGTGAAATGCCCTATAACCCCTGTTTCGTCAAACGCAGTCATGGCAAAATTTTTTGTATTATTTCGTTCTTTGTCGTAATAATCATTCATATCGTCGGCATCAATCGGGTATTTATCATAACGGTCCGCGCTCCATTGGCGAAAGGCGTATTCGTCTTGAAACCAAGAGGTTATCAATTCAGCATCGCATGCTTTATACGGTCTTAATCTCAACATAAAATGGCTCCTTTCCCTTTCCGTATTTCATGCAGGTTTTCACCATACGTAAAACTCCCGCATTTTAGTTAATATAAACTAATTATATCAAATGCGGATATGAAGTTAAGCGAAAAAACAACCGACAATTTTCTAACGAAAATCATCGGTTGTTTATGGCGGAGAGCAAGGGATTCGAACCCTCGAACCGTTTTAGGCGGTTACACGATTTCCAATCGTGCTCCTTCGACCAGCTCGGACAACTCTCCAAATGTCACGATTGGTATTATAGCCGACATCCGAAAAAAAATCAAGTTATTTTTTCGGAAACTTTAAAAAATATTTTAAAGAAATCAAAAACCGCCCTGTTTTCGGGGTAATCCCGTTAAAAAATCAATCTAAAACCGTATACCCCTGCGCCTCTACGGCTTGCTTCAGAATAGCATCCGAAACTTCCTTTGAAAGTGTAATTACGGCATTTTTTGCCGTATGACTTGCCGTAACGGATTCCACACCGTCAATTGCCTCTAAGGTTTTCTTTACGGTTGCTTCGCAGTGCGGGCACATCATACCCTCAATTTTTAAAATTTTTTCCATTGCTTTTTCCTCCTTGGATTTTTTGTTTTTCGATTTTATATTTTTTCTCGCATCATACAGTTTAAAGAAATTTAACCGCAATGCGTTGGAAACTACGCAAAAGCTTGACAGACTCATCGCCGCCGCACCGAACATCGGGTTTAAGGTCCAACCGAAAATCGGAATCCAAACACCTGCCGCAAGCGGAATACCGATAACATTGTATATAAACGCCCAAAACAGATTTTCGTGAATGTTCCGAAGTGTTGCACGGCTTAAGCGAATCGCCGCCGGCACATCTGCAAGGGTGCTTTTCATCAGGACAATATCTGCCGCGTCTATGGCAATATCCGTACCTGCGCCAATGGCAATACCGATATCCGCACGTGTCAGAGCGGGTGCATCGTTAATCCCGTCACCGACCATCGCCACCCTGCCCGTTTTCTGTAAAGAACGGATGACACTTTCTTTGCCGTCGGGCAAGACATCGGCAATTACCTCGTCCACCCCCGCTTGCTTACCGATTGCCCGTGCCGTTTTTTCATTGTCACCTGTCAGCATAACCACACGAATACCCATCGCTTTTAACTGCGTGATTGCTTTCGGGCTGTCGTCTTTTACGGTATCCGCAACGGCAATCACGCCCATAAAGGTATTCTCCGTACAGAAAAAGAGCGGCGTTTTACCTGCATCTGAAAATTCGTCCGCAAGTGACAGCATATGTGCAGGAACCCCTGATTTTTCCGCTACAAATGCACGGTTACCCGCATAACATTCTATACCGTTTAGCCTTGCCTGAATCCCGTTCCCGGGTAAGGCTTTAAAATCAGAGACGTCCTGTAATTCGATTGTTCTCTCTTCCCCTTTTTGCAAAACCGCTTTTGCCAACGGATGTTCGCTGTGACGTTCCATGGCGCAGGCAAAGCGTAAAAGTTCCTGCTCCGAAATTTCCGCGTTCGGCACAATATCGGTCACAGTCGGTGTACCGTTTGTGATTGTGCCTGTTTTATCCAAAACCACAATTTCGGTTTTGCCTGCCGTTTCCAAAGACGCCGCCGTTTTAAACAAAATACCGTTTTTTGCGCCTACACCGTTGCCGACCATAATGGCAACAGGCGTGGCCAGCCCCAGAGCACAAGGACAACTGATAACCAAAACGGAAATCCCGCGTGCCAACGCAAACCCAAAAGTTTCACCCGCCAACAGCCACACAATGGCCGTAACCACCGCAATTGAAATCACCACAGGCACAAAAACACCGGATACCTTATCGGCGACCTTTGCAATCGGCGCTTTAGTTGCCGCGGCATCGCTGACCATTTTTATAATTTGTGAAATCGTTGTGTCCTCACCGACGCGCGTCGCGGAACAGCGCAAAAACCCCGACTGATTGACCGTTGCGGCGGAGACAGAATCATTTACGCTTTTGTCAACGGGTATACTTTCTCCCGTCAAAGAAGCTTCGTCCACAGCGCTGTGCCCTTCTAAAACCACACCGTCCACGGGTATGCTTTCCCCGGGGCGCACCACAAATATATCCCCTTTTTTGACTTGCTCAACCGCTACAACGTGTTCCCTGCCGTCCGAAAGAACCGTCGCGGTCTTAGGCGAAAGGCGCATTAGCCCTTTTAGGGCATCCGTAGTCTTGCCTTTAGAACGCGCTTCCAACATTTTACCTACGGTTATCAGCGCCAAAATCATCGCGGCAGATTCAAAATAAAATTCGTGCATATAATGCATGGCAGCGGTTGGGTTCCCTGCCGTCTGTGCAAAGGTCATTGCAAACAGCGCATATGTGCTGTATACAAATGCCGCGCCTGAGCCGAGTGCCACAAGCGTGTCCATATTCGGCGAACGGTGCAGTAAGCTTTTAAAGCCGCTGATAAAGAACTTTTGATTGATGACCATAACTGCCACTGTCAAAAGTAGCTGAATCAAACCGAGTGCAATATAATTTTCCGCCAATGCAATGGGAAGCGGCCAGCCCCACATGGCATGTCCCATAGAAAAGTACATTAAAACGGCCAAAAAGCCGACAGAAGCAATCAGCCGCTTTTTTAAAATCGGTGTTTCACGGTCTTTCAGCATATCGGACTTTTTCTCTTGTGCAGAATCATCGGCGTTTTGTGAGTTTTCACCTTTCTTTTCTGCACCGTACCCTGCCGCTTCTACTGCGGAAATAATTTCCTGCGCTGAAGCCGTTCCTTCCACGCCCATAGAATTGGTGAGCAGGCTGACAGAACATGCAGTTACCCCTTCTACTTTTTCAACTGCTTTTTCTACACGCGCACTGCATGCGGCACAGCTCATACCTGTAACAGAATATTGCTCCATAAAATCTCCTTATTTCATCAGCTTCTGCAAAGTGACCAACAGGTCATCCAATGTATCTTCTTTACCCTGCTTTATATCCTCCGCAACACAGGTTTTAATATGTGAAGCCAGCAATTCTTTATTAAACGCATTTAAAGCGGCATTTGCCGCCGCAACCTGCATAATAATATCCGTACAATATGCATCCTTTTCAACCATACCTTTAATGCCGCGAATTTGCCCTTCGATACGGTTTAAGCGGTGGATAAGTTTTTTATGCTCTTCTTCAGAGCGGATTTTGGTTTTATGTGTCTGACAGCAGGATTCTTTCATCTTTAAGTAAGCACCTCCGTTTATATACCCCTATACGGTATCTATATTATATACCATATAGGGGTATATGTCAAGAAAAAACAGCAAGGGAAATCCCCTGCCGTTTTATCATTTACTGTATTGAACAAAATTATAATTTAAACATAAGCTTTAAAACATAATTTGTTTCTGCTTCCAATGCGTTTTTCTCCAAATTCGGGATAAGTGCCTCTAAGGCGTCAATCTCCGCTTTTGCTTTTTTCAAATATACCAAACCGTCTGCAAGCTTCTCTTTGTATTCAGATTCCAATGCATCCAGTGTATTTTTAAATTCCTCATCCGTTCCGGGTACTACGCACTCGCGGTATAAATCCAGTATTTCATCCGTCGGACGAATCGGAAAGTATTCGTGCGGCGCAGTACTGTCAAAAATACAAAAATCCAATTCGGGGACAACAATCATATCTAAGCTTTTCGGGTCAAAAGAACAGTGGTAGACATATACAGTGTATCCCCTATCAGAAACCGCCGACGCAATACGCTTTAAAAAGGTTGACTTTCCTGTGCCGGGTCTTCCCTTTACAAAATAGCGTTTGGATATTTTTTCAGTGAGTTCGGGTATATAACAAACATTCCCGTAAACCGTAGGCGCACCGAAAAATCGGTTGATTTGTTTGCCTTTCTCCGTGTTCTCCTCCATCTGTTTCTGCGGCAGCAGTCGTGTCAGAACAGCCTCACATAGGATATTTGCCAAATCAAAGTCCATGCGGGATATATATATTTCCTCTTGTTTGTCATGTATTGCATGTGCCTGTGAAAAAATCTGCTGTGCAGACAAAAGAAATTCTTGTATTTTCTCTGCTGTTGTAAAATTTGCCGCAGAAAAATAATTGCGGACGGTATAATCAAACGGCGCTGTATGGATTGCGCCGTTTCGGTAGTTGGGTAGCATCCAACCGCACACCGAACCGTCCAACGGATTGTGCAGAATCCGAATCGGTGTATTTTGCTTTTTTGCATAATCATGTATAGATGAGAAAATATGTTTGAACGATTGCTTTGAAAAAGCATCATAGCGCAAAACCGTGTCTGCCTCTGCGCAAAAATCGGTTAAATAAGAAATCCGCGACGGCGCGAGAGTTTCTGCAAAAAAGTGTTCTTCGGTATACATGTACCATTCATCCTTTCAGAGTGCAAAATAAAAAGCTTTCCTACAGTCAGTTTATGCAAAAAAGGTAAAAATCAACACCGATTTTTAGGATTGACACCGTAAAATTGTTTCGTACACATCTTTTTTAATTGCTATTGAAAAAGCATGTTCAATTTGTTATAATACATTCATTAAGCGGATATGGTGGAATTGGCAGACACGCCAGATTTAGGATCTGGTGCGTAATGCGTGCAGGTTCAAGTCCTGTTATCCGCACCAAAACACCGAAAGCTATAATACGGCTTTCGGTGTCTTTTTAAATATTTTAAGGCGGTGCATCCTATTGACAATCGAGTTTCGGAAAAGCATAGACGGTGAACTCAGTAAAATAATCGATTTTGAGTTTAACAAATTTGCAAACGAAAATCAAGTACAATGCGGTTTTACACCTTTTTTGCCTTGTTGCATGGGAAAATGATAAAATAATCGGTGTGCTTACGGGTCATACGTATTATAATGAAGTACATATCAGCGGTTTTATTATTATAAAGGAATATCGCCGAAAACGAATCGGAATCCGTACTGTCTCTTATACACATCTCCGAGCCCACGAGACCGATCAGTATCTCGTAT
>UQFM01000083.1 GCA_900540295.1 uncultured Oscillospiraceae bacterium
GAGCCTTATCGTCGGCAGCGTCAGATGTGTATAAGAGACAGATAATAAGCAGAGCGGTGTTATTGTTTTTTTAATAGGAGAACTTGTGCTTTACAAAAAAGTTTCAGAAAAAATCCGTGCTTTATTTTATTTCATTTTTTAAAGGGAATATCTGAATGCCCTCGCGGTATTCGCCGCGGTTTGCAAAACGAACAGTAGCTTTGGTACTTTCCTTTTGCAGAGATATGCCGATTTTTTCAATATTCCGACAGTCGCAGGAAACGGTAAAACTTGCGGTTTTTCCGCCGGTCAGTTTTTCGGGTGCGAAATCCGTAAACGGATAGGTACGCACACTGCCGTCTTTATCGAACAGATGCAGATGTAAGTCTATAAAACCGTAAGGCAGAGCAAATCCGTTGTTGGAAAGCTTGACGGTAACGGTTTGCCCGCCGTCTTGGCTGTCTGCAACCGCAATTTCCCGAACAGCAATTTGATACCCCAAATGGTCGGTCAAATAGTCAAATACCGAACGTGCCAGTTCAGCGCCGTTCTCGGTGAAATATGCGGCGGTGCAGGGACAGCCGAGTTCCCGCACGCGCACGGCACGGAGCATTTCTTTCTGCCATCGCAGGGCGTTATACTGCCCGTCTTCTTCTATATAATTATGTACCAAGCTTAACGTGGAAAGACTCCTCTGTGCACAGGCGGTCAGCATTTCACAGCCGTCGATGAAACCGTCCTGATGTGTTTTGTCTCTGCCCCACGGCATTTCCCCGTCATTATAGGTGTATTGGGATTCCTCGGTGAAGGCTTTGAACGCTTGTGTATTCGGCGCGCCTGCGGGCGCGTTCCACTTGTGATATGCACCGACTAAAAAGTCATCGTGGTATCCGACACGCTTTGCCTGCGGCATAGAGCGGATTTTATCCTTAAACAACTGCATGCGTACCTGCACAGGCAAATAGGACGGAACAGTATCGCAGATTTTTAACAACACTTTTTTCTGATTGTGCATAAACCGTGCGGTATGCCATTCGCCCCATACGCCGATGATACCTGCCTGTACAACAGCGACGGTTTCACGCACCAACGCGTCATTTTCCGCAAACCATTTCTGAATTTGTTTTAAATGGCTGTAAATACGGTGTGACGTCGGACCGATTTTACGGTCAGTTTCAAATTCATAGGCAAACCGCAGAACGGCACGCAAGCCCCGTTCGCGCAGAGCTTCCAAATAGGCGTTCAGCTGGTTAAAAGCTTTTTCGTCTAAAGGCTTTTTGCAGTATTCGGTCAAATACACGTAAAATTGTACTAAGGAAACAGGGGCGTCCCGATACAGTGCCCGCTGTGCGTCTAAAAATCCAAGCGGTGTTTCGCCCGGCTTGAACATCACCGTGTTACTGCCTAAGGTCAGATAGGTTTCCAATCTCCAGCCACGGTCGGGATTTTGCCGCAGTAAGTTATATTCCGTGCCCTCCAACAACTGAGGATGCAGTAAAATGGTTTCCATAATTGCCTCCGCATGGTAGAATATCTTTATTATAGCAAAGATTTCAGAAAAAGGCAATTTTTGAAAGGTGCAAAAAAACTCCTGTCGAAAGACAGGAGTTTTTACTGTGGGATTTATTGTTTTGCGCCGTTATCGAACATTTCAAGCGCCTTGACGCTGACTGCGAAACAGCCTGCCAAGCCCTCTAAATTCATGTTGTCATAGGTGTCGCGGCGGGTGTGGTAATAATCCTCTAATTTGTGGTTCAACCCCGTTACGCCCGTAGCGCGGAAGCCCGCCTGTGCAAATGCGGCGGAATCCGTTGCACCGCCGAGAGGCGGAACCCAGCCTTTTTTGCAGGGGATGCCGACTTCTTTCGAAGCCTCCATAAACAAATCGGAAACATCTTTGTCCGCTTTCACGGTACCGTTCAAGTCGCGGTAGTTGGTCATTAAGTATTTCGGGTCGTGAATCGTGTCGTAGGAGAAAATGAACGTCGGCACATCGTCGAACTCGCCCTTGTGTTGTTCGCACCATGCCTTTGCACCGCGCAGACCCGCTTCTTCAGAGCCCGAAAGAATCACGCCGATTTCGGTGTTTTCAAATTCAACGCCTTCATCCTGCAAGGCTTTCAGAATCGCAATACCCATGTAGCAGCCCGAAAGGTTGTCGTTTGCACCGTCAACAATGCGGTTTTTGTTCCACATCCAATAAAGACCGACAAGGAACGGCACGAATACCAAACCGCCCAAAGCGAGCTTGAAAAGCAAAGAACCTGTATCAATCATGCCAAAAGAAATGCCTCTTTGCATGACGATGGAAATAATGGAAATTACGAGGTAGTAGATTGCGCCGATGCCGCAGAGAATTGCGTGTCCTTCAAAACCGACGCCGCCGAGCTTGTAGTTGACGGGCCATTCCCATGCTGCGTCGGGGTGGCCGTTGAAGAAAATACGGCGTTTGACTTCGCCTGTGCATTTTTTGACAGCGGTTACGTTGTGCCCTGTTTTTTCGGGGAAGCAACGGTCAATCAGCTTTTTGTAAAGTCCGAATTGCATAAATACAATAAACAGACCTGCAATAATCAGCAGAACAGAAGCCAGCGGGAATACAAAGAACAGCGGGATTGCGAGCAAAACAAAGGTGATGGTAAAGTAAATCCAGCCGAAGAACGAACCTGGATTTTCTTTAAAGGATTCCACGTCGGCACGGTCACATCCGCAGTCCTCTTTGAGTACCTTTGCCATGTATTCGCATGCCTGCTCTTCACCCTTGGACCCCGGACCGCGTTTTTCAAAGTTTTTGCAGATATATGTAATTTCATCTAACATATACTGTGCGGCGGCGTCCTTTTTGTCAATAATTTTTTGTAGATTCATGGACATTTCCCCCTAAAAATTTGTTAGGATTTACCTATATTTTAGTATATCATTATCACACGCTCTATTTATGAATAAATTATTAACGAAACGTGAATAAAAAGTGAATGAATATAGTGCGAAAAAATCCGTATTGCCGCGCATATACTGTTTCGGAGGTGTTTGCGATGAATTGTTGTGTAACAGATTTGCGCGAAAAAGAAATTATCAATTTGAAAGACGGCTGTCGGCTCGGCTGTGTGTGCGATGTAGAGATTGATACCTGTACGGGGCGGCTGGTGGCGATTATTGTATTCGGCAAGTCCAAATGCTTCGGCTTCGGCGGTAAAACAGAGGATATCCGCATTTGCTGGGAGGAGATTGAAGTCATCGGCGATGACACAATTTTGGTGCGGTTTGACTGTCCGACCGAATGCAAATCGTGCGCCAAAAAGAAAAACCCCTTAGAAACGCTGTTTCGGCAGGGCTGAGATTTTTTATTCGTAATATGCATGAATTGCGGAACCAATCACAGAGACGAGCGTAAGGGAGTGAATCTATGCCATTTTACAACCGCACGCGCGCCGTGCTTTATGCAGAACGGTGGGCGTATTCGCGCAATCCCGCATATGACAATTTTGACGCCATGGGCGGGGACTGCACCAATTTTATTTCACAGTGTCTGTTTGCGGGCGGGGCAAAAATGCAGTACCGCAAAACATTCGGATGGTATTATACCGACTTGAACAACCGCGCGCCTGCCTGGACGGGCGTCAATCCGCTGTACAAATTTTTAACGGAAAACAAGGGAACAGGACCGTACGGGACGGAATGTGCCGCGGCAGATGCGGAGCCGGGCGATTTGGTACAATTAAATTTCGGTGCGGAATGGGCGCATACACTGCTTATTGTGTCTGTCAAAAACGGGATAACCGTTGCGGCGCATACGGACGATTGCTTTGACCGTCCGTTAGACAGCTATTTTTATGTAAAAGCAAGATACATACATATCGAGGGCGTGCACGGGTGAACGGCAGCCGTCGGACATTGAACCGGAATACAAACGAGAAGAATAAGGGGTACTCATAAAGAAAAACATCCGAAATCTGCTGTTGTGCGGCGGCTTTCGGATGTTTTTTTATCATAGCGCGTCGGGTTATACGGTCACCGATTTTGGAAAGCGTGTTGTAATGTCCGTTAGAATGTGATATGCTTTTCCGGAATAAAGACAGCGCAGGGGGGGCTTTACAGCTATGGAAATTTGGGACGGATACAATCGGGACGGTACGCTTGCGGGCGTTGACCTGATTCGCGGGGAACGACTTCCGCAGGGGCTGTATCACCTTGTGTGCGAGGTGTTGGTGCGGCATACGGACGGGGACTATTTGCTGATGCAACGGGCAAAAACCAAACCGAATTACGGCGGCTTTTGGGAAGCCACGGCGGGCGGTTCTGCACTGAAGGGCGAGGATGCATTCGTCTGTGTGAAGCGGGAGTTATCGGAAGAAACGGGAATTGCCGCAAATGATTTTACAGAGCTTGCACGGTTTGTATTTGACGACAGTCAATGCATTTTCCACACCTTTTTATGCGTGACCGACTGCGAAAAAACGTCTGTCCGCTTACAGGCAGGCGAAACGGACGCATACAAATGGGTCACGGAACAAGCGTTTATTGCGTTCGTAAATTCCGGCGCAATGATAGAACGGCAGAAAAAGCGGTATTCTGAATATTTTTCGGAAAAAGGGTATATTTTATAGGGCGGAAATTTATATATAGGAAGTGCTTTAAAATGGAACGGCGGTTAGTGAAAGCCCTACGGGCGAGTACGGAAATTATGTTTCACAATTTTTATGTAACGCTTGTGACCTGCAACACGGAATACATACTGTGCGGTATGCCGATATGGAAGCATTGTTACCATACACTGCATTCCTGTGACCGATGGTTTATCAATCCGACGCAGTACGAAGAGCCCGATTTTCATGAAAAAGGGCTGGACAGCTTGGACTTTATGGGCACAAAGGTGTTGACAAGGGAAGAATTGCTTACCTATTTCGAGGCGGTACAGTCGAAAATTCTCGCATATCTGGACGGACTGTGTGATAGGGATTTATATGAAAATCCGCAGGGCTACGGGCATAACAGACTCGAATGTATCATCGGGCAGATGCGCCACTTTTACTGCCATTTGGGAAATATCAATGCAACCACGATTATGGAGACCGACAAATGGCCGCGTGTGGTCGGTATGCGCGGATTGGAAGAGGGCTTAGACAGAAATAATTTGTATGAGGAATGAGCAGTGAACCGCACCGACCGTAGGGGCGCGCAATGCGCGCCCGCGGGTCGCTGACCTCAGCGACCCCTACGATTTGCGAAGCAAATATATTTTGTGTAAATTTTGCGGACGGACAAGGATGTCCGTCCCTACGCGCAATCAATTTACTTTATGCTATGTGAGATTCTTCGCTACGCTCAGAATGACAAGTTTGTACTAACCCGCATCCTACGGAGAATCAAATACACTTTGTGTGATGTGAGTAAACTCCCTCAGTCATACCTACGGTATGACAGCTCCCTCTAAGAGGGAGCGTTAATGCGGTTTTCTGATTTAAATGTTCTCTGCGCGCAGAATGACAAGCTGTTTTTGGCTTGCGTTCCGAAAAATACCTGAAAACGCAAAAAACATCTTGAAAAATCACGCATAAACGCATAAAATAGAAACAGTGTTTGTCCGTTTTTGAAGTGTATCTAAAACATCAGAAACAGAAGACAACAGGAATCCATAATAAAGAGGAGAAAAACATATGCATACACGCAGTGAAAATGTATTGCACGGTGTGGAACGCGCACCGAACCGCAGTCTGTTTTACGCCATGGGCTATACAAAAGAGGAACTGGAAAGACCGCTTATCGGTATTGTTTCCGCGCACAGCGAAATTGTGCCCGGTCATTTCCATTTGGATAAAATTACCGAGGCTGTGAAAGCGGGCGTGCGCATGGCGGGCGGTACACCGATTATGGTGCCTGCCATCGGCGTATGCGACGGCATTGCCATGGGGCATATCGGTATGAAATACTCTCTGCCCTCGCGCGAGCTGATTGCTGACAGCGTAGAGACCATGACAATGGCGCACGGATTTGACGGGCTTGTGCTTGTGCCGAACTGCGACAAAATCGTACCCGGTATGCTGCTCGGTGCACTGCGCATCAATATTCCGACCGTTGTCTGCTCGGGCGGACCGATGATGTCGGGTCTCGTGGACGGCGTGGAGACCTCGCTTTCCAAAATGTTCGAGGCGGTCGGCGCGCGCAAAGCCAACATGATTGATGATTCGAAGCTGTGCGAATTTGAAAACAACACCTGCCCGGGGTGCGGCTCCTGTTCGGGTATGTACACCGCGAACAGTATGAACTGCCTGTGCGAATCTTTGGGTATCGCACTGCCCGGCAACGGCACAATTCCTGCCGTGCACGCGGGCAGAACTCAGCTTGCCAAGCACGCAGGTATGGCGATTATGCATTTGGTGGAAAATGACATTAAGGCGCGCGACATCGTGAATGAGAAATCCCTCAGAAACGCGCTTGCCTGCGATATGGCTTTGGGTTGTTCGTCAAACTCGGTTCTCCATTTGCTTGCGATTGCGAAAGAGGCGGGCTGTCCGATTGATTTGCACACCTTCAATGAAATGAGCGCAAAAGTGCCGAATCTTTGCCATCTTGCACCCGCAGGTCCGACGCATATGCACGACCTCAACAATGCGGGCGGCGTCCCTGCCGTGCAGGCGGAGCTTGCCAAGAAAGGACTTTTGGATTTGTCTTTGCTCACCGTAACAGGCAAAACCGTCGGGGAGAATATCGAGGGCGCTTACATTAAGAATGAAAACGCGATTCGTCCGATTGACAATCCGTACAGCGAAACAGGCGGACTTGCAATTCTGTGGGGCAATATCGCGAAGGACGGCTGTGTCGTCAAACGCAGTGCCGTTGCACCCGAAATGCTCAAACACACAGGTCCTGCCCGCGTGTTCGACAGTGAGGATGAAGCGATTGATGCCATTTACAACGGTAAAATCAAAGACGGCGATGTGGTCGTCATTCGGTATGAGGGCCCTGTGGGCGGTCCGGGTATGCGTGAAATGCTCAACCCGACTTCTGCGCTTGCAGGCATGAAGCTCGACAAAACCGTGGCGTTGATTACAGACGGCAGATTCAGCGGTGCCTCCCGCGGCGCGTCTATCGGGCACGTTGCGCCCGAAGCGGCGTGCGGCGGTGAAATCGGTCTGATAGAAGAGGGCGACATCATTGAAATTGATATACCGAATGCATCCGTGAACGTGCGTGTTTCCGATGCGGAATTGGAAGTCCGCCGCGCGGCGTATGTGCCTGTCTCTTATACACATCTCCGAGCC
>UQFM01000084.1 GCA_900540295.1 uncultured Oscillospiraceae bacterium
ATATGCCGAAAACTTGTTTTTGCGGCGGATTTTCACTTTTTCACCGTTGTCGGGCATCAGCCCGACTGCCGTCTCAAAAGCAAAAATCCATCCGCAATTCCTGCGTTTTCGGTGCTTTGCAGTTTAAAATAGTCATATTTTTGATGAAACAAGGCATAAAATCGACGGCATACTGCCGTATGCCGAGATTTTTAACGCAGTTTCAGCGGAAACAGGGCATTTTAAACCATATCGGGTTCGACTCCCCTCAGCTTACGCATTTTCGTGCAGTTCCTGCAAATATTCGTCAAAGCGAATCTGTTTGTCATAGAACTGCCCGGGTGTTACATCAATCAAACGGTCCGCGACGGTTTCTACAAACTGATGGTCATGGGAAGAAAACAGAATGGTTTCGGGGTAGCGAATCAGTGCATCGTTTAACGAAGCGATGGATTCCAAATCCAAATGGTCGGTAGGCTCATCTAAAAGCAGTACATTCGCACCTGAAAGCATCATTTTGCACAGCATACAGCGCACACGCTCGCCGCCCGAAAGCACCTTTGCCTGTTTCGCGGCTTCTTCTCCCGAAAACAGCATTCTGCCGAGCCAACTGCGGATATCCGATTCATAAATCAAATCGGAATACCTGCGAATCCAATCCAGCAAAGAATCACTGCAATCCTCAAAATAAGCGCCGTTGTCTGTCGGCAAATAACTTTGCGAGGTCGTCACACCCCATTTAAAGCTTCCTTCGTCAGGTTCTAATTCCCCTGTTAAAATTTTAAACAGGGTTGTCTTTGCCAGCGCGTCACTGCCGATAAAAGCAACCTTTTCGCGCGGGTGAATCGTAAAGCTGACGTTATCCAACACTTTTTTACCGCCGACGGTTTTGCTAAGACCGCTGACCGATAAAACCTCATTGCCGACCTTGCGCGACGGTTTAAAATCCACATACGGAAAACGACGGGAAGAAACGGGCATTTCCTCGACCTGAATGGAATCCAATAACTTTTTACGGCTGGTTGCCTGCTTGGATTTTGAAGCATTCGCACTGAATCGGCGAATAAACTCCTGCAGTTCTTTAATTTTTGCCTCCGCCTTTTTATTTTGTTCACGCATCTGCCGCTGTGCCATTTGCGTATATTCATACCAAAAATCATAGTTGCCGACAAACATGGTGATTTTGCCGAAATCAATATCGACGGTATGCGTGCATACCTGATTTAAAAAGTGGCGGTCGTGGGAAATGACAATCACCGTACTGTCTAGTTCCACCAGGAAATCCTCTAACCACGCAACGGCGTCTAAGTCTAAATGGTTGGTCGGTTCATCCATTAAAAGAATATCGGGATTGCCGAACAGCGCCTGCGCCAGCAACACCTTGACTTTGTTTTCGCCCGACAAATCCTGCATTTTCGCATAGTGCAAATCGTTCGGAACGCCTAACCCGTTCAAAAGAATTTCGGCATCGCTTTCCGCACTCCAGCCGTCCATTTCGGCAAATTCTTCTTCCAATTCGCAAAGACGGATGCCTTCCTCTTCGGTCATTTCTTCTTTGGCATACAACTCTTCTTTGGCATCGATAATTTCACACAAACGCGGATTGCCCATTAAAACCGTGCGAATGACGTCATAGCTGTCGAACGCAAAATGGTCCTGCCGCAAAACGGACATGCGCGCGTTCGGCGTTTTGCGCACTTCGCCTTTATTGGGTTCTATTTCCCCTGCCAATATTTTCATGAATGTAGATTTACCCGCACCGTTTGCACCGATTAAGCCGTAGCAATTTCCGTCGGTAAATTTCAAGTCGGCATGTTCAAACAAAACTCTGCCGCCGTATTGCAATGAGACATTGACTGTTTCTAACATAGTTACTCCTTTAAATCTTTCAAAAACGCCACCGCAGAACACGGTGGCGTTCGGTTGTTATTCTTCTGAAATATCCGACGGTGTTTCGGACGCTTCCGCTTCCGTTTGTGAAACGGCGGATGCGGCTGTATTTGCACTTTCAGCGGTGAAGAAATCATATTCATCACCGGTTTTAAATGCCTCAGTGCTGTCAGACGCTTTCAAAAATACCGTAAGGGTTTGGAAAATCAGCTTAATATCCAGCCAAATACTGTATTGCTCGATGTACATCAAATCCATTACGAGCTTATCTTTGGGCGAAGTATTGTACTTACCCGCAATCTGCGCAAAGCCTGTAAGGCCTGCTTTCACGCGCAGTCGGTAACTGAATTCGGGAAGCTCCTGCGTATATTGGTCAACATTCTCTATCATTTCGGGACGCGGACCGACCACGCTCATTTCGCCCTTGAAAATGTTGATAATCTGCGGTAATTCATCAATTCGGAATTTGCGCAGATACTTTCCGACTTTTGTAATACGGTCATCATCCAAAGTGACAGAACGGTTTACCGAGCCCGCCTCTTTCATGGTACGGAATTTGTAAACCTCAAAAATTTTGCCGTCCTTGGTGGCGCGTTTCTGCTTAAAAAAGACCTTGCCGCCGTCTTCGGCTTTAATCAGAATTGCACACAGAGCCATAATGGGACTGGTGACAATTAAACCGATTGTGGAAATCAGCAAATCCATTGTGCGCTTGGCGGCTCTTTGTTCAAAGGTCAAGCCCTTCATTTGGGAAGCCACCAAAGGCTTATCGTCTAAAATCGACGTCCGTCCGCGCAGAGACACCACATCGCACATCTCAAAGTTATAGTAGATATTTTTATTTTTCGCGTAGCAATACTCCACAAGCATGGTGCG
Source organism: uncultured Oscillospiraceae bacterium (assembly GCA_900540295.1). GTDB lineage: Bacteria > Bacillota > Clostridia > Oscillospirales > Acutalibacteraceae > Fimenecus. The sequence continues at coordinate 2,746 of UQFM01000084.1, forward strand.
CACGGACATCGGAACATCGTATAAAAACACGGTATCGCTACGGTCCATCACGTCAAACAGTCCGTCGTCCGTATACAAAACCATATCCGTGATTTTATATTGCTTTTTATATTTCAGAACTTTGGGAACAATGCTGTTCAACGCGTATTTGGACGAAGTAATGACACAGCATTTTTCGGGAGAATTGATAGAAAAATAAACAAAATTTCCGAAATACGCAAAAAATACAATCACTACAAACTGCAAAAGCATAACCAACAACAGCAATTCCGGATTTTCATATTCAAAGGTCTGGTTGTTGGCGGCATTTGTATTCATGATACACAGCTGTAAATGTGTAATAAAATCTGTAATAAATACAGAAAGCGTTAAAGAGTGGATAATCGGCTTACTCTTCTCGATGCCGATTTTATATCCGCCGTAAATCGACATCATTGCCGTACCGAGTACACCGAATGTCAGCAAGGTAATGGCAGAGGTTCTGGAAAGACGCAGAAGCCAGGGATGCTGACTGCCGAAAATCAGAAAAAAGATTGCGAACATGGAAGCAAAGAGCAGTAATTTCAGCAACAATACAATCGTTTTCTGAAATTTATTGATTATCTTCATAGGTCACCCTCAAAGTTCTTTAGAAAATCTGAAGATTGCAGAATCTTCCTAAAACATGGAGTAATTTTACGCTTTTTTTACCATTTTGTCAATAGAGGGCAGGTTTGCACCTACTCTGCACACGCCGCAATTTGCGCAATACATGCCTGCAAACCGTCATCGGTCACGGGAAACGTATAATCCTCGGTATCCGCCAATCCGAAACAAACATCCTCGCGCCAGATATTTACAAGAAGCATATCGTCCGCTTTTGCTATGCGGTAACGAAAATCCGTTCGGCAGCTGCCTGTAAATACGTTTCCCTGTTCAAAAAAAGAAAGTACGGGAATATCCAACTGTTTTTCTGACATAAATCTTCTCCGATTCAAAATATTTTCATTGCAAAAGGACGGCAGATGCCGTATAACAGACATCTGCCGAATTGGTTAAGCTAATTTCACTTCTTCCCAAAGCTTGGAAAGCAAATCCAGTGTATCACGGTCCAAATTATGGAAGTACTCCGCTTTCACTTCTTCTTTCGGATACAGCACCTCGCTGTCTTTCAGCGTGTAGCGTTCATCCTCCAACACCGCCGTATTCGGGCAAAGATAGCAAAGATATTCCGCATTGGCAAGCGCGACTTCGGGTTCGCACATGAAATTGATAAACAATTCTGCCGCCGCCTTGTTCTGCGCATTGGCGGGTACGCACATGGAGTCCACGAAAATATTTGTGCCTTCTTTCGGATACACAAACGCAAGGTCGGGATTCACATCCGCCATGGTGAGATAATCGCCTGCGTAATACGGTGCGATTGCCGCTTCTCCGCTTTCCATTTTTACAAACACTTCATCCATAACATAGGACTGAATCAACGGCTTTTGGGCTTTCAGCTTCTCCGCCGCCGCACGCCACTCCTCCACAGAGGTTGTGTTTACGGAATAACCGAGCAGGTACTGCGCCACGCCGAATGCATCGCGCGGATTGTTAAAGGTTAAAATATTGCCTGTGTAGTTCTCATCCCACATAATATTCCAGCTGTCGGGTGTTTCACTGACCATCGTTGTATTGTAAATCAAACCGACCATGCCGCCTGTGTACGGCACACTGTATGCGTTCTCCGGGTCAAAATACAGATTCTTATAAGAATCCGGCGTATATTTTGCATTGGGAATATTGGCAAAATCCAGTTTTTGCAGCATCCCCTCCGCAATCATGCGTTCAATCATATAATCCGAAGGGATAATCACGTCATAACTGACGCCGCCGCTTTTCATTTTGGAGTATAAATCTTCGTTGGAATCAAACATGGTGTAATTCACCTTGATACCGCTGACCTTCTCAAAAGCAGAAATCACGTCGGGTGTGCCCTCGGTGCCGTCGGAAATATATTCGCCCCAGTTATATACATTGATTTCCGTACCGCGCAATTCTTCTATGTCATATTTTCCGACAAGCTTTTCCGTATCTAACTTCACCTTGCCGTTTGTGCACCCCGCAAGTGCAAAAAGCCCTGCAAACAGCGAAAGACACAAAAGAACCGAAACTATTTTTTTCATTTTGCTTCCTCCTTAGATACTTTGCGCACATTGGATTTTTGTTTGTTTTCCGCGCGCGCCTGCATCACATTCATAATAATCAACAGCAAAAGCACCGACACAAAAATCAATGTGGAAAGCGCATACATATCGGGCTTTACTTTTTTCTTCGTCATAGAGAAAATAACAATGGGCAGCGTCTGGAATTTCGGACCGCTGACAAAATAGCTGATGATGAAATCATCCAGGGACAGCGTAAACGCCATAATAAAGCCTGTGATGATTCCCGAAGAAATATTCGGCAGCACGACCTTAAAAAAGGCGGAAACAGGCGTACAGCCCAAATCCTGCGCCGCTTCCGACAGATGCTTATCTGTTTGCCTGAGTTTCGGCAAAACAGACAAAATGACATACGGCAGATTAAACGTAATATGCGCAATCAGCAGAGTCGGGAACCCCAAAACATCCTTTGCGCTGACCATTCTGCCGACAAACACGAATAACAGCATCATGGAAACGCCCGTTACAATTTCGGGATTCATCATCGGGATATTTGTCACGGTCAAAACAGCATTTTGCGTCCATTTTTTTTTCATACCGTGAATACCGACCGCCGCCATAGTGCCGATGACAACGGAAATTACGGAAGATGCAACCGCCAGCACGAGGGTATTGGACAGTGCGTGCAGTGTAACGGTGTCGTTCAGCAATTCGCCGTACCACTGCAAAGAAAATCCTGACATCACGCTTGTGCTTGCCGTGCCGTTAAAAGAAAGCACAATCATCACCAGCATCGGCGCATACAGAAACAGCATGATTAAAGCGATATATAAATTGGATAAAGTACGCTTCATACGAGAATCGCCCCCTCTTCACTGTCGGCAAAGCGATTCATAATCAGCATGCAAACGATAATCATAATCATCAGCACCAACGAAAGAGAAGCACCGAGATTATAGTTGTAGGCGGACTGAAACTGCATTTCAATGGAATCGCCCACCAATAAGAATTTACCGCCGCCGAGTTTTTGACTGATATAAAAGGTGCTGACAGACGGCACAAATACCATGGTAATCCCGGAAATCACACCGGGCAGACTCAGCGGAAAGATGATGCGCTTCAAAACGGAAAATGCGTTACAGCCGAGGTCCTGTGCCGCTTCGACATAACTGTATTCCAATTTAGACATTACGGAATAAATCGGCAAAACCATATACGGCAGAAAATTATATACCATACCCAAAATGACTGCGCCGGGTGTATTGATTAGCTGTACCGTTTGCAAGCCTGCCGCACGCAAAAGGGAATTGATGATACCCGTATTCGCGAGGATGGCAATCCAGGAATAGGTACGAATCAAAAAGTTCATCCACATCGGCAGCATAATCAGCATCATTAAGGTTCTTTGCTTAGACGCTTTGGAACGCCCCATGATGTATGCCAGCGGGTAGGCAAGCAACAGGCAAATGACGGTTGCCAAAAACGCATACCATATTGACCGCCCGAATGTCGCGCCGTATGCGGACAGCGCGGTGATATTTTCAAAAGTAAATTCGCCGTCACGGTTGGTAAACGCATAATACACGACCATAAACATCGGCGCCAAGATAAACAGCACCGACCAAAGAATATACGGCGCATTGATAAGCTTATAGCGTAAAGAGGACTTATTCATACCTTATTCCCCCGCCGCATCATCGTTTTCTGTATCCGCAGTCGGGTCGGAAAGCTCATCAAACTCCTCACTGAAAGAGCTGTAATCGCCGTACAGTCCCGAATACGCACTCTTGCGCATAACCTGAATTTCCTCAGGCTTAATGCAGATACCGATTTTGTCGCCGACTGCGGAAAACTCTGTCGTTTGAATCATCCACTTAAAGCCGTCAATATCTACAATAATTTCATAGTGTACGCCCTTGAAGGTCACCGAGGTTACCGTACCCTGCAGCATACCGTTTTCAGGTGCAACAATATCTACATCCTCAGGGCGAATAACGACGTCGACAGGCTCATCCTTGCCGAAGCCCTTGTCCACGCACTGGAACTTAATCCCTTGGAATTCCACAGAGAAGTCCGCGTGCATAATACCGTCCAAAATATTGCTTTCCCCGATGAAATCGGCGACAAACGCATTTTTCGGCTCATTGTAAATATCTGTCTCTTATACACATCTCCGAGCCCACGAGACCGATCAGTATCTC
>UQFM01000085.1 GCA_900540295.1 uncultured Oscillospiraceae bacterium
CGAGATACTGATCGGTCTCGTGGGCTCGGAGATGTGTATAAGAGACAGGAGGTAAATTTATGGATTTCAGCGTATTTTCCGCGTTTGATCACTCGGTCTTTCAGTGGATACAGGAGCATGTGTGGTGTGAGGTTTTAAATGTATTTATGCCGATTATTACATTTTTCGGTGAGGGCGGCTGTTTTTGGATTGTACTTGCCGTGGTTTGCCTGTTCTCGAAAAAATACCGCAAGGTCGGCGTGACCATGGCGTTTGCGCTGATTGTGATGCTTTTGGTGAACGATGTAACGCTTAAAAACATATTTGCTCGTGTGCGTCCGTTCAATTTTGAACCGTTTGCAGATTTATATGCGGGCTTCCCTGTTTCGGCAGACGGCAAACCCGAACTGTTAGTCTCCCTGCCGTCCAGCTACTCTTTCCCGTCAGGGCATACCTCTTCATCCTTTGCGGCGGCAACGGCGATTTTGCTTAACAAAAAATGGAAAGTCGGCGTGCCCGCCTTTGTTTTGGCAATTCTCATCGGCTTCTCCCGAAATTACCTCATGGTACATTACCCGACCGACGTGCTGTTCGGCGCGCTGATGGGTATGGTTTATGCCGTTATTGCGTATTTCCTTATTGCGAAGTTCGTTTACCCGCTGTTTGACAAATACGTCGGGCAAAAGGTCGATGCGTTTTTCGCAAAGAAATTCGGCAAAAAGGAAAAAGCAAACTGAAGCAGGCGGTGTAAAATATGACGGCTCCACTCGGTAAAACAGCGGATTTGTATTTCCGTGCGGACGGCAAATTCCGCATTATGCAGGTTGCCGATACGCAGGATACACAGGTGACTTCTAAAGATACTTTGGCTTTTTTGGCGGCGGCGCTCGATGAAGCCAAGCCCGATTTGGTTGTATTTACAGGTGACCAGTTTAAAGGCTACGGCGTCAGCTTCCTTTTCGGGGCGCGTGAAGCGAATTATAAAAAGGCAATTGACAATTTGATTGCGCCCTTAGAGCAACGCGGGATTTCGTTCACGTTTGTATTCGGCAATCACGACGACCAGGCGTTCGGCATTCCGAAAGAAAAACAGCTCGAAATGTACCGCGCACACAAGAATTGTCTGGCGGTTGCGGGGGATGAAAATCTTTCGGGGCTGTGTAATCAGTATCTCAACATCCGTTCGCACGACGGCGAAAAGATTCTGTTTAATTTGTATTTGCTGGATTCGCTTTCCACCACGCTTGACGGCAAATGCGCAAGCGTCAGCAAGGGGCAAATCGAATGGTATCGCACGGTGCGCGAGTATTTAAAGGAAACCGCAGGGGACTATGTACCCTCAATTCTGTTCCAGCATATTCCCGTACCTGAAATGTGGGATTTGTTAAAGGAAGTGCCGAAGTCGCAGAAACCGCATGCGCAGGGCTTCCGTGAGCACTACGGCAAATTTTACGATATTGACGGGCGTTTTCTGAAAAAGGGAAATTGCGATTTCCTGTTGGAAACCCCCGCAACGCCCGCCGAAAACAGCGGGGAATTTGCGGCGGTTTCGGAAAAAGGCGATACGCTTGCCATGTTTTTCGGGCATGACCACAACAACAGCTTTGTGGGGAAACACGGCAATATGCTGCTCGGTTATACACAAGGTTGCGGTTTCAATGTATACGGTCCGCGTCTCAACCGCGGTGTGCGTCTGATTGATTTGGACGAACGAAATCCGCATGCATTTTCGACATACACGCTTTTGTACCGCGATTTGTTCAGTGCAAAGGATATTCAGAATAAACCGAAATATCTGCTGTATTCCTACGCACCGCCAAGCGTGGAATCCGTATTGCCGACACTCAAAAAGCTCGGCATTGCCGCAGGTGCGGCGGCTGTTGCAGGTGTCGCATATGCGGTATGTAAAAAGAAAAAATAAATTCGAACTGCAAAAAGCTTCCCGAAACAACGGGAAGCTTTTTGTGCGGCTTTTCGTAGGAATGACTGATGACGCGTTCTGAAAATTTTCAGAAAACCGTAGGGGGCGGCGTCCTCGACGCCCCGTTTTGCATATTAAGAATCAAAGCAATACCTATGCATTTCTGACAGAAATTCTTTGGTAATCGGATACCCGCTGTATGCGCCGATTACAGAATCCACGGAACAATAGGGGCAAACCGCAGTTTCGCCCGTGTCCTCAATCCACTCTGTGATTTCTTTTGGATGAAAAATATTCAAACAGTAGAAACAACCGCAATTTGAATCCTGCAATAGGCTTGCCTTGTTATTAGTACAGTATGTATGTGCTGTATCATAGTTTGTCATAAATTCAATGCCTTTCCTCTTTACAGTCAAACGTCTCGCAAAACCGTGCGGCAAACGCGGGCGGCTCATTGTGCGCATACAAATGTGAAATATCTCCGAACGATGCACAGCGAAATACGGCAATGCCTTCCTCGCGTTCCTCTGTATACAGCGTTGTAACAGAGGTAGGGGCGGCGCAAAAGCCCTGCCAAAGCGGCACGGGGGAAATGCCCAGTAAATGTGAAAGCATCACGCATTCTACGCCGAAATGGCAGAAGAAAACAATTGTATCGCGGTTCGGATGTACGGCTTTGTAATATCTGCCTTTGCGCTCGTACCCGTGTGCTTTTAAAACCTTGTCAAGCCCTTTGCCGACGCGGTTGTATTCTTGCTTTACACGCACTCCCGAACGCATAAAATCGGTATCCGCCCATTTTTCGGGATGGTAGAAATCGTCTACCTTTGTGAAGAAAGCGGGCATTAAATCCCACGGACCGCAAAGCTTTTTCGTATTTTTATCGAAAATCGGTGCATGAAATTCCCGCAGCCAGCCGAGTGTTTTTGCGGTTTTTCCCGTGCGTTTCAAAGTACAGCCTGCCGTGTTTCTGGCACGTCCGAGCGGGGAACAGTAAATTGCGTCTAACCGTTCGCTGCTTAATTTTTCGGCAAGATATTCCGCCTCGCGCCACCCTTTTTCCGTTAAAGAATCAATGGAATAGTCGGGGTCACCGTGCCGAATGATGAGAATCCGCATTTACGCGTCCTCCTCCATTTTGGCTTCGCGTGCCGCGACGCATGCCTGTACTTTTTCGGAAAGCTCGCCGTACAGCTTATATTTTTTCGAGAACACAAGGAAAGAAATAAATACCAAAATCGGCGGAATGACAAAGGTCATTACACTGATGGTCGTTTTTGCGGCTTCGGTTTGTACGGCGGCGCCGCCGTCATAGCCCGAGAGACCGAGACCCGAAAACAGAATGACGGTCTGCACAGTATACGCCATTTTCTGTAAAAAGCCCTTCATGGAGAAAGTCGTGCTTTCCGAGCGTTTGCCTGTTTTGTATTCGCCGTAATCTACAATGTCCGCAAGCATAATCGTCTGATTGACGAACATCGAAGCAATACCGACAGACGCGATAATATAGGCAATATTTAAAAGCAGCATTTGGTGTAAAATCGGACCGCACACAATCATTGCCGCATACCCGACAATAACCATGCATAGGCAGAACTGATAAATCGTGCGGCGCGTGTATTTTTTGCTCATCAGCGGAATCACAAACAACCCGAGGAACGAGCCGACCGCACCGAAGGTGGCGAACATACTTTGTTTGGAGAGGTCGCCTTCTACGTTTTCAAAGTAATATGCACCCACGCCGCTGGTCAAATACCAGCCTGCGTTGGAAATCATGGCGAATATCATGAATACGATTAACTGGTCGTTGCTCTTGAGTACGCCGAACAGTTTTTTAAAGTTGAATTTATCTTTGTTGTAAACCACGTGCCGTTCTTTGGTGACCGTGGCGCAAATTACGGAAAAAACAATCAAAAGCACCGCACAGAGAATCGCCCAACGGCTGAAGCCTTGTGCGCTGACTTTTTTCTCCGCCTCTGTCGCGCCGCTGCCGAGCCAAAGCAGAGCGAGCGGCGTGAAAATCGTGACAATGCCTTGTCCGATGCCGCTGAAGGTTCGCGCAATGGTGGAAATCGTGTTGCGCTCCTTCGGGTCGTTGGAGAAGCTCGGTACCATGCTCCAATAGGGGATATCCGCCATGGTGTTGGTCATGCCCCATGCAATGTACATGAATGCCACGTATACATACAGCCAAGGGGAACCCAGCGGAATCCCGGGATTGGTAAACAGAAGCGCCAAAATCACAGCGTTCGAGCATGCACCAATCATAATCCACGGGCGGTACTTGCCCATACGCATTTTGGTACTGTCTACAATCGTGCCCATAATCGGGTCGTTAATGCCGTCCCAGATACGCGCAATCGGCGTTAAAATCAGCAAAAATGCCGCAGGCATCAGCAGTACGTCCGTTAAGTATTTTGCAAGGTAGGAATAAAACAAGCCGTAGCTTAAATCCAAACCCACCGCACCGATGCCGTAACCGACATACCGTCTGTATTTGGAAAGCTGGCTTTCCGTTGTTGTATTCGCCAAAAAAATCACTCCGCTTCTGTTTATCTTCATATGGTATATCATACCTTTTTTACACGGATTCGTCAACCGCGCTGTCTGAAAAAATCAACAGAAGTCAAAAAAAGAGCGCCTGACTTTCGTCAAACGCTCTTTCAATACACTGCTTATTTCGATGCCTTCGCTTTTCTGGCTTCGACCTCTTTTACCATTTCCTGCTGTCTCTTTTCCGTAATGTTGTAGAAGAGTACGGGAATGATAGTGCCGACCATGCTTAAAGCACCTGCCAAAATCAGAATGTTCCACAGCAGATTTTCGCCGTCCGCTGTAATTGCAGGCGTTGCTTCGGGGTTGATACCCGCCCAGCTGTAAGAGAACACGCCGATAAATGCGCCGACTGCCATACCGATTTTATTGATAAGCGTCTGCATGGCAAAGCAAATACCCTCTGCACGTTCGCCCGTTTTCCATTCCAGATAATCAACGGTATCGCCAATCATCGCATAGGAGAGAATGTTGTTTGCGCCCTGCGGAATGCCGAGCAGCACAAGACCGATTGCACAGACCACCAATTTCCAAGGTGCGTCGTAGCCGATGAAATACATCGCAAACATGACGACTGCGCCGAGAACGTGTACATAGATGTACGACCATTTTTTCGTAAACTTTTTGGTCATCCACGGGACGAGCAGGGAAGCAACCAAGCCGCCGGGTACAACCAGCAGGGTAATCAGGGAGTACATGCCCTCATTTTTAAGAACGTATTTTGCGAAATACAGGCCGCCTGTGTATGTATATACCATTCTCGCGCCGCCGAGTACGCCCGAAATGACGAGCAAAAGCAACTGCTTGTTCTTAAACAGGAGCTTCAAGTTGTGCCCGAGTGAGGGCGGATTGTCTGTTGCTGTATAGCGCTCTTTGGTGTTTTTAAATCCGTAATAGAACATCGGAATGGCGATTACGGTGAATACCAAAGCACAAATGAAATAGGTCCATTTCAGAGTGTTTGCATTTGCTTCAATGAATTCGGGCATAACAGTATTGAAAAAGGCTTTTGCGCCTTCGGCATCCACACCCATTCGCTCCATAATCAAACCGAGATGCTCAGGATTTTTTTCGGAATATCTGTACTTTGCCGTTACCGCAGACGTAATAATCGGTACACCGACGGTCACAATTCCTGCGCCGAGTGTGCAGACAAGACGCGTAACGGTCATTAAATTGCCGCGCACCACCGTGTCATTGGTCATACAGGTGGAAAGTCCCCAATACGGTACATCGGCAACCGTGTAAACCACCGACCAAATGACATAGATTGCCGAAATAATCACGAAAGTTGACAGACTTTTAGACGGCAGGAAGGGGAAGAAGCAAATAATCGTCATTACAGCAATGGGAATTGCCATCCACTTGAGATACGGGCGGCATTTGCCCCATTTGGTTCGGGTTCTGTCGACAATCGAACCCATAATCGGGTCATTCAGCGCATCAAACACGCGTGTGCCGAGCATCAAAAAAGCGACTGCCATAGCGCCTGTAATACCGCCGAAAATTCCTCCCTCGGGAATCGAGCCGAACAACAGTGCGTCGGTCATGAATACAGTCAGGTAAGAACCGATAATGGTACAAATCAGGTTCTGACCGAATCCCGTAACCGCATACGCGATGGCTTCTTTCGGCTGCATATTTCCGTCGTTCGGCGTGGTGCCGTAGACTTTGTGCAGCAGAGCATCCAGTTTCATTTGTTTTCCTCTTTCCTTTTATAAGAATATAACTATTATAATGCCTTTCTTAACATTCGTCAATTACATTTTAGCAAAACTGCATATTTTTTAGGCGTTTGTATTTCTCCGTTTTGATAGTTTGAATAATTCGGTACAAGGCAAGCGAGCGGGGGATAGGCTGATAAATGTATTTGCAGATTTCAGTTTGACAATAATATTTGTATAGGTATGCGTTTTAATGAACAAAATACGCAGTAAGGAAATATGATTATATATCTGAATACATCAGCGGTACAGAATTCTAAAACTCGGCAATGAATAAATTTGAAAAAAGCAATTGATGCTGTTCAATCATTTCAAAAACACAGTTTTCACATAAAAGCTTGTTCGAATACAAAGGTTTTATATATGTTGTTTAAAACACCCGGCAGCGTTTTAAAAACTCGAAAAAAATTGAAACTTTTTTGAAAATAAGTGTTGACATTTGTCGGCAGTTTTGATATTATATCGGAGCGCTAAGGCGAGAGGGCAAAACCGAAACGCCGAGAAACGCAGTCTCGAACCTTGAAAATTAAACAACGACGAAAAAAGGAACCCGAGATTCTTTGAG
>UQFM01000086.1 GCA_900540295.1 uncultured Oscillospiraceae bacterium
CCTCCAAACTGCGATATGATAATTTTTGCATATTTGGGGTTGGGATTTTTGATATTGACCGGATACTGTAATTTTTTCTCATACTGAAACATAGGTTATTTCACACACTCCTCTAAATCCCAAGGCCACGGATTTTGTAACCAATCCTTACCCGACCCTGTGCTCGGCGTCAACGGTCCGTATTTCTCTTCAAAAGCCTTTTGCAATGTTTTGGCACGGACCGCATACTTGCTGTGCCGTTCTTTTGCTTCGCAGTCATCGGGATGCGTATCCAAATACAAATGCAGTTCCCATGTTGCAAACTGCGCCGCTGAAAGCGTTCTGAGATTTTTTTCGCGTTCGTTTACCATCATATGCATTTCCCTCCCAAAAACGGTTTGTCAAGGTCGGGGAACACGGTTCCGCGGCACAGTGCTTTTTCTGCTTCATACATAGCTGTATCTGTCTGGAACGGCACATATGCCATTGTTGTTACAGGGTTCTTCGGTAATTTCGATAAACCGTTGTATACACACGGCTGTGTAACAGGCGCACAGTCGTTATCGGTATGCATTTCGGATTGCAGCTGCGTATCGCAGAAATCCATAAAATCTTTCACTACACACGTCTCCTTTTCTTTTTTCGGAACTTCTTCCTATTCCATACTATTCCGCCGAGGTAATTTATGTGCGGCTGTCCCAAAAGAAAGCCTTCTGTGATACGGTATACAACCGACCGACAGAAGGCTTTCACTTTTTACATCTTATTCTGCATAAGGTGACCGAAACGAATGCGGTCACCTTAAAAATTCCAACGGTATTTTTGTAAATCCACAATCCCGTCGTCGCTGACTTCTACGCCCTCCGCACGCAAAAGGCGGATTTGTTCGTTTTCACCGCCGAATGCAAATGCGGAAGATACCGAACCGAAACGGTTCACCACCCGATGACATTTAACGGTTTCGGGATCGGGATTCACATGCAAAGCATACCCGACCACACGCGACCAGTGCGGATTGCCCGCAAGCAGCGCAACATCGCCGTAAGTCGCCACACAACCCTTCGGTATGCGGCGCACCACATCATATATCCGTTCAAAAGCACTCATAGCATTCACCAAAATTATTGTATCGTATTTTCTGCGACGGTGCAAGCGTTAAATATTTTCCGCACCGTTCCCCACACGGTTAATTTCAATTTTCGGCAAGACTTCTATTTTTGCAGACGGCAGATTTTTCTTCCAATCCGGAATTGCTTTAAACTCCTTGGGAAGCGAGCGTTTAAACCTGCGTCCCAAGCAGTACGGGTCCGCATTATAGTTAACAAAGCAATTCTTTGTTTCTTCTTCTAAAAGATGAACAATATATTCGTGGCACAAGCGCTGTGTTTCATTCAAATACGCCTCGCTGATTGAAAACGGCGTTTCGGTCTGAATTTCAGCGATATCGACCTCCATATTTACCCGCACGGTAAAATGCACACCGCCCTCTGTGCTTTGCGGCTTTACTTTTACAGAGCAATGCCGAATTTTGACCACGGTTTCAGCGGAAAAATCTTGATTCTGCACTGAAAAATAGCCGTGTTCCACCTGATTATGCAGCATCATCAGTGCCGTTACCGCTTCATTTTCCATTTCAAACAGAATTTGGTCTTCATCAAAAACCGCAACATTTACAAAACGGATATCCGCTTTCTCGCCGCCTTCCTCTTGCTCTGCTTTCAGCACGGGTAAAAAGGCATTGCTGCACGGACATTCCAATTTGTTAATCAGCTTATACAGCTCTTGGTTGATAATGTTGGTATTAAACTGCATGGCTTTTAAAATATCTTCTATACTGTTTGCGGTTAAAATACTCTCGCCCATTTTGGCACTGACCAAATCCTCTGCGGTCGTATCGGACACCGCTACAAGTACAGTCGCACGGTTATCCGCATTGCGCACAAAATAATCTAAATGGCTGTATATCCCCTGTTCGGCGGTTTCCCTGCCGAAAACAATCAGTCTGTTTTGCGAAAGCAAAGGCAGTTTGCCTACGGATTTCGCGGCGGCAGAAATTGCATCGGAAACCGTATTCCCCTCTACGGTTACAAAATTGATGATATCCCCTAAATTCGCACCGCTGTTCGGATTGCCCGCCATCTCGGTATTCAGTGTTTGCAAGGTGACACGCACGCCGCCGTTTTCCATAGCGTCAATCCCAATCGCCTGCACAATCAAACGGCTTTTCAGTTCCTGCGATTCATAATTGCAGCCGCAAAAGGAAACCGTCAGTAAAACAATCGGAATTAAAAGCTTAAGCACTTTTTTCATCGGCTTTTCTCCTTTTCACATACGCGCAAAGCATAATCAGCGCAGGCAATACCAACACAAATCCCGTAAAATAAATCAAACGCATAATATAATCCATTTGGTAAAAATAGTCGGTAAAGTTGCCTGCCAAAAACAACTGTGACGCGAGCACCAAACCGCCTGTGATAAATATATAATAGTTTTTCCACTCCGCCTTAAAGGATTTCTGCAAAAGCTCTGCCTGTAAATAGAGAAGCAAACTGATTTTGATAAAAGCGGACAAAATCCAGACGCCCGTCAGCAATACGTCAAACCGACGGAATACGCCGACCTCTGACAGCACCGCCACGGAATGCACAGGAAACAACTGGGTCAGTGAAAATTTGCCGAGTCCGCCGAATACGAAGAAAAACAGAGAAAGCATACTCAATACGGTTACGGTAAGCCATGCAAAATATGCGCGCATCGGTTTTCCGTTGACTTTCGGGAACAGTGCGGAAAGCATCAGAATTTCAACCGTACGCGAAGCAAAGCTCAGTCCCCCTTTGAGGGACGGCGTCAGTCCTTCGTAGAATGCAGGCGAAAATTGCGTTACATCTATTTTATCCGCCATCGTAAGCATGATAAACAAAAATGCGGCACAGGAAATCATGACGGACAGCGCACTGACCCGTCCGAGCGCTTCAATGCCGAGCGAAGCGGCATAGCAAGAAGCAAGCACACAGATGATGATAAACAACGCGCTGTCATTTTCGGGGAAAATAATGGTTCCGACAAACAGCTCCAAGCGTGCAAGCGTCACCATTGTGGAAAAAATGAAAACGATTGCATAAATTACAGATACCGCCTTTGAAAACCACGGAGACGTCATGTAGGCAATATCGGTCAAATCCTTGCCAGGGTACTTTTTATTCTGCACAAACACCATAACCGAAAACAGCAAAATAAACAAACCCGCAAATAAGGAGCTCGGGAAGTAATCTCCCGTATCCATCTTCTCTTCGCCGATAGAAGTATACGTCAAAATCGTCAAAAGTCTCGATAAAAAGATAATGGAAAATACTTGCCAAATCCCTATTTTCTGCGCTTTTCCCATTTGAATCCCCAACCGTGCGGCGCGTTTTACAAACGCCCCGCATCCTGCCTTTCTTTTTTATTTTTCCATGCTTTGTATTTTCAGTTCACGTTTGCCGAGCAGTTTCCAGCTGATGCGCAGGAAAGAATCCCGCAGTACCGCGCCGATATGCAGCGGCGCGAACGGTGCGGTAAACGGTGTACCGAAAGCCTGAATTGCGCACATGTTGACCAACAGCACGCCAAATCCGATAACAATGCCGTAAAAGCCTGTAATGCCGCCGATAATCATAAAGGCAAACCGCAAAAGAGATACGGGATAATAAATTTTGGAAACCACAAAGGAGCTGATGGCTGTCAGCGCGACCACAATCAGCATCGGCGCCGCCACTAAGCCCGCCGACACCGCCGCATCACCGATGACCAACGCACCGACGATACTCACCGCATGTCCGACGGATTTCGGCATACGCAAGCCTGCTTCACGCACAATTTCATAAACGAAGTGAATGAAAATCGCTTCCAGCATCACGGGAAACGGCGTGATGCTTTCCTGCACCGCGGTATCATACAGCATAGACGCCGGTAAGATTTCCTGATGGAAAGTACAAACCGCAACATAGATGCCCGGCAAAAATACACTCAGCACAAAGGAGAAGAATTTCAGAGTACGGATAAACGCCGAATAATACGGCCGGTGGTCGTAATCATCCAGAGATTGAAAGTTCTCCATAAACAAATACGGAACCACCAAAGCAAACGGCGTGCCGTCCACCAAAATCACAACGCGTCCTTCTGCCATTTCTGCACAGGCGATGTCCGGGCGTTCCGTAGAACCGACCGCAGAAAACAAAGTCATCACATCGGGTTCTAAAAACGGACGCAAATACCCTGCACCGAGTACAACATCCAAATCCGCCTTTTTGAGCTTTCCCTTAATCGCTTCTACAACCGCTTGGTCGGCACGGTCTGAAAAATAGCAGACACACACGCGCGTCTGACTGGTTTTACCGATTTCCAAAACATCAAACCGCGCCACGGGGGAACGCACGCGGCGGCGAATCAGCGCTACATTGTCTTTGAAGCTCTCAATAAAGGCTTCCTGCGCGCCGCTTTCCTGTACTTCGGTCTGTGCGTTTTCGATTGAGCGTTTCGGAAAGCCCTGCACACCGAAGCACTCGCAGAACGGCGCACCGTCTATCATTAAAACGACAAGTCCCGACAAAACATCTTTGATGGCTTCGTCTAAGCTGTGTTCTTCTTTTTGGTCAATGCCCGATGAAATTTTGTCGCGGATATACGCCATTTGGTCTGCGGCGTCTTTCGGCATTTTTTCGGCAGTCATAATGGGATTCACGACCTGCTGTGTCACCAAAAGATTGTCACACATGCCGTCGTCCATAATCAAAACGGCTTTATTATTGCCGATAAAGGTCTGCTTATATAGAATGTCAAAGCTTTCGCCGAGTTTTTCTTTAAAATAAATGATGTTATCTTCCAAAGAGGTTCCGACGGTGACAGGCGGTGCAGCCGCCTTGGACTCCGCGGAAGTCACTTTGCGAATTTCTTTATTTATCCAATTTCCCATAGAAATTTTCTGCGGTACAATACTTGCGAAGAACAGGTCGTACGACAGACATACAATACCGCTTTTCCTTTGCTTTTATTGTCACTTTTGTAATATTGTGACCCGCAATGCACATGATATTCCTAAGATTGGAGATATGCGATTATGTTAGTAACCTTGTGCAGAACCGTTATTTTATACATCTTAGTGCTGTTTACCTTCCGCATTCTCGGCAAACGGCAGGTGGGCGAATTACAGCCCGCAGATTTGGTCATTACGCTTTTACTTTCGGAAATTTTGGTAATTCCCATGCAGGACACGCAAATTCCGCTAATCAATACGTTTATTCCTGTATTGGTGCTGATTGGATTGGAAATTCTGATTTCTGTAATCAGCATTAAGAGTATAAAATTCCGAAACCTTTTACAGGGAAATTCGCTGATTGTCATACGCAACGGTGTTTTAGACCAGAAGCAGCTGAAGCGTCTGCGCTTTACGGTAGACGATTTGCTGGAAGCGCTCCGAAAAAAAGATATTTTTGACATTGCCGAAGTACAGTATGCGATTGTGGAAACCGACGGTACGCTCAGCGTTTTGTTAAAACCGCCTTACCGCGCACCGCAGGCACAGGCGCTCCATGCCCAAGAGGACGATGACGGGATTCCCTGCGTGGTCATCAGCGACGGCAGAATTATCCAGTCGGATTTCAAAGAATGCGGTATGAATCCCCAAAAGCTGAACAAGCTTTTACAGTCTAAAAAAATCGAAGTCAAAAACATTATGCTGATGACCGTAGACAAAAGCGGCAATACCAATATCATTCAAAAGGAAGGCGCGAAATGAAACGGATTGTGATTGCGGCGGTTTGCCTTGTGCTGGCTGTTTTTTTGGCGGTATTCGGCTTTTGGGATTTAAAAAAAATCACTTTAGAGATGCATGATACCGCAGAACGTGTAATTGCCGCCGCCGAGGCAGAAGACGTACAAACCGTAGAGACAGAACTGAAAGTATTTTTAAACCAATTTGCAAAGCACAAAAAAATGCTCGGTGCTTTTGTAAACCACGGCGAATTAGACGAAGCGGATATTTTGGTACGCGGCTTGCAGGATAAAGCAAAGGTAGAAGCCTATGACGAATTATCCGACGACATGCGCGAATTGCAATATCATTTTGCCCACTTACGGGATACGGAAACACCGCGGTTTGAAAATATATTCTGAAAAAAGCATAACAAAACACCGACCTTGCTCAAAAGCAAAGTCGGTGTTTTATTACGGAATGCACATCAATAGGTTAAGCTGAGGGGAGTCGAACACAATATGCCGAAAACTTGTTTTTGCGGCGGATTTTCACTTTTTCACCGTTGTCGGGC
>UQFM01000087.1 GCA_900540295.1 uncultured Oscillospiraceae bacterium
GAGCCTTATCGTCGGCAGCGTCAGATGTGTATAAGAGACAGAATCACTGACAGTTTCTTCAGAAGTTTTCCCATCGGAGGGCAACACTATGTCCGCATATTTTCGGTAATACGGCAAGCGTTCATAAAAAATTTCGTCAATGCTTTGCCCTTTGTCCGCCACCACACCTCGGGTTTTTATGTTGTTTAACCGTCGTTTCACCGTCTCCAGAGAAACATCTAAAAAAACAACCGTACCGTTTTGCCGGAGCTTTTGCATGGCTGCCGCACGGAACACAACACTGCCGCCTGTGGCAATCACAGTATTCTGACAATCCAAATCTAAAACCGCGGCACATTCCGTATCCAAGAAATACCCGATACCGTCTGTATCCATAATTTCCTGTAACAGTCGGTGTTCACGCTGCTGAATCAGCAAATCCGTATCGACAAAGCCGACGCCGATTGTTTTTGCCAAAAGCACACCGATTGTACTTTTGCCGGAAGCGGGCATACCGATTAACACGATGTTCCTTTGCATCAGATTGAAATTTCGTGTGCAACTCTGTACAAATCCAAATCCAAAGATTTCGACATGTTCAGCGCCTCAAAAATATCGTAATCCACAATATCGTCTTTTTGCATGGCAACCACACGGTTGCCGATACCCTGCTTCAAAAGCTCAACCGCGCGGTACCCCATTTGACTGCCCACAACGCGGTCGCGCACAGTGGGTGAGCCGCCGCGCTGTACATGCCCGAGAATTGTGGCACGGGATTCCACTCCCGTTTCCTCTTCAATGCGCTTTGCCATCTCCTGCACACCGCCGATGCCTTCGGCAACAACTACGATGAAATGACGCTTACCCGCCTTTTGCGTGCGCTGCATGCGTTCAATGACATCTTTTTCAAAATCGAAGTCCACTTCGGGAATTAAAATCGTAGTCGCACCGCATGCAATACCTGCATTTAAAGCGAGATAGCCTGCGCGTCTGCCCATGACCTCAACCACAGAACAGCGGTCATGCGATTCGGATGTATCCCGCAGACGGTCAACCATTTCCATAACCGTATTCATAGCGGTATCGTACCCGACGGTATAATCACAGCAGGCGATATCATTGTCAATTGTACCGGGAATACCGACACAGGGAATCCCGCGCAAAGACAAATCCCGCGCACCGCGGAACGAACCGTCACCGCCGATGACCACGATACCTTCCATACCCAGTTCTTTACAGACCGTGATGGCTTTCTGCATGCCCTCTTCCGTTTTGAATTCGGGGCTTCTGGCAGAATATAAAATCGTGCCGCCGCGGTTAATAATATTAGACACACTGCGCAAATTCATTTCGTACATATCGCCGTACATTAATCCGTTATATCCGCGGCGAATACCCATAACGCGAAATCCGTTTTCACAACCGGAACGTACAACGGCGCGAATCGCCGCATTCATACCCGGCGCATCGCCGCCGCTTGTCAAAACACCGATGGTTTTCATACTCTTTTCACCTCAAAAAAATGATTCAGATTATAATGATACACAAATCTGCCGTAATGTCAAGATAAACCGACAAAATTAACAAAAAAACAGTTTTATTTTAACATTATGCCTATTTCGCCAAGTAACAACTGCAATTCGGTCAGCATTGGCATACAAACATCTACACCGCGCGCGGAAATATATTTTTTACGTGTATCTTTATAATACAAATAAACAGGTATGTTTCCTTCAAATATAGAAAGCAAATTTTTCACTTTTTTATCCTGCGGGCTGCCGAGCGTGTCGACTAACAGAGCAAGTCCCTGCCGAATCTCATGCGGAATTTCAAGTTTTTTCGTAGCAGATGCGGACGGTGCAGACGGCAATTCCGAGGCGTCCGTTACAGACGCTTTATTCGGACAAGGAGCAATTCTGTCGGGAATCACTTTCACCTCGTCCTCATCCCGCAAAGACAAACGCCCGTCAATCAACAGAATATTTCCGGGAAGCAACAAATGTGAAAACTGTGCATAAATTTTCGGAAACAGCAAAAGTTCTATACTGCCGTAAATATCCTCTACGGTTACAAAAGCCATAGTGGTATCGTTCTTGGTCGTTTTCTTTTTGATGCCCGTCACAATTGCCAAAAGCTTCACCGATGTACCGTCACGCAATCGGCTCATCTCATCATCTGCCGCTTCTGAAAGGTCGGAAATTCTTGCCACGCGAAGTTTTTCGGACAACGGAAGATACTCGGTCATCGGATGCCCCGAAAGATATAAGCCTGTGGATTCTTTTTCCAAATGCAAACGTTCCGCAATTTCAAATTCAGGACAGCGCTTATATTCAGGTGTATACACCTGCGTTTCTGCTGAGCCGATTGAAAAAATGTCCAATTGTCCGTCCACATTGCGGCGCATATCGGAATCCAGCCCTGCAACAATTTCAGGTAAATTTTGCATCATTTCACGGCGGTTCAGTCCCAAATCATCCAACGCGCCGCTTTTAATCAATCCTTCTACGGCACGCTTGTTAAAATCCTTGCCGTGCATACGCTTGCAAAAATCATAAAAATCACTGAAAATGCCGTTTTCTTCCCGTTCCGCCGAGATTTCTTTTATAAATCCTCTGCCGAGATTTTTAATCGCCAAAAGCCCGAAACGAATGGTTTTTTTATCCTTTGGAGAAAACGAATGCAGACTCTCGTTGACACTCGGCGGTAAAACACGTATGCCCATACGGGTGCAATCGGCAATGTAAGCAGAGATTTTATCTGTATCGTCAATCACACTGGTTAAAAGCGCGGACATAAAGGCGCTCGGATAATGACATTTGAGATACGCCGTTCTGTATGCGACAACCGCATAAGCGGCGGAATGGGATTTATTGAACGCATAGGAAGCAAACGAAGTCATGTCGTCAAAAATACTGTTTGCGACATCTTCCGCAATCCCGTTTGCCACACAGCCGCAGCAAGCTACCGTACCGTCGGGATTGCGCATGCCGTGCACAAAATATTCGCGTTCCTCCTCCATGACCTTATGCTTCTTTTTGGACATGGCACGTCGGACGACATCCGCCCTGCCGAACGAATACCCTGCAAGCGTGCGGAAAATCTGCATAACCTGTTCCTGATACACCATACAGCCGTAGGTTACATCCAAAATTTCTTTCAACTGCGGCGTTTTATACTGAATTGCATCGGGATGATGGCGGTTCGCAATATAAGCGTCAATGGAGTCCATCGGTCCCGGTCTGTATAAGGAAATTACTGCGATTATATCTTCTAAGTTCTGCGGTTTCAGGCGCGTTAAAACGCTTCGCAGCCCTGCGGATTCACATTGAAATACGCCGTAGGTCAATCCCTTTGAAAACATACGGTAGGTTGCGGCGTCATCCAAAGGAATATTTTCAATTTGAAAATCAGGCTCTGTTTTTTGGATTGTTTTTACAGCATCACTGATTACAGTCAATGTACGCAGTCCCAAAAAATCCATTTTTAAAAGACCGAGTTCTTCAATCGTGGTCATGGTGAACTGTGTAACAACGGACGCATCGTTACGTGCAAGCGGCACATATTCATGCACAGGGCGGTCTGTAATCACCACACCCGCCGCATGTGTCGAAGCGTGGCGCGGCATGCCCTCTACACTTTTTGCCGTGTCGATAAGCTCCTGTATTTTTTCGTTTTCCGTATACAGTTTTTTCAGTTCGGGATTCTTTTTAAGCGCCTTTTCAATCGTGATACCGATTTCTCGGGGGATTTGTTTGGATACGGCATCCACCGTATTATAGGGAATCCCCAATGCACGCCCGACATCCCGCACCGCCGCACGCGCCGCCATCGTGCCGAAAGTAACAATTTGCGCAACATGGTCTGCGCCGTACTTTCGGATAACATACTCAATAACCTCTTCACGGCGTTCATAGCAAAAATCCACATCAATATCGGGCATGCTGATACGTTCGGGATTTAAAAACCGTTCAAAAATCAAGCTGTACCGCATCGGGTCAATGCCCGTAATGCCCATGCAATATGCCGCGATACTGCCTGCACCCGATCCGCGCCCCGGTCCTACGGGAATATCTTTGGATTTCGCATAAGATATGAAATCTGCTACAATCAGGAAATAGTCAACATATCCCATTTCCCGAATGACGGAAAGCTCATATTCCAAACGCTCTGTATAGGACTGCGGTACATCTGTACCGTAATTCCGATACAAACCCGCATAACATTTTTCACGGAAATAGTCAAAATGATTTTGTCCGTTCGGCACTTCAAAATGCGGTAGCTTCGTTTTACCGAATTCAAATTCCAAATTACACATTTGTGCAATTTTTTCGGTATTGTTTATTGCTTCGGGAATAAAATCAAAGGTTTCGAGCATTTCCGCTTCGGACTTCAAATAAAATTCATCCGTCCCGAATTCCAGCCCTGTATCTTCATCGATGGTATGGTTGGTCTGAATACAAATCAATACCTTCTGAATTTTGGCATCCGACTTCTTTACATAATGCACATCGTTGGTCGCGACCAGAGGAATGCCTGTTTCCTTGGACAATTTCAGCAAATCGGGCAAAATTTCTTTTTGCTCTTTCATGCCGTGGTCCTGTAATTCCAAATAGTAATTCCCCTGCCCGAACACACGATTATACCAAAGCGCGGTTTCTTTCGCGCCGTCATAATCTTTCACGGCAAGTTTACGCGGAATTTCTCCCGCAAGACAGGCAGAGAGTGCAATTAAGCCTTCGGAATGCGCTTCCAAAAGTGCCTTATCCACACGCGGGCGCACATAAAATCCGTCCACCCAAGATTTGGAAACCATATAAATCAGATTTTTATAGCCGATTTCATTTTTACAAAGCAATACAAGATGGTAGCGCGTTGAATCCAGCCCGTGCACCTTATCCGTCAGCCCGCGTTCCGCGACATACACCTCACAGCCGATAATGGGTTTTATACCGTGCGCTTTTGCCGCTTTGTAAAACTCGATTGCACCGTACATATTCCCGTGGTCTGTAATGGCAAGTGAGGTCTGCCCCATAGCTTTCGCGGCGGCACAAAGCGCATCCAAACGGCATGCGCCGTCCAGAAGGCTGAATTCCGTATGCAGATGCAAATGCGTAAACGCCATAGAAAAAACCTCTCAAAATGAATCTTTATTTCAGTACGTTCTTATAAAAATCAAAACAGTCAAAGGTACGGAAATAATCGGCAGGCGTTTCCGCACGGCGAATCAATTCAAAACTGCCGTCGGTTTTCAAAAGAATTTCAGCGGATTTCAGCTTGCCGTTATAATTATATCCCATTGCAAAGCCGTGTGCGCCTGTATCGTGAATATAAAGTAAATCACCCATTTCAATTTCGGGCAGCATTCTGTCGATGGCAAATTTGTCGTTGTTTTCGCAGAGCGAGCCTGTGACATCATATTGACGGTCACACGGCATGTTCTCCTTGCCCATGACCGTAATATGATGATACGCACCGTACATCGCAGGACGCATTAAATTAACCGCGCAGGCGTCCACACCGATATACTCTTTGTGCGTATGCTTTTGATTGATGGCTCTGGTTACAAGGGCGCCGTAAGGTCCCATCATAAATCTGCCGAGTTCGGTATACAGAGAAACATCCCCCATATCGGCAGGTACAAGCACTTCGTCGTAAACCGCTTTAACACCTTTACCGATTTCTAAGATGTCATTCGGTTCTTGGTCGGGCTTATACGGGATACCGATACCGCCCGAAAGATTGATAAATTTAATATTCGCACCCGTTTCCTGTTTCAGACGCACCGCAACTTCAAACAGAACTTTCGCCAAAGTCGGATAGTATTCGTTGGTTACGGTATTGCTGGCAAGAAAAGCGTGGATACCAAACTCCTCGACACCTTTTTCCTTCATAATACGGAAGGCTTCAAATAATTGCTCTGTGGTCATGCCGTATTTTGCATCGCCGGGGTTGTCCATAATGCTGTTGGAAATTTTAAACAGCCCGCCCGGATTATAGCGGCAGGAAAGCTTTTTCGGCAGTTTGCCGAGTGTTTTCTCTAATATCTCAATATGCGTAATATCGTCCAAGTTAATGATTGCACCCATATCGTTTGCAAATTTGAATTCCGATGCAGGCGTATCGTTGGAAGAAAACATCACATCGTCACCGACTGCACCGATGGCTTTGGAAAGCATCAGCTCCGTGACGGAAGAACAGTCACAGCCGCAGCCGTATTCCTGTCTCTTATACACATCTCCGAGCCCACGAGACCGATCAGTATCT
>UQFM01000088.1 GCA_900540295.1 uncultured Oscillospiraceae bacterium
AGACAGACTTCGCAGAGCTTGCGTAAGTAAAATACCCGAATTTTTGCAGAGGTACGGTTTTTGCCGTGCCTCTGTTTTTATTTTACTTAAACAATATACACATTTTTTTATGACTTTAATGTTATAATATGTTATCATTGACGAATATGCTGAGGCGTGATATTATATTACATGAAAGGAGGATTTTATAATAGTATAGTTGGTAAGAGGGTATTGATAAGAATAGGAGGCGTAAAATGTTAAAAAAGAGTATTAGCGTATTTTTGTGTACGGTGATGGTTTTAGCGAGTTTGTCTTTAGGCGCGTTTGCGTATCATGCAGAAAATATGCAGGAAACATTGGATTTGTCAGCGTATTCGTGGGATGATATTATGACTATGCGTAACACAGAATATCGTGAGTTGCTTGCAAAATTTGAACGTGTATATGATCCCTTTGGTACATACGCGGCAAATCAACCGTTGATGGAGTTAAATGAAAATCAAATTTCTCCGCAATGGACATCCGGGGATGAGAAAGACAGCGGGTCCCATGAATTGATTACCGCGCGTGCTTGCGGAATTCTATTAGATGATATGGGATTTTGGGGTGATAATCGTAGTGCTTCGTTAGTAGCGGCACTGATGATTTCGCTGGCGTCTGTAATTCCGGATAAGGATTATGGGGAAGGTCCACTAAGCGGATTTGAAGGACATTTTTACGATCCGGATACGAATACAAGCTATACGCAGGATTCAATCAACACGGCAAAAACCAATATGGTTAAGAATTATACAGCGGCTGTAAACGCTTATAGGTCGGGCGGTGTTACAGAGAATTTTGTGGAGTTGGTTGGGAAAATGCTGCATTATATACAAGATGCCTGTGAGCCGCATCACGCAGCGAATGTTACCGCTGTTGTATTTTGGAAAGGACACAGTTCTTTTGAATCCTACGCCGATAAAAACTTAAATAGCTATATTGATTCATATAAGACTCTGCCTCAATCTGAATACAAAAATGCTTTATCTTTATCCAAAGAGAATATAATATACAGTGCTGCTAAAAATGCAAAAGGCTATATCTCTATGGTAGATAATATTGCGGATAAATCAAAATGGGATGCGGCGGCATATGCGACAACCAGAAATGCTGTTCGGTATTCTGTACAATTGTTATATAAGCTGTCTGTAGAAGCGGGTATTCCGCTGGTGAAATAAAATGAAGAAGAACAAAAAAACGGTATTTTGGCTGTCTATGATTCTTTATACGATAGGATATCTGTATTTCTTGCTTGTCTCTTTAGAAAGCTGTGTCCATACAATTTCTTTTTATAAAAGTGCACTTGGAAAGCTTTCACCGTATTTTTACAGCGATTGGATGTTCGGACCTGCAATTGTGTGCGGTATTGCTTTTTTGGCCGGCTGTATTCTGCTTACAAAGCTTATGTACGGGCGTTTTAGGCGCATCGTTGCGCTTTTGCCAATCGGCGGCATATTTTTACAGGTGTTTCTCGTTTTGCTTTTTGCAGTACTCAGCAGAAATGCCGAGATGAAATATGGATATGTAATCCTCCCGGCAGTTTTACTGATTTACTTGCTTCTTATTTGGCTTCTTTGTTTGCGGGAGTATAAGAAATATCTGTGACGCGTTGGGAACGGATTAAAAATTTTATGTAACATATGCAGTTGTATTTTTGCAGAGGTACGGTTTTTGCCGTGCCTCTGTTTTTTGTTTTTAAATTCACTTCGGATTTTTAAAATTTTATGCGGATTTATGATATATTTTTTTCAGAACAAACGATACAATGCAAAGCAGATAACAAAAATTGTATCGGGGTGCTTTTTTCGAAAACACCCTGCGGGAGGTTTTTTCATGGTCAGCCGTACGAAATATCTGTTAGATGACGACACTGTAAAGCGTTTGTTCAAAAAAGCGGGGATTACAGGCGTCACGGGTATTGCTCCGCTCGGCGCGGGCGAATACAATGCGGTTTATGCCGTAAAGGCGGATAAGGAATATGTACTCAAAGTAGCGCCTGCCGAGGATGTGCCTGTTCTCACCTATGAAAAGAATATGATGCAGAGCGAAGTGTATTGGTATAACCTTCTGCGGACGCAAACGGATATCCGTGTCCCTAAAGTATATTTCGAGGATGCTTCCAAAACCGTAATTCCGACGCCGTATTTCATTATGGAAAAAATAGAGGGCGAACAGATGGATAAATTCCGAATGACCGACAGCGAAAAGGAGACCTGCGCGCGCAGGGTTGCGCAGATGGTTGCACAGCTGCACAAAATTCAGAATCCGAAATTCGGCTACATACAAAACGGACTGTATGACAATTGGTACGGTGCGCTTACAGGTATGCTCGAAAATCTGATTTGCGATGCGGCGCGCGTCGGCAAAAAATCTCCGAAGGGAGAAAAACTGCTCCGCCTTGCGCAAAAATACAAAAGCATTTTGGAGGACGTTCCCTGCACCATGGTGAATTATGACGCATGGGCGCCGAATATGCTCTGCCGCCGGCTTCCGAACGGGGAAATTGAAATCGCATGGATTGACCCCGAACGAAGCTTTTGGGGGGACCGTATTTTTGATTTTATCTGTTTGGAATTCCCGAAACCGCTGCAGAAGAAAAAACTGTCCGTCCGCGCTTATAACGAAGCGAGCGATTATCCTGTTACCTGCAGCCGCGCGGAATGCATTCGGTTTGCCTTTGCCGAGGGCGTTATGGGGCTGATTCAGGAGGTCGAAAAATACTACCGTTATACGCCGCATCATTTTGGCTGGTGGCGGAATGTGCTCTGCGGTTCGCTTCTGTATCGGCAGGCATTCCGTACTTTAGGGGAATTCTGATGGCGAATAAACAGGAAACACTTTCCATGAAACACACACCGATTCCGCGCTTGCTCGGCAGTTATGCATTGACTGCCTTTTGCGCGCTGTTTTTTGATGCGCTGTACAATCTTGTCGATACGCTGTTCATCGGCTACGGCGTGGGCGACAACGCAATGGGCGGTGTATCGGTGGTATTTCCGTTTATGCTTCTGCAAGGCGCTGTTGCGCAAATGATTGGCGGCGGCGCGGCGTCCGTTGTTTCCCGATGCTTAGGTAAATCCGATTTTGAAGGCGCGGGGAACGCCACGGCAAACGCAATGCTGACATTTTATACGGTTTCTGCCGCTGTGACCGTGCTTGGCTTGTTTTTCCGTGTACCTTTGCTTCGGTTTTTCGGCGCAACCGAAGAAATTATGCCCTATGCAAAGCCTTATTTTACCGTGATTTTGTGCGGGAACGTATTTTCCACGGGTTTTTCCTCTGTCATCCGCGCCGAGGGGAAAATGCGTTACGGACTGCTGATTTGGCTGATTCCCACCGCCGTCAATGTTTTGCTGGATTATTTGTTTATCTATATTTTCAGGCTCGGTGTATTCGGCGCCGCGCTGGCAACCGTGCTTTGCTATGTCACCAGCTTTCTGATGAGCGTATTCTTTTTTGCCAAGCGCTCCGTACAGCGGTTTACAAATCTGAAAATCAGCTGTAAATCCATTGCGGAAATTCTCGCGGTCGGTGTGCCGACGCTGATACAGCTTTCGGGAATGTCCGTGATTACCCTGTTGATGAACCGTGCATTGGCGGTGCATATCGGAACTTACGGCGTGAACGCGTTCGCGTATATGTCCAAAATCATCACGTTTGCGCTCGTGCCGTTTCATGCGGCGGCACAGGCCGCCGCGCCGATTATCGGATTTAATTACGGCGCAAACAATATAAATCGGATAAAAAATACCGTGCGATTCAGCCTGCTTTACAGCGAGATATATGCCGTTGCCGCCGTAGTGGTTTCCTTTTTGTCGGCACGCTGTATGATGCGGATTTTTACAGCGGATGTGCTGCTTTTGGATTTCGGTGCGCGGGGATTGCGTATCCTTTGCGGCAGTCTGCCGTGCATTCCCGTTTTTCTGCTTGCAGGCACATACTTTCAGGCAGTCGGGCAAAAATTACGCGCGGCAGTTTCCGCAGGCATTTTACTTGTGTTTACCGCGGTATCGGTTTCCGTTCTGCCGCGGTGGGATGCGGAATCGGGTATATGGCTGTCCGTTCCGCTGTCCTGCCTGCTTGCCGCCGCTGTGAATGCCGTTTTGCTGAAAACCGCCGACAAACAGCCTTTTGTTCACAATAGCTGCCTGTGAAAGCATTGCTTTCACAGGCGGTTTTGACATAAAACCATGAAAAACGCTTCGGGCAGTGCTTGACAAGGGTATATCGCAGTGCTATACTATATATCGAAGTGCGATACATTGCGGTGCGAAGTGAGGCGATGAGATGGACAGTCATATCAGAAAAGTATATGTGCCGATGACCCAAACGAGCTTTTACATTCTTTTGTGCCTGCGGGAGGAAGCGCACGGGTACAGCATTGTCAAAAAAACAGAGCAGTTGACAAACGGGGAAATCAAAATCAGTCCGGGCACCCTGTACGGCAGTCTGTCAAAAATGGAAAAAGACGGTCTGATTCGGTTTATAAGGGAAGAAGACAACCGTAAAATTTATTGTATTACCGCGCTCGGCACACAGGTGCTGGATTTGGAAATGCAGCGTATTACGCGGTTATACAGAAGTATGGAGGCGGCGAAATAATATGAGAGAAACCAAAACACAACTCCGATTTTTTTCGGTTCCCGAATGGCAAAAGGAAGAAAAGTATCTCAGAGAACAGCATAAAAACGGTTGGGAATTTGTACGCGTCAGCGGTCTCGGGGTTTATCGTTTTAAAAAATGTGCGCCGCAGGATGTAATCTATCAGTTGGATTTCAATGCGGACAGTACCAAGCAAAAAGACGAATACCTTCAAATGTTCCGCGACTGCGGCTGGGAATACCTGCAAAATTATGCGGGATACAGCTATTTCCGCAAAGCGGCTTCCGAAATGGGCGAAGCAGAGGAGAGCATTTTTTGCGATGACGCTTCCCGACTGGATATGATGAAACGTGTGTTTGTCGGGCGGATGACGCCGCTTTTGATGATTTTCTTTTGCACCATTTTACCGCAGCTGTTTATACAAAGTCATAATTCCATTCCCGAAAGCCGATTCTTTTTCGCACTGTACTGTGTGCTGTTTGTGCTTTATTTGTATGCGTTCATAAAGTTCGGCGTGCGGTATTGGGCATTTTATAAGTCCGTGCATAAGTGAGGGGGTATTACAGTTGATTCATAATTTTGCAACTGCCGCGTTGCCGTGGATTTTATTGGGTTTGTTTGTGGCAATAAGCTGTTCGTATATGGGCATTCGGCAGAAAAAGTAATGCTCTAAAGTTCCTCCCTCTGACGAGGGAGGTGGCACGCCGTAGGCGTGACGGAGGGAGAGAAGTTTTTGAAAATTCGGAAAATGGAAGCACGGGACATTCCCGCCGCGGAGCGGATTTGCCTTGCTACGGCGAATGAAAGTCTGCGGTGTACCGCAGACGCACGCGAAAATACGCTTTTGCTTTACAATCGGTATTATACGCGCGCGTGTTTGGATGATTGCTTTGCGGCGGTGAACGATGCAGATGAAGCGGTCGGCTATATTCTTTGCGCGCCCGATTATGAAAGTTACTGTAACGGTTTTCGGGAAAATGAATGCAAAGAAATCCGAAAGCTCGGCGTTTTACGCGGCGTACGCGCGTATTTTGAACAGCGGCTGCAAAAGAAATATGCAAAAAAGTACCCTGCGCATCTG
The DNA here is from genome assembly GCA_900540295.1 of uncultured Oscillospiraceae bacterium. Classification (GTDB taxonomy): domain Bacteria; phylum Bacillota; class Clostridia; order Oscillospirales; family Acutalibacteraceae; genus Fimenecus. The sequence continues at coordinate 5,705 of UQFM01000088.1, forward strand.
CACATTGATTTACTGCCCGAAGCACAGGGGCAGGGCGGCGGCACGGCGCTGATGAATGCGCTGAAAGCGCATTTGCGCGAAAAAAACGTGCGGGGCGTGTTTCTCTGCGTCGGGAAGGACAATAAAAAAGCCCTGCGGTTTTATAAAAAGCAGGACTTTCAGGTTTTGAATATTGTCGGAGGTGCGGTTTTGATGGGGTGTATGCTGTAATTTTTGTATTCGTACAATCAAGAAAAGCACCTGCCGTCGGTCAGGTGCTTTTCATAATGGCTTCGCATCGGGTTATTCCTGTCTCTTATACACATCTCCGAGCCCACGAGACCGATCAGTATCT
>UQFM01000089.1 GCA_900540295.1 uncultured Oscillospiraceae bacterium
AGCGAGCGTATAACGGTACTCAAATTTGTAGGGGACGATGCCTTCATCGTCCCGTTCCCGAATCCATCTATAAACAATAAAAGATGCATATGGTCGGGCATAATAATATACTTTTCAACTGTTACGTCTGCGTAAACCAAATTAATTTTTTGTATGTGTTTCTCCGCAATTTTCCCGATTTCAGTCAGTTTGACTTGCGGGGCGATGAAGGCATCGTCCCCTACGATAGTGCTTAAAATCGGTCTGCGGTCTTTCGCACACACCGTTACAAAATAACATCCGTTTTGGCTGTAATCGTAATTTTGCAATCTTGTGGGTTTGCGTGCGGGGAAAGAGGGGGCATTTTCCATAGATATTTTTAAGCTCCCTCCGTCTTTTGCCTGCGGCAAAATCCACCTCCCTCGATGAGGGAGAGTTAACAAGGTTATGGATTTTACTTCTCCGGCACGGGGCGGCGCAGTTTGATGTGCACCTCGCGCAGCTGCTGTTCGGAAACCGTATTCGGTGCGCCCAAAAGCATATCCTGCGCGTTGGAATTCATCGGGAATGCGATGACCTCGCGGATGTTCTCCTCATCCTTCAAAAGCATGAGCATACGGTCCACGCCTGGCGCCATACCTGCGTGCGGCGGTGCGCCGTAATGGAAGGCGCGGAACAGTGCGCCGAAACGCTTCTCGACTTCCTCGGCGGAATAGCCTGCCAGCTCAAACGCCTTTACCATCACATCGGGTCTGTGGTTGCGAACCGCGCCCGAGGAAAGCTCCACGCCGTTGCACACAATGTCGTACTGATAGGCTTTAATCGTCAGCGGGTCTTGGTTTAAGAGCGCGTCCATTTCGCCCTGCGGCATGGAGAACGGATTGTGCGTGAAGTCCAATTTGCCCTCGTCGTTCTTTTCATACATCGGGAAATCGGTGATAAAGCACATATCGAAACGGTCTTTGTCGATGATGTTCATACGCTCGCCGAGTGCGGTGCGGATTTGCCCCGCCAAAAGATTTACAACCTTCGGCGCGTCGCAAATGAAGAACAGGGTATCGTCCGTTTTCAAAGCAAGGTCGCTTGTCAGCGTCGCTTTCTTTTCATCAGACAGAAATTTTGCAATCGGGCCTTTGAAAGAGCCGTCCTCTAAAACGGTCAGGTAGCCGAGACCTTTCATCCCGATAGAGGTTGCGTATTCGAGCATCTTTTCAAAGAAAGACTTGCTCATTTTGCCGCAGCCTGGCGCGACGATGCCGCGCACGGGTTTGCCTTGGAACGGTTTAAATTCGACGTCGCGGAAAAAGTCGGTCAAATCGGTGATTTCCAACGGGTTGCGCAAATCGGGCTTATCCGTGCCGTATTTGAGCATCGCCTCTTCAAACGGAATCCGACGGAACGGCGCGGGGGAGACCGCTTTGCCGCCGCCGAACGTTTGAAACGTATCGTACAGCACTTCTTCGGCTACCGCGAACACATCTTCCTGTGTGGCGAACGCCATTTCAAAGTCCAGCTGATAGAATTCCCCGGGGGAACGGTCCGCGCGTGCGTCCTCATCGCGGAAGCAGGGCGCAATCTGGAAATATTTGTCGAAGCCCGACACCATCAACAGCTGTTTAAACTGCTGGGGGGCTTGGGGAAGTGCGTAAAATTTGCCCTCATGCTTGCGTGAGGGAATGATATAGTCGCGCGCGCCCTCGGGCGAGGAGCAGGTGAGAATCGGGGTGTTGATTTCGGGGAAGCCGAGAGACTCCATTTTCTTTCTCAAAAAGCTGACAACCTTGGAACGGAACAGAATATTCTCGTGCATCTTTTGGTTGCGCAAATCGAGGAAGCGATACGTAAGACGTACATCTTCACGCGTGTCGGTGGATTCGCTCACGTCAAAGGGCAGGGCGTTTTCGCACGCGCCGAGTATTTGTACGTCCGTCACGGTCACTTCCAATTCCCCTGTCGGGATTTTCGGGTTCACGGTTTCTGCGTCGCGCTTCACGACTTCACCGGTTATCGAAATGACACATTCCTTGTGCAGTCCTTTTAAAAGCGCATCGTCATGCATAACGACCTGTGTCACGCCGTATTGGTCGCGCAAATCCACGAATGCCACGCCGCCGTGGTCGCGGACGGTATCGACCCAGCCCGCCAAAGAGACGGTTTTGCCGAGGTCGTTTAAGGTCAGTTCATTACAGGTATGGGTTCTGTAAGCCATAGTTCTCCGTACATTCCTTTACTGAAATTTGCCAAGCCGCTTTCCGTTTTGCATATAAACGGCTTGACATAATTATACAACTAAGAATTATAGCATATAGTTGTATGAATTTCCACTCTATTTTTCAAAAAAACTTGTGTTCTTCGTCCCTTTCGTGTAAAATGAGGGCGGAGGTGTCAGAATGGAGAACAAAAACGGTAAAAATCTCTTTTCAGATGACGATTTTGAGGATATTTTCAGTTCGTCGCCCGAGGGTGACGGCTTTGAGGACATATGCAGTGACAGCGGAGAAGCGGACCGCTTCGAGGACGTATTCAGCGGACGCGAGGCGGAAGAATCCGCGCCGCAGACCGACGACCCGTATGCAGGCTTTTTTACAGACTTTCCCGAGGACTTACAGCCGAGAGAGGACTTGCCGCGCGCAAGGGTCAATACCGCGCCCGAAAAGAAGCCGTACAGCTATAATTACAATGACCGCGAAACACCGCGCACGCGTGCGCGCAACGGTGACGAAATTTATTCGGGGGCAGACGCGGACGGCGCAAGCCCCCGCAGAACGCCGAAAAAGAAAAAACATATCGGGCTTAGAATTTTCGCCGTGCTTTTGGTTCTGCTTCTGCTGTTTGTCGGCGGTGCGGGACTGTATGGCTATGCAAGCGTCAAAAAAGTTATCGGCAAGGTGGACTATGCACCGCTTAAGGCAAATGCTTATATTGCAGACAGCGAATTACTGCACGCAGACTATCTGAAGAATATTCTGCTCATCGGCGTAGACGCGCGCGAGGGGGAGGATGCGGAAAAGACCCGTTCCGATACCATGATGCTGGTCACCATCGACACGCGCAACAATCAAATTAAACTGACCTCGTTTTTACGGGATATGTATCTGGAAATTCCCGGTTACCGCGAGGACAAGCTGAACGCCGCACAAAGCCGCGGCGGCACACAGCTGCTTGTGGATACCCTCGAATACAATTTTAAAATCCGCATTGACAATTACATGTTTGTCAGCTTTGAAATGTTTACAACCATTATTGACAAGCTGGGCGGCGTAGATGTAGAAATCACAGAAAAAGAGGCCAAATATATCAACAGTAAAGACCATATGTCCCGCGACGACGGTTTTGCATTTCCCGAACCGCTTTCGGGCGGGATGCAGCATTTCACGGGCGCACAGGCGCTTTGGTACAGCCGTATTCGGTATCTCGACAGCGATTTCATGCGCACCGCACGGCAGAGAAAGGTGATTTCGGCACTGGTCAGGAAAGCGACACAGCAGTCGCCCGCCGAGCTTTTTGAGCTGGTCGGCGAAGTGATGCCGCTTGTCCGCACGGACCTTACGGAAGATGAAATTATGAATCTGGGACTGCATGCCCTTTCTTATTTGCAGTATGATATTGTACAGCAGCAGATTCCCGCACAGGACGCATACAAAAGCGGAACGCGGCGCAGTCAGTCTGTGCTTCTGCCGGATATGGAGAAGAACCGTTCCGTCTTAAAAACTTTTGTTTTTGAAAAAGCGGCGGCGGAAGAAACGGAAGCGAAAAAATAAGACTTGGCTTATCGGCAATCTGCCAAAAAATCCGCGCGGATTTTTTACAACAAATTTGCACAAACCCGTTGAAAATCGCAAGACGCTTGTGCTAAAATAATTTATATGTATGTGCGGCATCAAATGTATAACCCGTAGGGGCGAACTGTGTTCGCCCGCGGACGGACAAGAAAATCTCCCCTACGCAAAACAAATCAAATCCTCGGAGTATCAAATCTATGAAACAAGCATTTTTACCCCTTTCCAAACATTTTCAGGTCGGAAAAATCGACAAACGCATTTACGGTTCGTTTATTGAGCATCTCGGCAGAGCGGTTTACGGCGGTATCTATGAGCCGACACATCCCACGGCGGACGAAGACGGCTTCCGCAAGGATGTCCTCGACGAAGTACGCAAGCTGAATGTACCGATTGTGCGTTATCCGGGCGGCAATTTTGTGTCCGGCTATAACTGGGAAGACGGCGTGGGGCCTGTTTCGGAACGCCCGAAACGGCTGGAGCTTGCGTGGGGCGTTACCGAACCGAACGAATTCGGCACAAACGAGTTTATGAAATGGTGTAAAAAAGCGAACAGCGAATGTATGATGGCGGTAAACCTCGGTTTGCGCGGCGCAGAGGAAGCCCGCAATTTGGTCGAGTACTGCAATCATCCGTCCGGGTCGTATTACAGCGATTTGCGCCGCAAGCACGGTGTGGAAGACCCGCACAATATCAAGCTTTGGTGCTTGGGCAATGAAATGGACGGCGACTGGCAAATCGGGCACAAAACCGCTTATGAATACGGCCGTGCCGCCGCAGAGGCGGCAAAGGTGATGCGCTGGGTTGACCCGTCGATTGAGCTTGTGCTTTGCGGCAGCTCCAACAGCCACACCAAAACCTTCGGAGATTGGGAAGCGCAGACGCTTGACCTTGCCTACGACAAGGTGGATTACGTTTCCCTGCACCAGTATTATGACAATAAAACGGATGACACGCCGAGTTTCCTTGCAAAAAGCATGGAGATGGATGACTTTATTCATACCGTTGTCTCCGTTTGCGACTACATAAAGGGCAAAAAGCATTCCAAGCGTGATGTCAACCTGTCTTTCGACGAATGGAATGTTTGGTACCACTCCTTTGAGGCGGACGAGAAAATTGAGCGTTGGTGCACAGCGCCCCATCAGTTAGAGGATATTTATAATTTTGAAGACGCTTTACTTGTCGGCTTGATGATGATTGTGCTTCTGCGCCACGCCGACCGTGTCAAGGTTGCGTGCCTTGCGCAGTTGGTCAATGTAATCGCGCCGATTATGACCGAAAACGGCGGCGGTGTTTTTGAACAGCCGATTTTCTATCCGTTTATGCACATGTCGAATTTCGGCAGAGGCACGGCGCTCATTTCTGATATCCGCTGTGATAAGCACGATACAAAGGAATTCACCGACGTTCCCGATTTGGACGGCGTAGCCGTGCTTTCCGAGGATGAAAGCGAATTGACCGTCTTTGCCGTGAACCGCAGCTTTGAAGAAGAGTATATTTTAAATATCGATTTGCCCGACCTTACGGATTTAAAGCCTGTCGAGCATATTGAGATGGCGGGCTACGGGCTCAAGGATACGAATTCCATTGTGTCCGCACCCGTGCGTCCGACAAACGCGGCGGCACTCCCCGAGGTGGACGGCAGAACCGCAACAGCACGTCTGCGTCCGCTTTCCTGGAACGTGATTCGTTTTAAAAAGTAACCTTGGATTACATAAGACCGAAAGGATGGATTTTTATGGCAGCAAAATGTCCGAACTGCGGTGTAAAACTGCATTGGTACGATTTCCGCGCGGAGTGTAAGCACTGCGGCGCAAACATTCCGAATTTCGATTGGGAAAACCGTCTGGAAGCAGACGCCGATGCGGCGGAGGATTCCTTTGCGCGTCTGCATTACCGCGTGAATAACTTTAAAAGTGCAACCGTAGGCTCGCCTGTGCGCATCGTCCGCTTGGTCTGCACGCTTTTGCCGTTGGTTGCGCTCGTCGTACCGCTTTTAAACGCAACCTTTGCATTCCCGTTCCGCGAGGGGACGGAATCCGTTTCGTTTTTAACCTTTGTTCTCAATTATCTGATGAAATATGATATCGGCTC
>UQFM01000090.1 GCA_900540295.1 uncultured Oscillospiraceae bacterium
ATCGGTCTCGTGGGCTCGGAGATGTGTATAAGAGACAGGTACAAAGGTTATAAAGGAGCAGCTTATGAAAAAATATGATTATTTGATTGTCGGATGCGGTCTGTTCGGTGCGGTTTTTGCACATGAAGCGAGACAAAAAGGTAAATCTGTATTAATTATTGAAAAACGTGCGCATATCGGCGGTAATATTTATTGTGAAGAGCAAGAGGGGATTTTAGTGCACAAATACGGTGCACACATTTTCCACACGAGCAATAAGCAGGTTTGGGATTATGTTAATCAGTTCGCAGAGTTCAATAACTTTATCAATTCGCCGATTGCAAATTACAAAGGCGAAATATATAACATGCCTTTTAACATGAATACATTCAGCAAAATGTTCAATATTTCTACCCCTGATGAGGCGCGGGCAATTATTGAGGAACAGCGCGCCGAAATCAAAGGCGAGCCTAAGAATTTGGAAGAACAGGCAATCAGTCTTGTCGGTCGTGAAATTTACACAAAGCTTATTAAAGGATATACCGAAAAGCAATGGGGGCGCGACTGCAAAGATTTGCCGCCGTTTATTATAAAACGTCTCCCCGTGCGTTATACCTATAATAACAATTATTTTAATGACCGCTATCAGGGTATTCCCGAAGAGGGATACACCGTTTTAATTGAACGTTTGATTGAAGGCTGTGACGTGGTGCTGAATACAGACTTTTTTGCCGACCGTCAAAAGTATTTGGACATGGCGGAAAGTTGTCTGTATACGGGGACCATTGATGCCTATTATGATTACTGCTTCGGCGCACTCGGTTACCGCAGTCTGCGGTTTGAAAACGAGATTTTAGATATGCCGAATTATCAGGGCGTGGCAGTTGTAAATTACAATGAACGGGAGGTTCCGTATACCCGCATTATTGAACACAAGCATTTTGCATTCGGCACACAGGAAAAAACCGTAATTACACGGGAATATCCTGTTGACTGGCAGAATGGGATGGAGCCGTATTATCCGATTAACGACGCGGAAAATACAAAGCTGTATGCAAAATATGCGGATTTGGCAGAAAAGGAAGAAAAAATTTTGTTCGGCGGCAGATTGGCGCAGTATAAATATTACGATATGGACAAGTGCATTGAAGCGGCGCTTGCCATGTGTGCAGAAGTTCTGTAATTCTTAGTACTTGCAAGTCAGGCTGTAAAATGCTATAATAACAAGACTTTATATGCAAATTTTGTTTAAATCGGTCATATTTTCGACAAAGGAAGTGTAATGCTTTGGCAGAAGTTAAAGTCAGTGTGATTATGCCCGTGTACGGCGTAGAGGAATATGTCGGGGCGGCAATTGAAAGTATTCAGAAACAAACTTTTACAGATTGGGAAATGTTTGCTGTGGATGACGGAACGCCCGACAAAAGCGGTGAAATTTGTGACCGATATGCGGAAAATGATTCCCGTATTCATGTAATTCACAAAGAAAACGGCGGCGCGCCGAGTGCCCGCAATGTTGCGATTGACAAAGCGGTTGGGAAATATTTTTATTTTATGGACTCGGATGATGTCGCAGAGCCTACAATGCTTGCAGACATGGTTGCCGCGGCGGAAGCGCATGATGCACAGCTGGTGGTATCGGGTTATTATATTGATACTTATTATTCCGATACGGAAAAATACACGCAGGAGCAAGGCGTGGAAGGCAAAATTTATGCATCTCAGCGTGAATTCCGTGAGGACGCATATCGTCTTTTTGACCAAAATCTTTTGTACACACCTTGGAATAAGCTGTATTCGGGCGATTATATCCGCGAGAACAAACTGTATTTTCCCAACACCTTTTGGGATGACTTCCCGTTCAATTTAAGTGTTTTGCGCGATGTGGAGCGCGTTGCAGTGATTCCGGGAAAGTATTATCACTTTATTCGCAAGCGCGCAGAATCCGAAACAACAAAATACCGCAGTGATATGTATGCAAAACGTGAGGAAGAGCACGGTTGGATGCTGGACCTTTATCGGCATTGGAATGTGGACGATGCGAACAGCCGTGAGTTTTTGGCTCGCCGATACATTGAACGCGTCATCGGTTGCGTTGAAAATGTAACATCCAAAAGCTGCACACTTTCTTCTGCGGAAAAGCGGGCGGAAATCAAAAAAATTATTTCGGATGAAAAGGTTCGGGCGCTGTTGCCTGTTATGCGTCCGCAGTCCTCTTATATGAAGCTGATGCTCATACCTGTAAAAATGCAAAGCGCTTTTTTAACCTATTTGGAAGGCTGCTTTATATCCAAGGTAAAATCCGGTAATGTGAAGCTGTTTGCTTCTCTGAAAGCGAAACGATGAGGGAGAGCTATATGCAAAATTCACCATTTTTCAGCATTGTTATGCCTGTGTATAATGTAGAAGCGCATTTGCCGCAGGCAGTGGAAAGTGTGTTGGCACAAACCTTTTCGGATTTCGAATTGATTTTGGTAGACGATTGCTCATCGGATAGTTCAGAGTCGATTTGCAGCATGTATGCGGAAAAGGACAGCCGAATTCAAACCGTTTTCCTTTCCGAAAACGGTGGGGCAAGCCATGCGCGTACTGTCGGATTGCAAAAAGTTCAGGGACAATATGTTTTGTTTGCTGATTCTGACGATACACTTTCTGCGGAATTGCTGCAAACGGTTTATGATGCGCTACAGGCACAATATGCAGATGTCATCATGTTCAACGCGGTTGAGATTTATGTGGACGCGGAACAGTCGGTCTATGATAAAGTAGAGGTTTGTTATCCTGCGCATGTTTTTACCGCACAGGAGCAGGTTCGGAAGTCTGTGATTGAAATTGAAAAAACCACTCTTTTCGGTTATTTGTGGAACAAATTTTACAATGTGCAGTTTTTGCGGCGCATTGCTGTGCCGTTCTGTAATATGCCGCTAAATGAAGACTTTAAATTCAACATAGATATTTTTCAGAATGTATCTTCTTTGATTACATTGGATTATATCGGCTATCAATATTACAAAAGAGACAATCAAAGTTTGACATGCAAATTTGTTAAAAATTATTTTGATTTGCAGATTATGCGGATAGAGCTTTTGCTTGGGTTTTATCAGAACTTTGATATGTGTACCGAGGATGTAAAGGAAATTCTTTGCGGTATTTATGTGCGGAGCCTCTTTTCGGCTTTGCAAAGAAATTGTGACGCACGTGCCGAGTTGCATACAAAAGAGCGAAAAGCCTTTTTAAAAGCACAGTTTCATTCGGATTTATACCGAGAACTCATGCCGTTTTCAAATCCGAACGGTATGCTTTTAAGGGTAATGAATATACTTTTACGGAAAAAACAGACTTTGGGCGCGCTTTTTGCCGCACGGATAATTTACTTTGTAAAAGAAAAATTTCCTATAGTTTTTTCTCGGCTGAAACAAAATCGATAGGGAGGCGGTTTGATTGCGGCGGATTTTAATCGGTCCGATTATGGACGGTAATGCAGGGGGAATTGACCGTTATATTTTAAATCTGTATCATCGGACAAGCAGTGAAGATATTCAATTTGATTTTTTCACAAATAAGATTTCCAAACCCTTGCAATCCGAGTTTGCTTTAAAAAACGCAAGACTTTTTGAAGTGCCGAGCTTGACGAATCCTTTCGGGCAATATAAAGATTTTCAGGCAATTTTTAAACAAAATAAATACGATACCGCATATTTCAATTTTTCTACTGCATTGGGATTTCTCGGACCTATGGCGGCTGAGAAATGCGGCGTACCGAAAATTGTAATTCATGCGCATGCGACGGGCTGTGATATCGCAAATCCGTATAAGCGTAAATTGCAAGTGTTTTTACACAAGATATGCAAAAGCTTTTTATATCGGTTCGGAACGGATTTTTATGCTTGTTCTTCTTTGGCAGGGGAATGGATGTTTCCAAACCGTATCGTGAAAAGCGAGCGCTTTCAAATTGTAAAAAATGCTATAGATATTGAACAATTTGCATTTAATCCTGTGCTTCGCAAACAAATGCGGCAGGAACTGCGGCTGACGGATTCTTTTGTAATCGGGCACGTCGGCAATTTTGTATATGCAAAAAACCATATGTTTTTGCTAAATGCATTTCAAAGGCTGCATCAAAAAATTCCCAACGCAAAATTGCTTTTAGTCGGTGACGGTCCGTTGTATCAAGCCGTACAGAGCAGTGCGGCGCAGATGCATCTGGAGAATGACATCGTATTTGTCGGACGCCAAAAATCCAATGCTTATCTGCAGGCTATGGATGTATTTGCTTTTCCTTCGAATTTTGAGGGCTTAGGTATTGTGGCAATTGAAGCGCAAGCGGCAGGATTGCCCTGTGTCTGCAGTGACCGAGTTCCGAAAGAAACGGGCGCTACGGATTTGTGCACATTTTTGCCGATTGATACAGAAGATGCTTTGCGGCTTTGGGTTGACAGGCTTACAGCTTTGCAAGGGCTTTCCCGAAAAGATGTGTCAGATGCATTGACGTCTGACGGGTATAATATCCGTCAGCAAAAATTAAATCATTTGGTGTGAGGTTAAGGTTATATGTTTACAAAAATTTCAAATTTTTTTGCAAATGCGACATGGTTTAAATGTATATATTTTATCTTCGTGTTGCTATCTTTTAACAGCCTGTTTGCTTTGCGTTCCGGACTATCTTATGCATCTTACGCAGTAGCCTTGCTCGGCGGATTGGTGGTTCTGTTTCGGCTGATGCATTTTAAAAAATACATATCTGTGCGCGGTATTCTTTGGTTAGTGCTGTTCTGCGGCAGTTATTTGCTGTCTGCTTTTTTGACCAGACAATACGGACTTCTGGAAAACATTCAGGCGCTTGTGTGGATGGTAATTCAGTTTTTTGTTGTATATGCCTATGACACTTCTAAATCAACAGAAGACGACAAAAAAGAAATCAATATACTCGGTTGGATATTTTTAGGCTACACCTTTATTATGGCAGTGGCGGCGATTGTAATGCTTGTTACGGATTACAATAACTACCGTCCGGTAGGGGAAACTGCCGTTATATCCGGATTCCTTTGGAATCGCTTGTGGGGCTTCTATACAGACCCAAACTACGGTGCAGTATTTTCCATTGTATCCATGGTTTTATCTGTTGCATTTTTTAAGGCAGTAAAAAAACCGCTTCGAGTTTTCGTAATTGTAAATATTGTACTTCAAATTTTATATTTAACATTTTCCGATTCCCGTACAGCATTGGTCGCTTTGCTGGTTACTGTGTTTGCGGCAGTATTTTTGCTTGCTTTGCGTGCGAAAAAATTTGAGAATAAGAAAGCGGCAGTGCAGGTTGTTATCAGTTTGGCGCTTGCATTGGTCTTTGCTGTGGGTTCTGCCGTAGTAATTCAGGGAACACAGAAATCAGGCAATGCTTTAAAGGTTTTACAATACGAATATAGTGTGAAACATCAAGGGGATGCAACGCCTGAAATACCGGATACATTGATTGGACGTACAGATTCCGACATGAATAATGACGTCAGCAACCGCCGTTTTGCGATTTGGCAAAGCGGATTGGAGATTTTTAAAACCAGCCCGATTACAGGCATCACTTTCCGAAATTATATACCGTATGCCAAAGAGAATTTACCGAACACGTATATTGTGCATAATGATTTTGGATACTTTGCAAGTATGCATAACAGCTTTGTAGATGTTTTTGTGAGTCAGGGTATTGTCGGTATATTGTCTGTCTCTTATACACATCTGACGCTGCCGACGATAAGGCTC
>UQFM01000091.1 GCA_900540295.1 uncultured Oscillospiraceae bacterium
GATCGGTCTCGTGGGCTCGGAGATGTGTATAAGAGACAGTTGTTATACAGTGATTTGAATTTCTTCTTTATTATATAAGGTGACCGTATTCGGTGATAAAATGAAAAAAATAGTGGATTGTGATATTATTGATATCATACCCTTTTCCTGCGGTATCATTTTTTCCAAAATGGATATGCTCGGCGAAGGGAAATGCAAAGTCTCTTTTTACGGATTTGACATAAAAAAAATGCGCAACGCGCCCGTGACGCGAAGCGTTTACATGCTCAACAAGTTCGGAAACGGCTATAAACGGATTGTGGACGCCGTCGGCGATTATTTAAACTGCGACGCGGACACGTTTATGGGCAACGGTACGGTATTGGTTTACCCGACGGGCGAAACCGGTGTATTTGACTATGAGGGAAAAAACACGTGGGTCGGCGATTTGCTGTATCATGACTGCCCCGTGCAGGATGTTGCCGCTGACGGCAATCAGATTTGGTGCACCATTCCCGACCAAAATGCGATTATCAGCTATTCGATTGCGCACAAAAAGTTTTATATGCGCATCGGCGGCGAAAATTCCACGGCGTTCAGCATACCGACGTCCATTATCAAATACGGTGACGAGTTATTTGTCTGCAATGCGGGTTCTTATAAAATCCGTACGGTGAATTTAAAGGATTATTCCGTCCGCGATTTTCGCACCTTTGACGAACCTGTGCGGCGGTATCTGCGTTCCTGCGGGAAAGAAATCGTCCAGCTGGATTCGGGCGTATATATTTTATAAACTTATTTTGCCCAAGCGTTTGAAAAAGCGCTTGGGTTTTACATTGAAAAAAAACGATTTACAGAGGTAGAATTATGCACACACAGGAATTTTCAACGCATCTGACCGTACGGGACGTTATCATTGACGACCCTTTTTGGAATCAGATTACAAAAAAGGTTCGGGAGCAGGTTCTGCCTTATCAGTACGAAGCACTGTCGGACTCTGTGGCGGGTGCGGAAAAAAGCCATTGTATTAAAAATTTTTTGAAAGCCAAAGCGATCAATGCACAGCGCGAGGCAGGGCTTCCCGTACAAAAATACCCTGTGGACAAATGGCACTATGATGAAAGCAACACGGATAAAAACGCCTTCATGGGCTGGGTATTTCAGGACAGCGACGTTTACAAATGGCTGGAAGCGGTAGGGTATCATCTGCAAAGCTGTTATGATGCTTTACTGGAAGCAAAAGCCAAGGAATTTATCCGCATCATCTGCGATGCGCAGACGGAAAACGGCTATCTTGATACGCTTTATATCATCAATGATATAGACAAAGCCTTTACCAATTTGCACGAGCACCACGAGCTGTACTGCTTCGGGCATTTGGCAGAGGCGGCAATCAGCATATATCATGCGACAAAGGATGACAGGCTTTTAATTGCGGCATACCGATTTGCAGACTTAATCTGCGAAACCTTTTGCCCGAACGGCAAAAGAGGCTATGACGGACACGAGATTGCCGAAATGGCATTGGTGAAACTGTACAGGGAAAGCGGCAATCAAAAATATTTGCAAACCGCGCGTTTTATGGTGGAAGAACGCGGCAAACAGCCGTACTATTTCGATTCGGAGCGCGGTAAAGAAACGGACGGCAAAGACTATGTATATAACCAAGCGCACTGCCCGCCCAAAGAACAGCGGGAAGCCGTGGGACACGCAGTGCGCGGGGTATATCTGTACAGTGCCATGGCAGACCTTGCGAAAGAATTTGAGGATACACAGTTGGAACAAGCTTGTAAAAGCATTTGGGAAAATATCGCAAACAAAAAGCTTTACATTACAGGCGGTATCGGTGCGACTGTACATGGGGAAGCGTTTTCCTTTGACTATGACCTGCCGAATGATTTGGCTTATGCGGAAACTTGTGCGTCTGTCGGGTTAATTTTCTTTGCACAGCGTATGGCGGAAACGGAAATCTGCGCCGACTATGCCGACGTCATCGAGCGCGCACTGTACAACACGGTGCTGTCGAGTATGTCGGCGGACGGAAAATCCTTCTTTTATGTGAATCCTTTAGAGGTTCTGCCGCAGGCATCCAAAGAAGACGCACGCAAACAGCATATCCGCCCTGTCAGACAGAAATGGTTTTCCTGCGCATGCTGTCCGCCGAATCTGGCAAGACTGATAGGGTCTCTGCCCGAATACATCTACACGGTGAATGAAAACACGGTGTTTCTCCATCAATTCATTTGCAATCAGGCAAAATTTGACGGCGGGGCCATACAGTTAACAGAAGAACAGGGAAAATACCGCATCAAAATACAAACCGAAAAAAGCTGTCGCCTTGCCGTTCGCATCCCAAAGTGGTGCGATAACTTCGACATCAGCTGTAAATATACAGAAAAAAACGGCTATGCCTTTACGGAAATTCAGCACAGCGCGGAAATTATATTAGATTTGCATATGCGTCCGAGACTTGTGCAATGCTCAAACCGTGTACGGGCAAATGTCGGCAAAGCTGCCGTGATGCGCGGTGCAGTTGTGTATTGCTTAGAGGAAAAAGACAACGGCAGTGGCTTGCAGATGTTAAAGCTAAACAGCAAAAAGCCTTTGGAGTACAGGGACGGCTGTATTTATGCGCAAGGCATTCGGGAAAAAGCCGATGAAACGCTCTACAGCACATACGGCGCACGCGAATGCACGGAATGCACGTTAAAATTCATCCCCTATTACACTTGGGGCAACCGCGGAGAAAATGAGATGTGTGTGTATGTGCGCGTGGAATGAAGCTGTATTCGGAATAAAGCCCTAAAAGAGTATGAAAGCACCCCGCTGTTACTTGGCGGGGTGTTGTTCTGCTTTACAGCCTTTTTAAAAACCGAATTTGTGCTTTTTCTTCCGAAAAACCTGCGTGACGGTAAAAGCCGTGCGCGTCGGTACGTGTACTGCCCGAGTTCAGGCGTATGCCGACTGCGCCGACTTCCGCCGCCCAGCTTTCGGTTTCCCGAAGCAACGCTGTGCCGACGCCCTGTCGGCGGGCTTCAGCGAAAACGGCAAGCCCGAGTATATTGACAAGCGAATCAAAATACAGTGTTTGATAAACTTCCGCATGTATAAAGCCGATGACTGCACCGTTTTGCACCGCAACAAATACGCGTTCACGCGCAGGGTCGCATTGAGACAAATGCGCCGACACGGTTTCTGCCGTACAGGCATAACCTAAAGATTCCCTGCAAAGTTCAGCGATTGCGGCGGCATCTTTCAAAGACGCCGTACGGATGGTACAGTTTGCCATTTTGATTCACCTGCTGTTGGGTATTTCTGACGTGTAGGGGCGCGCATCGCGCGCCCGCGGACGGACATGGAATCCGGTTTGTTCTGAGCGGCGGGAGCAAGCTCCCGCCCTACCCTACGGCGCAGAATGACATCGGATTATTCAACACAAAGCATAATTTCGCCATCTTCAGCGGTCAGGCGAACGGTTTGAATCGGTTCGCCGTAGTGCTCTACGAGATAGGAAGATATTTTATCCTCTGCATTGCGGCGAATGACATTGCGCAAATCACGCGCACCGCGCACATTGCCGTCCATTTTTTCGACAAGTGCCATCGGCACATCTTCCGCATATTCCAAAGTAATGGATTTGTCGTGCAATGCGGATTTCAGCTCGTCAAGCATCAGCACAGCAATACGTGCGTAATCTTCTGAAGACAACTCGTTGAACACAACAATCTCATCCACACGCCCGATAAATTCGGGGCGCAGAAATTCACGAAGCGCCTGTATCGCCATTTCGCGTTTTACATCGCTCGGTGCTTTACCGAAGCCCATCGCGGCGGTTTTGCGTTCACTGCCCGCATTCGAGGTCATAATGATGACGGTATTCGCAAAGCTGACGGTGCGCCCGTGTGCGTCATTGGTTTTGCCCTCGTCGAGAATCTGCAACAGAATGTTCATAACATCGGGATGCGCTTTCTCGATTTCATCAAACAGAATAATCGAATACGGTTTTCTGCGAACCTTTTCCGTCAACTGTCCCGCTTCGTCATAGCCGACATAGCCGGGCGGCGAACCAATCAAACGGGAAACGGAGTGCTTCTCCATAAATTCGGACATATCGAGGCGAATCAGTGTTTCGGGTGTGTCAAACAGCTCAAAGGAAAGCTGTTTGACCAATTCTGTTTTGCCGACGCCTGTCGGTCCGACAAAGATAAACGATGCGGGTCGTTTCTGCACAGACAACTGCATACGGCTGCGCTTAATCGCAGCGGCAACGGCATCCACGGCGGAATCCTGCCCGATGATATGCGCTTTCAGACGGTTCTCCATACCGACCAACCGCTTCACATCGCCGTCCACAATTTTCGTGGTCGGAATGCCCGTCCAAAGGTTAATCACCTTGGCAAGGTCTTCCTCATTCACAAAATTATCGCTTGCTTTTTCTTTTAAATCGGCTTCTTTGCCGTCGCAGGCAATCAATTCTGTGCGAATGGATGCGAGCGCGGCGTATTTTTCATTTTTCTTCTGTTCGTCATTTTCGGTTTCCGTTTCCGAAACCAGTGTTTCTTCCTGCGCTTTCAAATCCGCAACATGCTTTAAAAACAGCTCATAATCGCTGATGGCTTTGTTGCGCAGATTCGCACAGGTGCAAGCCTCGTCCAACAAATCGATTGCCTTATCTGGCAGAAAACGGTCGGTAATGTACCGTTCGGAAAGCGTAACCGCCTTATAAACCAAGGTATCGGAAATCTGCACCTTGTGGTAATCTTCATAATACTTTTTGATGCCCAACAGCATTTCGTAGGCGTCGTCAATCGACGGTTCTTCCACCTTGACGGGCTGGAAACGGCGCTCGAGTGCGGCGTCCTTTTCAATATTTTTGCGGTACTCGTTAAAGGTGGTTGCGCCGATAACCTGAATTTCCCCGCGGGAAAGCGCAGGCTTCATAATATTCGCCGCATTCATTGTGCCCTCGGCATCGCCTGTGCCGACCAAATTATGCACCTCGTCGATAAACAGAATGATATTGCCCTCGGACTTCACCTCGTCAATAAGACCCTTAATACGGCTTTCAAACTGCCCGCGGAACTGCGTACCTGCAACAAGCGCGGTTAAATCGAGCAAATGTATTTCTTTGTCGGCAAGCTTTGCAGGTACTTCGCCCGCCGCAATTTTTTGCGCCAAGCCCTCGGCAATCGCTGTTTTACCGACGCCGGGTTCGCCGATAAAGCACGGATTGTTCTTCGTGCGGCGGCAGAGAATCTGCACGGTGCGGTAAATCTCGCGGTCACGCCCGATAATGCGGTCCAGCTTACCGTCCCGCGCACGCTCGGTCAAATCTGTACAGTAGAGCGACAGGTATTTGCGCTTTTTGTTTTTATTGCCCTGCTTTTTCGGCGCTTTGCCCTGCCCTTTTTTCGGTTCTTCCACAACCGATACCTCAGACGGGTCAATCAAATCGTCGTCGTCGTCCTTTTGCGGATTCTGCATACCGGGAAACAGCCCCTGCATAAACGACAGCGGCAACGCGCCGCCGGGCTGAAAGCCGTCCTCGCCGTCCATCCCTTCCATCATTTGCTCCATCTGCTGGGAAACCTCTTCCATTTCATCCTCGGTAATCCCCCTGTCTCTTATACACATCTCCGAGCCCACGAGACCGATCA
>UQFM01000092.1 GCA_900540295.1 uncultured Oscillospiraceae bacterium
AGCGCGATAAGTTGAAAAGTGCCCGCAGGACACGCCTTTTGGGCGTGTTCGTACGTGTGTGTTATGGTTAAACAATGACTTTATAAAACTTAATATAAAATGCCGTGCCCTCGCCGACGCGGCTTTTCGCCTCGATGGTGGCGTGCTCACGCGCCAATATGGATTTAGAGAGCGCAAGACCTATGCCGACACTGTTTTCCGAAGCGCCCTCGCCGTGATAAAATCGGTCAAAAATATGCGGCAGTTCGGTTTCGGGAATGCCGCAGCCGTTGTCGGCAATGCAGAGCATGTCGTAAATATTGGTTTCCTCGGTTGTAAAAACGATTTTTCCACCGTCTTCTGTATGTTCCAAGCAGTTTTTTACGATATTACCGATTGCCTCAGCACTCCAGCTGCGGTCGCCTGTAAATGTGAAATCCGAAACTGCCGAAAAATCCAGTGTGATGTTGCGCAGGTCGGCGGTAATGAGAAACGGGGAAACCGCTTTTTCGACTGCCGAGGCAATTTTTACAGGCTTTTCTTCCAGCTCGATTGTGCCTGCGTCCAATTTGGAAAGCTTTAACAGCGTGACAATCAGCCAGTTCATTTTTTCTGTCTGCGCTTCAACGGTTTCCAAAAACTTTTCACGGTTTTGCGGGTCGGTTTCTGTCTTTAAAATATCCGTCATCACCGTCATTGCGGCAAGCGGTGTTTTCAGCTGATGGGAAATATCCGCAAGCGAATCCGCAAGACCGAGTTTTTCTTTTTGCAGTGCCGCGTTTTGCGAACGCAAAAGCAGAATGATTTTATATAGGTTGTTTTTCAGTATGGACAGTTCACCCTCGGTATTGTCCTGAATATCCAAATCATATTCACCCGTACATACACGCATCAGATACGCATTCAGCCGTTCAATTTCCCGATAGCGTTTTTGGGTGTAAAAGATATACCCCAACAGTGCCGCCGTACCCGATACAAGCACAAGCAGTGCACACCAAAGATTTAAAAATGCACAGATAAGCGCGGCGGCCGCCGTAGCCACCGCACCGAAAAGGATTGTATTCCGAAATTCTTTATTGTTCTGCATTGTCAATCACATACCCGAGACCCCGCACGGTTTTTATAATGACAGGGTCGTCGGAATTCTCCTCAATTTTATCCCGCAGCCGTTTGATATAAACGGTGAGGGTGTTGTCGTTGACAAAATCACCGCTGACGTCCCAAATTTCTTCCAAAAGCTGTGTGCGTGTGAGAATGTGCCCGCGGTTATGCAAAAGAATTAACAGCAATCGGTATTCCATAGCGGTCAGAAAAACATCTCTGCCGTTCTTATATACCTTGGCTTCGTTTGTGCGTACTTCCAAATTGCGCAGACGGATAATTCCGTCGGGGTTGTCTGCTTTACATCGGCGCAGAACGCTTTTCATCCGCGCAAGCAGTTCTTTTATGCGAAACGGTTTGGAAATATAGTCGTCCGCGCCCAGCTCCAAGCCCATAACCACATTGACCTCGTCGTCAAACGCGGTCAGAAAAATAACGGGTGCATCGCCCTTTTGCCGCACGGCGCGGCATACGTCATAGCCGTTACCGTCGGGGAGTGTGAGGTCGAGAATATGCAGTGCGAAATCTTTTTCGGCAATGGTATGCAATGCATCCGCAACCGTTTTGCAGACGGTCACCGCGAAGCCCTCACTCTTTAAAGAATAAGCAAGACCCAAAGCAATCGCGTCATCATCTTCTAAAACCAAAATATCCATTTGCCGCACCTTCCTTTTAGAAGAGTATAGCACAAAGCGTTGCAGGTTTCCATTACAAAACGGTCACTTTCCGTAAGCGGCAAACAGTTTATAGGTTTTGCCTGTTTTTGTCGGGAATACCAAAAAGCCGTCCTCGGTATACTTATCCGCACAGCTGTTTTCGGCGTCGTGGTGCAATGTGCCGTTTTCTACCGCGATTCGGCACGTTTGCCCTGCGCGCGAAAGGACTTCGGCAGTTTGTAACTGACCGTTTTTCCAAATGAGATGCAGTTCAAAGTTGCCGCGCGCAACCAATCCGCAGATTTCACCGTTTTGCCACGCGCTCGGCAGTGCAGGCAGTAAATCGATGCCGTCCGTGTGGCTTTGCATCAGCAGTTCCGCCACCGCCGCCGTAAATCCGAAATTGCCGTCAATTTGGAACGGCGGGTGTACATCCCAAAGATTTACATGAATGCCGTATCGAATCAGCATCCCCATTAACTGTAAGGCACGGTCACCCTCGCAGGTGCGCGCCCGCGAACAGATGCGCTGTGCCATTGCCCAGCCCGTGGATTTGTCGCCGCGGTCATTTAAGGATACAATCGCCGCTTTGAGCTGTTCGGGATTTTTGCGGCGGTCAATGAGATTCCCGGGGTATAGCCCCAACAGATGCGACAAATGCCGATGGTGCTTTTGTCCGATGGTGCCGAGCGCCGTTTCATGGTACCACTCTTTAATTTGTCCGCTTTCGCCGATTTCAATCGGACGCAGTTTCTGAAGGATTTCTTTGCGGCGCGCACACTTTTCTGTATCCGCACCGAGTGCTTCGGCGGCTTGCGTGACGTCGCGGAACAACTGCCAAAGCATGGATTGCTCATATGTATTGCCCGCGGTGCGCGGACCGTGTTCGGGGGAAAAGCAGGGGGAGGTGATTAACCGTCCGTCCTTTTCTAAAAGCAGAGATTCAAAATAATCCGCCGCCTCATCGAGCATCGGGTAAATTTCTTCTTTCAAAACCGTTTTGTCACAGGTGTATTCATAAATCTCATACACATTGTGTAAAATCCACGCCACCGCCACAGGCGACCAACCCCAAGAAAAATCCCAGCCCGGGCAGGTCCAGCCGAACGGCGTGTTCTGCGTGTGAAACAAAAATCCGTTTCTTTCGCCCTCGCGGCTTTCCCGACCTGTATACACCGCCGCTGTTACGCGCCCGGGGGCGCAAAGCGACTGCACATAGCGCAGAAGCGGTGTTGCGCATTCCGAGAGATTCGCGGTAAAGGTCGGCCAGTAGTTCATTTGCAGATTGATGTTTAAGTGGTAGTCACAGCTCCACGCGGGCGTGTCGGAATGATTCCAAATGCCCTGCAAATTCGAGGGCGTGACATTCGTTTCTCTGGAAGAAGAGATGGTCAGATACCGCCCGTATTGGTACAGCAGTTCTTCCAAGGTACGCCGTGCTTTTGCATCGCAGTTCGGCTTGTTATAGGTGCGCACAAGCCTGTCTGTCGGGATTTGGGCGCCGCCGCCCAAAGAAAGCGAGGTGCGGGTATACAGCGCGCGGTAATCCGCAATATGCCGTTCCAGCAGTGCCGCAAAGCCGACGGATTTTGCCGCCTTTGCCGTATTTTCTACGCGTGCCGCCACTGTCTCGGGCGTTTCGCGGCTGCGGTAGACAGGGTAGTTGTCAAGATAATCGGTATCTAATGCGAAGTACAGGGTCAGCGTGCTAGCGTTTTCTACGCGCAGTGCGTCGCCGTTCGGTGTTATCGTACCGTCACATTCCGCTTCCAGCCTTGCGCAAAAAACCAAGCCGTTATCCTCTAATCTGCCGAAATGGGACAATCCGCTGCGGTCTGCCGTGACTTTTGCGCCGTGGTGGGCGGGGTAGCGCACGGTAAGATTCAGCGGTACGTTTTCGCGCTGTATACGAAGTACAGCGGCGTTATCGGGATAGCTTACAAAATAGGTGCGCGTTTCCGTCACTGTCTTGCCCGATTTTTTCCAACGTATTGCCGTTTCGGAAACCGCCGTGTCCAAATCCAATTCGCGGCGATATGTATCTGTGCGCCGTGCGGGGGGATCAAAATCCATCTGTATTTCTCCGCAGCACTGATACGCGCCGTAGCCGTCGGTTTCACCGACCAGCTTGTCGCAAAGCCGACTGCCCTCGCTGTCGTTTCCGTCGGCAAAGGCGGCGCGTGCCGCCGCAAAATAGTCCGCGCGTGTTTTGCCGTTTTCGTCCGTACCGCAAATATTGCCGCCGCAGTAATTCGGGCGTTTCGGCGAAGGACCGCCCGTCCAAAATGACTTGCAGTTGACCGTGATGCATTCCTGTTTGACGCCGCCGAGCGCCGACAGCCCTAAAGAGCCGTTGCCGATTGGCAGTGCGGCTTGTTCCCAAACGGAATCAGCGGATTTTTGCAACAGTCTGTGCTTTAATTTCAGCTTATTATATGGTTTTTCAAAAAAAATCTTCATATACGAATTCCTTTTTATAAGATATACTCTATTGTAACACATGCACAATATTTTGACAATAAATTGACAAAAATTTCCGTTTCTGTTACAATCTTTTTGAGAGGAACGGTTCAAATGAAAAAAAGTCTGAAAAAACAAGTTTCGTGTTTGCTTTGTGCGGTCATCCTGCTGTGCAGTATTGTTCCTGCTTTTGCAGAAACGCCGCAAAACGGTTTGGAGCCGAATTGTGTGTATCTCGGCGATGCAGATGAAAACGGGGCGGTCACTGCAACGGATGCGCGCCGTATTTTACAGGCGGCTTCGGGCGCCCGAACCCTTTCGGCGCAGATTGCCGACATAGCAGATTTGAATCGGGACGGGCGTATTACGGCGGTGGACGCACGCTATGCACTGCAAACGGCTTCGGGCGTGCGTGCAAAGCAGATTTTGAATACGCAGACAGGCGAAATCACTGTGGAAGTTCGTAAAATCCCGACGACGCAGGCGGAAATTTTAGCATATTTCAATACGGCAATCAACGACGTGAAGCCGAATGCCAAACGGGTTCGGCTTCTGCATGAGATAAACAGCAGCGCGGGGGAAATCCAAGGGAATCTGCCTGACAGTTTACGCAGTATGGCGAGCAGTTTGATTGCGACCAATATGGGCGAAAAGGACCTTTCGCAGCTTGCGCCCGCTATGGTGAATGCAACCACTGCCGCGCAGAGAAACGCCATGTTTCCTGTGGAAAATACCAATTGGTCAAGCCGTTTGACGGAAGCGGATATCCTTTCGGCGGCGCTTACAGAGGCAAACGGTATCTACACGATTGAAATTTCGGTGAAGCCCGATGCACCGAGTACAAATGTCGGTGCGGGTCTCGGGCATAACGGCAAGGTGTTTTCCGTCATTTCCCCTTCTGTGATTACGGATAATGCGGGTACTGCCGCAAGCATGGTGCGCAATGTAAAGGTCGCGCACCGCGACGGTAAAGTGCGCGTTACGGTAGACAGCGCGACGGGGCATGTGCTGTCTGCGGATTATTACTTCGTGTGGGAAATGTCCATGTCTGTACTCGGTATGGAAATGTCCATACCGTTCGGATTGGAAAAAAATTTCTCGGTGGAATGGTAAATTTTTAAAAGAATATGTGTACGGCGGCAGAAAACTCTGCCGCTGTTTTTACATATAAATTTTCAAATAACATAAAATATTTATTGACAAACAATAAAAATTGTGCTAAAACTAAAACAAGAAAATCCCAAAGGAGGAATTTTATGCGTACAGGGTACGTTCGGTTTTTAAGAGGGTTATTGATTTTATTCGGTGCGGGGTTAGCGGCATTCGCTGTTTTTTTACTGCCGTATTTTGCCGAGCTTGCCGCACAGCATTAAACAG
>UQFM01000093.1 GCA_900540295.1 uncultured Oscillospiraceae bacterium
CGAGATACTGATCGGTCTCGTGGGCTCGGAGATGTGTATAAGAGACAGACAATACCGTCTGTAAGAGATCGGTGATATAAAACACGTGTGTCGCCACAAACCCCGAAGTTATAAAGCCTGTAATATCTTTTCGGCATACCAGCGCATCATTGCGTAAAAGAAGTAAAATCAACGGCAATACAGGCAAAATATATCGGGTTTGTATGCCTGCCACTGTTGCGGAATTTGCATTTGTCCACAGAAACGCCGCGGCGCAAAAACCTGCCGCAGTCAAAAGAACAGCCGACCACATAACGGTTTTGTCCAGCGGGCGCATACGAATCCGTTCCGACGGGGTGTCGCCGCGCGCCGAAGAAAGCAAAAGCAAAGCGGCAAACGCCAAGGCATATGTTTTGGATACAGGCAGATTGACCCACGCCATATCCGAGCCAAAGGCTGAATAGGCTAACCATTCTTTATTTTCAAAATAGGTGTTCACCCACAATTCCACAAACTGCAGCGGGTCATCAAAAATCAACTGCAACGTATACGCATTACTTGTTGTCGTAACCGCAGAAGAAAGACGGAACGCATTGAACAGGAAAAAGAATCCGACAGCCGCCGCAAGCAGTCCCCCGACAAAAATCCAAGACTGTTTTTTCGGTATCGCCCGATTTCGGGGAATCAGCAACAGCAACAGCAATACAACGCAGTAGACCCCTGCCTTCGGCGCGGCAAGAACTGCAATGCACAGCAACATAGATATAATATCCAAAACGGAAATTTTCTTTGCCCTGTAAATTAAATCAAAGCAGAGCGCCGTGAAATAAAAGGCAAAGGAAAGAATCACCGAATCGTAGGAAAAAGACGCAACCTGCTGTAAAGTTAAAGGCAGAAGCGCCACGGCAAACAACACATTTTTACCGAACGGCATTCTTCGTACCGCGAGCATTCCGAGTAAGGCAAATAAAAGCAGATTCATGATTCTGCCGAGATAGAAGGTCACGGCGGAAGAAAGGTGCAACCACCTGCCGACTGCAATACCGAATCCGGAAGCCGCATAGCACACGGGATTTCCCGTAACATAGTCGCTTTCTATTAAAATCAGTTCCTGATTTTCCTCTGCGCCTAAAATATTGTTAATCACCGCGGCGTAAGTTCCCGTAGTCGGCACCAAAAACTTCCCGTAGAATTCACTGATTACCCCGTTGTAATCCGTATCACAGGCGCGGACATACAGTTCGTCAGACGGATTTTCCGCTTTCGGCGTTGCGGTCAGTGTGTTGGAAACACGGTAAGCGGTATAATAATGCGATATTTCGTCAGGTGCGGTATACGGTGTGAACAAAGCCGTATAGCCCATTCCCATAATCAATACCGTAATGAAAAACAGAATATGTTTTTTCACACGAAATACATAGGCACAGAAATAAATAACTGTAAACGCCGCTAAAATACCGACCGAAAAAACCAAAAACAGAAGTCTTGCCATGGTGTAAATCGGCGAATACACATAAAACGCCAAATCCTGCCGAACGGCTTCCCCGTTCACGGTCATTTCGCCCGATTGATAATAGTCGCCGTCACTGACATACAGAAACAGTCCTGAATTTTCGGGAAAATTACCGATAATTTCTAATGTGTAGGTTTGATTCCGTACGTTTCCTGAAATCAGCGTATCAAAATCCCGAACCAATCTTCCGAAATACAAAGCGGCGTTCAAGTATTCCTGATCGAGTGTGTAATCATCCACAACCTGTCCCGCAGAATCCCGCAAAACGATACGCAGATTGCCTTCTACATTCACAAATTCGCCGTTTACGGACAGTTCCTCGCGTTCTATGATTTTTTCATCCGTAAAGCCAATCCATAGCGTATACGCACTGATGGAGTCTTTCGCCTGAAAGCTTTGCGTCAGTGTAAATTCTCCAGCGGGCAGCATATATTTCGCGTTCATATTTTTAGACGCAACCGAATAATATCCGATTTTATTTTCTTCTGCCTGCGGCGTTACATAAAACTGATATACAAGTCCCAAAAATACGGAAAGCACCAAAAATAAAGCGGCAAAAATCGTCAGAACCTGCCACAACGGTTTACGAGTCTCTTTTTGCATCACTCGGCCCCCCCTTTCCTGCGTCCTCTAATTCTTTTTGGCGAATCGCCACATTTTGTATGGTGGATTTCAGCTTTTGCTTTAAGAAAGATACCTCTAAAGAAAGGGAAAACAGCTTGACAATCACCACGAAAATAACCGAAAGAAATACAAAATTAGAGGGGGAACGAATCCCGAGCAACCGAGACAGAAAATCGGGGATCTGCGGAAAAATACTGATAATTACTAAGGCGAAGCTTACCAAAATCCAGTAAATCGCATCTTCAATTTCCATTTGTGCACGGCGGATTCGTCGCAGTACATACAGACACGCCACAACACAAACGATAATCAGCGCAATACGCAACGTCAGACTCATCCTTCTTCCCCCTGTAAATCCAGCGGTTTGCGAAACCATTGAATAAAGAAAATAGATATGCACATCCTCGCCATGTACTTCATGGAACGCGCAAAAGTGAGATAGCTTTTCCCCGCTGTACGCTCTAACATTTCCACCTGCGTTTCACCGATTTTAGCGCCGCACCGCAGCAGGAAAGTCAGTGTATCGGGTTCGGGACCGAATTCATGCAGCCGCGCATGATATTTCATCATGCGGCGATTGTAAAGGCGCATGCCCGACGTCGGATCTTTCACGGATTTTCGGGTTGTAATGCGCATAGCTGCGGAAATCACATTACTGCCGAGCATACGCAAGGTTTTCGGTTTCTGTTTTTCCACAAACCGTGAGCCGATGACAACATCATACCCGCCGTTTTCCATCAGCGCAAGCATGTCCCCGATATATTTTGCATCATGCTGGCCGTCGCCGTCATACTGTATGGCGCAGTCATATCCGTTATAGTACGCATATTTCATACCCGCCTGAAACGCACCCGACAGCCCGACGTTTTCAGGTAAATCCAGAAAATTAAAGCAGTTGCGCATACAAATCTTTGCGGTATTATCCGTAGAACCGTCGTTTACAACAATGTAATCGTACTGCGGATAATTTTCTGTGATATTGCATACAACGCGCGCTATGCTCTCCCCCTCGTTGTATGCGGGAATAATTAAAATTGTTTTCACGGAATCCCCCTAATTTCTGTCAAAAATACGGTCTATGCGGGCGGCGGTCTCCCCGAATGTACAGCCGCAGGCACGGTAACTTGCTTTTGCACGTGCGCAAAAAGCAGAACGGTCTTGCATTTGTAATGCACGCAAAATCCCGTCTTCCACCGCTGCCGCACTGTTTTCTTTTAAAATAATGCCCGATTCTCCGTCGGAAATAATCGGCGATACGCCGGGGACATCGGTGGCAACCACGACGGAATCGCAAACAATCGCTTCTAAAACGGATGTGCAAAATCCCTCGGAATCGGAAGGCAGTAAATAATAATCACTTTCCCGATGCAGTCCGATTGCCTGTGCATAGGGTACGGCCCCGAGAAAAATCACGTTTTCTGTTTGTTTGGCAGACAACGTCTGAAGCAAAGGTCCGTCCCCCGCTACAAACAGATACGATTTTTGTTCGGTTTTTGCACAGGCGCACAGAAAACCGTCTACCGCGCTTTTCGCGCCCTTTTCCGTCACAAGCCGCCCGATAAACGAAAACACGGGTGCATCTTTCGGCACGTCGTATTTTTCGCGGAAAGAGACGCCCTCTGCCGAAAGCAAGGCTTCTATTTCCGCTTCGGGTACGGCGTTATACAAAATGCCCTTTGCCGAAATGCCGAAATGCCGAAGCCACTGACAGGCGGCATCGGAAACGCCGTAAAAATCCTTGCAAAACCGCTTCAACACAGCAGTAATCCCGTGTTCATACCACCCGCAAAGCATGTCCAACGGCTTTGCACCCATTTTCAGATGTGCCGAACCGTGTTCAATAACAATCGACGGAATCCCGTGTTTTTTCGCAAACCGCACACCTGCAAGCGAGTGGAAATAAAACCTTGTATTGACAATCACCGCATCGTACGGTTCGGAAGCCATTTTTTGAAACAGCGCACGGTATGCACTGTTTTTTTTAGGAATTGGCAGTCTGCCGTTTAAAAGCGGAAAACAAGGCAGTGCATACACCTCTATGCCCTCTTCGGAACGCAGATACCCTTCAGTTTTCTCCGTATTGGATGTAACCACCGTAACGCGGTGCCCCATACGAATCAATTCGCACGCGAGATTGTAAGTGTACCGTTCCACACCGCCCATATGCGGTATATACAATGCAGAAAAAAAGCAAAAATGTTTACCCAACCTGTTTTTCTCCCTTCTTTCTATTCGCCAGAACCCCGATAAATATGAAAACAAACAGCAGGCAAAGTAAAGTTACCGACAGCAAATAGGTCAGGGACGCGCCCATCATCCCGTAGGCGGAAACCATACGGTCCCCCAAAATCCACGCCGTAACGGACGCACCGACATAACCAATCAGCACGTATTTTTGTTTTCGCTGTACGGTAATCATATAATACAGCAACACGCACAGTGCGTTAAATCCGCCGCCTGCAAGTACGACCATCAATTCCGATTTAAACGCGGATAAATCCGTACCGTAAAGCAGAGACAAAAGCGGAATTCCCAACAGCCAACCGCCGAGAAGTGCGGCGGCTGTCACTGCCAAAATCCAAAGAACAAGTTTGGCAACGGTGGACAAAAAGGCTTTGCATTTATGCTCATTCCAAAACGCGGTCAGTTTGGTCAGCAAGGGGCGAAATGCAAACAGGCTGAACAAATTGATGACCGAGGCCGGCATGAAAATAATTCCGTAATAGGTTTGATATTCTGCGGAAAGATGCGCGTCCACCGCGAATTTCGG
Source organism: uncultured Oscillospiraceae bacterium (assembly GCA_900540295.1). Classification (GTDB taxonomy): domain Bacteria; phylum Bacillota; class Clostridia; order Oscillospirales; family Acutalibacteraceae; genus Fimenecus. The sequence goes on from UQFM01000093.1 coordinate 4,887, forward strand.
CGCGTTGTTGATATACATCATTAAAAAGGATGCCAAAAACAACGGAAAGCAGGATTTAAACAGCCCAAACAGTGCAGTTTTATCCCACACAATACGGCATTTTTCAAAATATTTGCCCGTTCCTGCGTCAAAAAGCGTCAGCCATAAAAGCGTCAAAACAACCATCACACCGCAGGAAATCAACAGATTTTTTGTAACCAGCAGGGAGACTAAAAATCCTGCGCAATACACAAACACGCGCACAGAAAGTGAGAAGCCCGCCACATCCAAACGGTCATTCTGCTGTGCCTGCCCGTTAAAAACATCGCAAAAAGCCTCTGTGCATTTCAGCAAACATAAAAGCACAATCACCCATGCTTTTTCACCGCTGTATCCGTTAAAAAGAAGATACACAGCGGTAACCAGCAGCATTCCCGCACAAGTCAGTATGCGAAAGGTAAAGTAGGCAGAAAAGGAAAACTGCTTATAAATATCGGTAGACTGAAACGGACGCACCTCAAACATACCGACCGTGAGCATCATTAAGCTGACAGAAAAACCGAGGGAAAATATGCCCGCCTTTTCATCGCCCAGCGTGCGCGTAACCATCATCAGCAACAGCACCGACACAGCCGCGTTGACAAGCTGTCTCTTATACACATCTCCGAGCCCACGAGACCGATCAGTATCTCG
>UQFM01000094.1 GCA_900540295.1 uncultured Oscillospiraceae bacterium
AAAATAATAATTTCGGGGTTGGCTTCTTTACAAGCCGTCACAGCTAAACATCCGCTTTCCGTCTTTACAATATCGGTAAAGCCCTCTGCCTTTAAAGCCCTTTCCAATAAATCCAATATATCTGTTTCATCATCTACAAGCATGATTTTTTTCGTCATTCTAACACCTGCTTTTTGCGGAAATCATATTTCGGTCACACAGAATCCCTTAAAATTATATATAACAACCATATTGTATGCAATATTCTCCGTCTTAAGTTTCTCTTAATTTTTCTTTAAAGGATTTTTAAGCACAGTCCTTCGCAGGTTTCAACCCTTATACCGCTATTGGAGTTTTATAAAAGACTCTCTGCCATTTCGCATATTTCTGTATCGAATATTTTGGGCGGTGCGTGGGGAGTTCTGTGTTTCGCCATCCTGTACAATCGAAATACTGTCCGTTCGTTTAATTGTATTTGCTTTGGTAATTCTGAATTTTTCGCCGTTTTCCGCCTCGTATTTTACAGATTTGAAGTCAAAAAGAAAAACACAAATAAGGTGATCGCCTTAAAACGCACGTTATTCGTGTCCGGCAATCTAATTTTATAATGGTATGATTACAGTATAAACGGGTAAGTGAATCCAACCGTTCTCTCCCGAATTCAAGCGGTACAGACGTCAAAACGGTATCTTCCGCACTCGAACATTCTCAAACTTCTACAACGCTCGATATTCATGCACACAGCTTCGCCACAAAACAAGCCGAAGCAAGCGAAGCGGTTGCAAATATGTTGCGCATTGAAAAGAATGCTTAAAACGGTATTTTTTAAGGAATAAACCACAAACAAGTCACAAAATTGAATAAACAAAAAATAAAACCGCTTAAAAACCTCGTATTATCAAGGTTTTTAAGCGGTTTTCTTTGGCGCAGAAGGAGAGACTCGAACTCTCGCGCCGGTTACCCGACCTACGCCCTTAGCAGGGGCGCCTCGTCACCAACTTGAGTACTTCTGCATGTTGTAACGTCACTGTGTTTATGAAATTGTTTTTGGCTTTTCAAAACGAAAAACCACTGTTGCGGAAAGAAAATATAGTTAAGATAGAATATCTATCGAACTGTCATATGGCGGAGAGAGTGGGATTCGAACCCACGGTACGTTGCCGTACGACGGTTTTCAAGACCGTTCCGTTATAACCACTTCGGTATCTCTCCGAGTTTAGCGAATGTTATTATAGCAAACAATTTACTTTCTGTCAATGCGAAATTCGAATTTCTCCCGCTTTTAACGGACTTTTTTCATTTCTCTTTACGGTTTTCATTTACTTTATTGATTATCTTCGTCAGTTCTGTTACAATAAAATCGGTAAATATCATAAAGGTATACATAAGCCTCTCAAAGAAGAAACGGCAAACAAGCTAAACAGTACACTGTCTCAAACCATATAAAAACAACCCAATTATAAAACTTATATTCGGGGGCGTACATATGACAAAAAGAAAATACACAAAAAAAATTCTGATTGCCGTCACGGCGGTTTTGCTCGCCCTACTGCTTACAGCGGCATATATTCTGTTCGGAGTGGTCGGCATGGAGAAAAACCGAACTTATGCACAAAGCGCGGCAGTAGAAAATAACATCGGCACAGGCAAAACGGTGCTGGATGTGAATGTAACCTATCAAACGATGAACGGCTTCGGCGCATCCGCCTGCTGGTGGAGCCAGGACGTCGGCACTTGGGAGAATCACGAAGAAATTCTGTCCTATCTTTATGACAGCGACAAAGGCATCGGCTTGAATATTTATCGCTACAATCTCGGTGCAGGGTCTAAGGGTGATGCGCACATTCTGACCGAAAACCGCGGTACGGAATGCTTTTTGAATGCGGACGGTACATACGATTTTACAAAAGACGCGGCGGCGCAAACCTGCCTTGCCGACGCAAAACGGCTTGCAGGCGATAATTTACGGGTCACACTGTTCTGTAATTCCGCGCCTGTTTCCATGACAATCAATGGGGCGGGATACGGCGCACCGCTCCGCGACGACGCGCCTTGGGTCACGAATTTGGATGCAAAGCATTACGGTGCGTTCGCGGACTACTGCTATAACAGCGCAGAATACTTTTTGGACGCGGGCTACCGCGTGACCGACCTTTCCCCCATCAACGAACCGCAGTACAGCTGGGCGGCGTGGTATAACGAGGACGGCTCTTACAGCGTGAATCAAGAGGGCTGTCACTTCTCAAAGACCGAAGCAACCGCACTGTATGCGGAGATAATTCAGCGATTCAAAGACTCTAAGGTTGAAAACGCGGGCTGTAAAATTTCCATGTTTGAGTCGGGGTCTGCGGAAGGGGCAGGGTCTTCCTGCGCGGCGTATCTCGACTGTATGCTCGGCAAAGGTCCGAAATATGTGTTTAAAAATCAGGCTCTGCGGCAATATTTTGACACCGTCAGTCTGCATTCCTATTGGTCCTCTGCCGAAACAAAGCGGCAGGCGGCATCCTATCTTGCCGACAAATATTCTAATTACGATGTGGTTTGCACGGAATACTGCCAAATGACGAACGATGAAAATACGGGCGTATTCGATTTGATTTCAAAAGAGCCGAACGGCACAAACGGTATGACGATTGACTACGGCACGGCAATGGCGCAGGTCATTTTGGACGATTTGACAATTCTGAATGCCAAAGAATGGGATTGGTGGCTCGGCTGTTCCTACGGCGTGTACCCCGACGGATTGGTTTATATCAACGCGGATGACCACAAAGATATAAAGACATCTAAACGCCTGTGGTGTCTCGGCAATTTTTCGAAATTCATTGAAGAGGGTGCAGCGCGCATTGCCTGTTCGAGCGGCGTGGACGCACTCCCCTGCTGTGCGTTTGTGAATCCGGACGGCAGTACAGTTGTGGTATATGTAAACAACACAGAAGAAAATGCGCAGACTGTTCTTCCCTGCGAAGAAAATTACAGCGTATACACCACAAGCGACGTGTACGACCTCGAAAAAACCGCCGCAGGCACAGCGGGTGATGTAGCCGTTTCTGTACCCGCAAAATCGGTGGTGACGGTGGTTGTGAAGTAACAAATAAACGGCAATGCTCTAACCGTAGGGGCGTGCATTGCGCGCCCGCCGAAAATTTGATAAAAGCCTTGCGGAACGACACAGAGGTCGTTCCCTACAAATGACAACTCCCCGCCTGCACCGTTGACGGTTGCAGGCGGGGAGTTGTTTTAAAAAGCTCTCTTATTCGTAATCTTCTTCGTTTTCCCAGTTGTGGTAGACATCCTGAATATCGTCGCTTTCGTCGAACATTTCGAGCATTCTGCCCATATTCTGAATATCGTCGGGATTGGTCAACTTTGTGTAGGTTGACGGGATATATTCCACCTCTGCCGAAATGAATTTGTAGCCTTTCGCATCCAAATCGTCGCGCACAAGCCCCATATCGTTCGGCTCTGTACGAATCTCGAACACATCACCGTCCGAAAGGAAATCGGAAGCCCCTGCTTCAAGTGCATCTTCCATCAGCTTGTCTTCGTCGATATCCTCTTTTTCAATGATGATTACGCCCTGACGGCTGAACATAAACGAAACACAGCCCGAGGTGCCCATATTGCCGCCGAACTTGTCGAACGCATGGCGCACATCCGCCGCAGTACGGTTGCGGTTATCGGTCAGCGCCTCAACGATTACAGCGATACCCGACGGACCGTAGCCCTCATACACAATGTTTTCATAATTGTCGCCGCTGCCCTCGCCCGCCGCTTTTTTGATGATACGGTCAATATTGTCATTCGGGACGTTGTTGGCTTTTGCCTTGGCAATAATATCCTTCAGCTTGGAGTTTGCCGCAGGGTCGGGACCGCCTGCTTTTACGGCAACCGCAATTTCACGCCCGATTTTGGTAAACACCTTTGCACGCGCGTTGTCGGTTTTTTCTTTCTTACGTTTAATGGTGCTCCACTTGGAATGTCCTGACATAGTTTCACCTTCTTACAGAATTACGGATAGTATTTTACCACAGTCCCTGCCGTTTCGCAAGGTGTAAATCAAAGATTGATTGTGCTTTTGCAATATGCTACAATAACCGTAAACGGCTATATACCGAATGATGTCCCTTCAGAAATCAGGGAGTAGGAGCGAACAACAGTGCACACACCGCAGGAAATCCAAAAACAATATGCGCATTTACCCGAATTGCTTTTGCCGTGGTATCAAAAGCATGCCCGCGATTTGCCGTGGCGGCGTACAAAAGAGCCGTATCGCGTATGGGTGTCGGAAATTATGTTACAGCAAACGCGTGTGGAAGCCGTGTGCGGGTATTACGAACGGTTTTTGACTGCACTGCCCGATATTGCGTCGCTCGGCTCTGCTTCTGAGGAAACGCTTTTGAAGTTATGGGAAGGCTTGGGGTATTATTCCCGCGTGCGCAATCTGCAAAAGGCGGCGAAAACCGTTCTGTCGGAACACGGCGGCGTGTTTCCGCAGGATTATAAATCCGTCCGTGCCCTGTGCGGCATCGGGGATTATACCGCGGGGGCAATTTGCTCCATTTGCTTTGAACAGCCGCGCGCGGCGGTGGACGGAAACGTCTTGCGTATCTTGGCACGTATCACCGAAGATTTTACACCGATTGATTTGCAAGATACCAAGAAAAAAGTTGCCGAATATTTAGAAGATGTATATCCCGAGGGCGCGTGCGGCATGTTTACGCAAAGCTTAATGGAGCTCGGTGCGTGTGTATGCGCGCCGCGTTCGCCGAAATGTGACGCCTGCCCTGTAAAGGAGATTTGCTTTGCAAATAAAAACGGGACGCAATCCGATTTGCCCGTAAAATTGCCGAAAAAAGAGAAACGGGTCGAGGAAAAAACGGTTTGGCTGTTAGAGTGTGACGGTGCGTTTGCCATCGAAAAACGCCATGAAAAAGGCTTGCTTTCGGGGCTTTGGCAGTTCCCGAATGCCCTCGGGACATTGGAAGCAGACGCCGCCCTGCAAGCCGCGGCAGAATTCGGCGTTCAGCCCGCGGAGCTTTGCAGGGAAGTGCACAAAACGCATATATTTACACATATTCGCTGGGAGATGACAGGGTATCATATCCTTTGCAGGGTAAAGGATAATCGCTTTACGTGGGCAACGCGGGAAGAAATGGAAAATACCTATGCATTGCCCACGGCATTTCGTATTTTTTTAGAGGAATAAGTCTTAAAAATTTGATTTTTAAAATTTTTTTCATTTTAATATTGACCCTAACGTTGCGTTATAGTTTATTATAACCATAACACGCGCATCCAAATACGCCCAAAAGGCGTGTCCTGCGGGCACTTTTCAACTTATCGCTCTCGCAAGGTGTCCAAAATTGCACCGCAATCCGCGTCTTTTGGGTCGAAGAATTTTCGGGAGCGGGATTTTTGTCTCTGCACGGCAAAACCGCAGTCAATCCTTTCGGATTGACGAGGATTTTAACAAAGCA
>UQFM01000095.1 GCA_900540295.1 uncultured Oscillospiraceae bacterium
GAGATACTGATCGGTCTCGTGGGCTCGGAGATGTGTATAAGAGACAGATTCAATACAGCGGCTTCATCTGCCTCGCAACAAAAAGCGCCCGAAAAGAAAGACCCCCTTGCCGATTTACTGCACCGCGCCCGCACACTCGGTGTAAATGTGATTGACCAATAGGAAGATTTGCACATGACGATTCTGTAGGGGCGAACTGTGTTCGCCCGCACAATCCAACGGTGATGCACAAATCGTAGGGGCGTGCATTGCGCGCCCGCAAAAATTTGTTGAAATTTACAACTATACATAAAGAGGAGATAAAAAAATGAAAGCAAGAATCCCCAACCAAGGTCCGACAGGCGGCAATATGATGAAAAAATTGCAGGAAATGCAGGCGAATATGGAAGCGGCGCAGGCAGAGCTTGCCGTGGCAGAGTATTCCGCAACGGCGGGCGGCGGCGCGGTGGATGTGACCGTCAACGGTTCACATGAAATCAAAGCCATTCATATAAAGCCTGAGGTTATGGACCCCGAAGAGCCCGATATGCTCGAGGATTTGCTTTTGGCGGCGCTCAATGAAGCCATGCGCAAGGCGGACGAAACCGCAGAACGCGAAATGGGCAAAATCACAGGCGGCTTGCAGGGCATGCCCGGTATGGGCGGGTTGTTTTAATGGCATACACCATCCCGATTTTAGAAACGCTGATTGACGAATTTCGCAAAATGCCCTCTGTCGGTACAAAGTCGGCGGAGCGCATGGCGTTTTACGTTTTGGGTCTGACGGATGACGAAACGCGCAGATTTGCAAACGCCATTGTCAATGCGCACGAGAAGATTCACCAGTGCGCGGTGTGTCGCAATCTGACAGAGGATGCCGTTTGCCCGATTTGTCAAAGTCCCGCGCGCGACAAAAGCACCATTTGCGTGGTGGAGAATCCGCGCGATGTGATTGCCTTTGAGCGCACGCATGAATACAAAGGGATGTACCACGTCCTGCACGGCGCGATTTCCCCGATGAATTCCGTCGGTCCCGACGATTTAACAGTAAAAGAACTGTTGGCGCGTCTGCAAGACGATACCGTCAACGAAGTCATTATGGCGACAAATCCGACCGTCGAGGGTGAAGCGACCGCCATGTATATCGGCAGACTGTTAAAGCCTATGGGCATTAAGGTCACGCGCCTTGCGTACGGCGTCCCCGTCGGCGCAGATTTGGAATACGCCGACGAAGTAACCCTCACCCGCGCGCTTGCAGGCAGAAGTTTATTGTAAATTGTAATATCAGCAATTTGTCATTCTGAGCGGAGCGAAGAATCTTACACGGCACAAAGTAAATTTGATATACGGTAGGGCGGGGGCTTGCTCCCGCCGTGAATATCTGATGAAATTTTACGGGCGCGCAATGCACGCCCCTACGGATTTGCACGATTGTTTTGCATACCGTAGGGACAGCCCTTGCGGCTGTCCGTTTGCGGGCGAACGCAGTTCGTCCCTACTTTTTGAGGTGTAAAATATGGATAAAAGGATATTAAGCTTGTTGTACAGGCTTAAGCTGACACCCGCTTTGTTGCTCGGGTCAAAGAGCCTTTTAAAGTTAGACCATTTTCTGTCAGGTTATATATGGAGAATTATGGAATGTGAAGGATATGATGAGTTCAAAGGTTTTAATCGTCCTTTTCTAAGTTTTCTCGAAAAAAGGTATCCTCAGCCGGGCGGGTACGGTTGGTATCTGTTGATTTCAAATGACTCTGCCGACGATGCTGAAGCATTTGATAAGTTTTATGCGCTGTTTGACGAGTTCCTTATCGAAAACGGCGAAACTCCTTTTTCTGATGATCAGGCGAAGTATATGTATTTGGATGAAAAAACAAGAAACCATTGTGAAAAAATAGGATGTTTCAAAGGAAAATAATTTTCCAATAATGATTTTATATTTTAATTAAATGTCGCAGGGCTGGCAGGTCATCGGGATTGCCGCCCCTACAATACAGTAAAAATACACGGAGAACCACTATGGCAGAGAAAAATCAAAATACAACAATCGCACAAAACAAAAAAGCTCTGCACGACTACTTCGTGTTGGAGTCTTACGAAGCAGGCATTGAGCTGTTCGGTACGGAAGTCAAATCCGTCCGCGCGGGGCACGTCAATTTAAAGGATGCGTGGTGCAGTATCGACGGCGGAGAGATTTTCGTCAACGGGATGCACATCAGCCCCTATGACCACGGCAATATTTTTAACCGTGACCCTTTGCGCGTCAAAAAACTGCTGATGCACAAAAAGGAAATTATGCGCCTCTTAGGCACAACCAAACAGCAGGGGCTGACGCTTATTCCGCTGTCGGTTTATTTTAAAAAGGGCAGGGCAAAGGTGCAGGTCGGGCTTTGCAAAGGCAAAAAGCTCTATGACAAACGCGACGTTGCCGCCAAAAAAGAAGCCGCCCGCCATATTGAACGCGAAATGAAAGAACGGTTGCGCTGAACAGCCAACGAATCTTAAACTTATGTCATTCTGAGCGTCAGCGAAGAATCTCAAACCGCACAAAATAAATTGGATATACTCGGTAGGGCGGGGGCTTGCTCCCGCCGCACAATTTCTCACAGAGGTTTTCTATGGAAAAACAAATCACAACCCGAAATCATATCGATGTTTTTTCAAATGCAAATCCGCATTTGCATCAAACCGAGCTATGTGTGTATTTACGCTACGGTTCTATGTTTGAGCCTCCCGAGTATAACGGGCTGGCTCATTTCTTTGAGCATATATTGTACCGTAATTTAAATAAAATTTATAACGGTGAATTTTTTCGCTTGCTGGATTTAAACTGCATTACCTTCGGCGCTTCTGCTTATAAAGAAATGATTATTCTGCAAATTTCATTTTTGCCGTCCAAAACAGATTTTGTATTGGATTTCTTTGAAAAAATATTTTCCGAAATTGTGCTGACTGCCGATGAGATTTCAATGGAGCGCAAACGTATACGCGCAGAAATTCGTGAACATTCTCAATGGGAGTTGGATGAACAAGCCGATAAAGCGGTGTGGGGAAACACATCGTTATCCAAAAAAGTTATCGGCACTTGCAGTTCAATCGCAAAAATCCGTAAAAAGCAGTTGACTGCGGTACGGCGTGAAATTTTTTCAGAAAGGAATTTTTTTGTTTATATTACGGGATTTGTCGGCAAAGCTTTCCCTGAAAAAGTTGCAAAAATTCTTGAAAAACAAAGTTTTGACTGTGTACCGTTTCGTGACAACCGTGCTCCCATTCCGCAAAATTTCGGCAGGAGAGATTGCGCGTTTTCAATTTCCCGCAGTGACTGCCCGCGTATGAAGCTGTGTTTTGATATGGATTGCACGCGTATCACAAAGCCCGAACGCGACATACTGTTCAGTGCTCTTTTCAAAGGCGATTTCGGCAAGTTTTATCAAAATTTATCCGAAAAAAGCGGGTTGGTGTACTCTCATACGGCAACGCAGGAGGAATATATAAATATTGGAAACCTACAAGTATTTTTAGAATATTCCAAAAACGATTTTTTGCCTTTGCTTCGCGAAATTGTCCTTATTTTTCAAGATATGAAGCGCGGTAATTTTGACTTGGAGTGCGCTCGCGCCTATGATGTTTACGGCAAGGATATTTTGCTTGATGAGCCGAAAAATTTAGGCTGGACTTGCGCGTATGCTATAAAAATGTTAAATTCATCGTTCAGCTTTGAAAATCTTGCCGAAACATACCGAGCGGTGACAAAAGAGCGAATCTCTGCATTAGCATCGGAGATTTTCACAACCAAAAATCTGACTGCCGTATTTGAAGGAAATATGACCAAAAAGGATTACGCATCCGCGCGTGAAATTTTGGCAGAGTTAGATAAATAAAACTTTTCGTCAGTCTGAACCGTCAGTGAAGAATCTCAATTCACACCGAAATAACTAAGTTATCCGTAAGCAGGAGCTTGTTTCTTTTTTGCACAGAGGTTTTCTATGGAAAAACAGGATTTTAACGATAAACGCTTTTTAAAGGCAGGTTTGCTGTTTCTCATCATCTTACTTTTGCAGATGTTCGGGTTACAGTACTTGCCTTATGCTTTGGCTCGGATTCCATATCTTGTGCCGAGCCTGTTTGCGTGCTTTTATTTTATTGTGGTATGGATTACAGCTTTTTATAGGGAACTTCCCCATAAAAAACTTATGCTATACAGTGTTTGCACAGCAGGTGTTTTTATTATCGTATATGTGCTTTGTAATTTAAGCGTTGCATATGCAGTGAAAACGTTATACGATTCGGTAATTTTTGAAAACAAATTGTTTTTTACGCTGTTCGAAACGCTGTGCAGTACATTGACCGCGTGCGTCCCGCCGATTTTGGCAGGTATACCTTTTGTGCGTTTGCGTCCGGTTTCTCAACGTGCCAAGCTGTATGCTGTCAGTGTCCTTTTTGCTTATATTGTTCTGTGCCTTTTACTGAACGGATTGCTTCCGCATGACCTTTTCGAGGATTTCGGCACAACTTCGTTTCTTTCTTACTTATCTTTGCTTGCACCGTCTGTCTCCTATCAAATTTGGCAAAAATCCGTAAATATTTTGACGGCGCTTTTTCCGTTTGTCTATGCGCTGGTTTTGGTGCGCGGGCAATATAGAAAGCAGGCAGAATAAAATAATTTTCCTGTTGCATAAACGGAAAAATATGATACAATACTATTACGAAATACGGGGATGAAAGGATTTCGACGGGGATATTGAACCGTGATAAGCGAGCAGCGGTGTGGTACCGCTTTAAACAGCCACAGTTTATGAAAATAAACGACAAAGATCAAAAAGTACTTCTTGCTGCTTAATTAGCGGCGAGCGTTCCCCTCAGAGTACCGCGGCTGAGTACGGAGCGTCATCAGCGGTAAATGTGCACGGGCACACTGCCTTGTAACCCGTCACACAAAACAGGGCTACCGAAACGAAAAGCCTGCCGTGCGGCGTTTCGCAACGGGAATTTTAAAGAAACGGCTACGCTCGTAGAAATTTGCGGGAATGTGTTTTCGGACGCGGTTTCGATTACCGCCATCTCCACCAGCAAAGAATAATCCGAAACTTGTTATAATTGGTAACAGTTTCGGATTTTCTGTTTATATAGACACAAGGCAGGGCTGATCTCTGCCTATTTCTCTGTTTTATGCTGTGTGTTATATTATTTTACATAAGCAAGTTTCCCAAAGTGTTTGTAACTGTTTGTTGCATTGTATCTGTCACATGAATATAAGTATTCGTTGTAAAGTTTGCATCGGTATAGTTCACATACTACAATACAACATGCCCCCATTATTTTCATATATGAAGTCATCATTTTGTTATAAAACTTGAAAAATCGAGTAAACTATAGTA
>UQFM01000096.1 GCA_900540295.1 uncultured Oscillospiraceae bacterium
ATTTTAACTCATTGCGGTTCTGCGCGCCGTAGTGAAAGCTGACAATCGGCGCGGCATGGCGGCGGAGTATGTCGGACAGTGCAATGCCTACGACAAATGCGGCAATCGGGCATACATAATGCAGTGCCGTTGCCCACTGCCCCGAGGCGAGCGATACGCCGAGCAAAAGCAGGTTGCCCGTCTGTGCGTTGGCAAAGACTTCGCCGCGGCACAAATAGGAATACGCGTCCATAAAGCCGCCCGAAAGCGCCAAAACCGCGCCGATTAAAAAGGATTCGCTGGTCTGTACACGGTGTTTCATCAAAAAATCTCCAAACAGTGCAATATGCTTACAGTATAGCACATTTTCAGAAAATGAAAAGAGAAAATCGTGTTCGGTTCCCCTCACCTTAAGGTGTTATCTTCAATAATATACCTCGGACGTGCTTTGGTCTCCGCATACATTTTCCCGATGTATTCGCCGATGACGCCCAAGCAGAAAATCTGTATGCCGCCGAGCAAAAATATGACGCACAAAAGACTCGTCCAGCCCTGTACGGTGTACCCGAATAACTTAATGATGACCGTGACAATGACCGCCAGCAGACTGACGAGAGACATAAAAAAGCCGAGTCCCGTTATCATTTTCAGCGGACGCACCGAAAGGCTGGTGATACCGTTAAACGCCAGAGACAGCATTTTGGAAAGCGGATAATGGCTTTCGCCTGCCATGCGCTCTCTACGGTCATAATATACAGAAGAGCTTTTAAATCCGACCAGCGGAATCAGTCCGCGAAGAAACAGATTGACTTCTCGGAATTCGGAAAGTCCTTCCAATGCACGGCGGCTCATCAAACGGTAATCGGCATGATTGAATACAACCTCTGCGCCCAAAAAGTTTAAAATCCGATAAAAGCCTTTTGCGGTATTGCGTTTGAATTTTGTGTCGGTATCGCGCGCCGCACGTACACCGTAAACAATATCGGCGCCGCTTTTATATTCCTGCAGCATACGGTTCATGGCGGCGACGTCGTCCTGTCCGTCACAGTCAATGGATATGGTTATATCCGCGTGATTTTTGGCTGTCATCAGCCCTGCAAGCAAGGCATTTTGATGCCCGCAGTTGCGGCTGAGCTTCAGCCCTTCAAAATATGCATTTTTCTGATGCAGTTCGGATATGACCGACCATGTGTTATCCCGACTGCCGTCGTCCACAAACAAAATACGGCTTTCCGCAGAAATTTCGCCTGCCGCAATGAAGTCCTTTAATTTATCCAGAAACAATGTATTGGTTACAGGCAAAACAGTTTCTTCGTTAAAACAGGGAATTACAATATACAAAATCGGACAGCTTGTCATGTCAGTTCCTCACACAGAATATCTTGGGCAGAATTTACAAAGACCGCCTGTTACTATAATACGGTTTCGTCGGAAGTCTGTCAAGCTATTTACTTTTTTTTAAAAATCGCGTACAATATTATGGATAAAGGAAGTGGCAAATATGCAGATAAATATTGTATTGGTGGAGCCTGAAATTCCGCAAAACACGGGGAACATCGCACGCACCTGTGCGGCGACAGGCGCGCGGCTGCATTTGGTCGGACCGATGGGATTTAAAGTAGATGACCGAAAGCTCAAACGCGCGGGACTGGATTACTGGCATTTGCTGGATATTACATATTATGATTCATTAACGGAATTTCTCGAGAAAACACCGCAGGAAAACAACTTTTTCTTTTTTACAACCAAAGGCAAACATATCCATTCGGATTTGGAATATCCCGAAAATGTATACCTGTTTTTCGGAAAGGAGACAAAGGGGCTTCCCGAATGGCTTCTGCATGAAAATCCCGAATTCTGCGCACGTCTGCCGATGCTGAACGACGCGCGCGCCCGCAGTCTGAATTTGTCCAATACGGTGGCGGTTGCCGTATATGAGGTTCTGCGTCAAAAAGGGTTTCCGTCGCTTTTGTGTGAAGGGCATTTGCGCGAGTTTGACGACTGAGTATACAGCTTATAAAACAGAAAGCGAAATCCGCATACCGATGTTCGGTGTGCGGATTTTTTGTAATGTGTGCGGTTTTTATAACTTGTTATTCGATTTGTCATTCTGAGCGAAGCGAAGAATCTCCGACAGTACAAAGTGAATTTTATAGTTCGTAGGGACAGCCCTTGGGGCTGTCCGTTTTCATCTCACGAAGTAAATTTGATACGCGCGTAGGGACGGACATCCTTGTCCGTCCGCGGGCGAACACAGTTCGCCCTTACGGGACAGTGCAAAATTGGTACACGCGTAGGGAACAACCTCTGTGTTGTTCCGAAAAATTTTATCAGGCTTTAGCGGGCGCGCAATACGCGCCCCTACGGGCTTGTGCATTCCCTAAAAATTTCTCTTGACAAATCCGTTTATACTGTATATACTGTTTATATACAGTAAGCAAGGGGGCGCGGCATGCACATATTTATTGACAACAAAAGCGGCATACCGATTTACGACCAGATTTATACACAAATCAAAAATCACATCATCAGCGGTACATTGCAGACGGACGAGGCCTTGCCGTCCATACGCAGTCTTGCAAAGGATTTGCGTATCAGCGTCATTACCACCAAGCGTGCGTATGACGAATTGGAAAAAGAGGGCTTCATTTACACGGTGGCGGCAAAGGGCTGTTTCGTTGCGCCGAAAAATGTAGAGTGGCTTCGGGAGGAAAACTTGAAGAAAATCGAGGCGCATATGCAGGAAATTGCGCGCCTTGCCGCCTCGTGTCAACTTACAAAACAGGAAATTGCGGATATGGTTTCCGTCTATATGGAGGAATTGTAATGCATGCTTTAGAAATTAAAAACGTGACCAAGCAGTATGACGGCTTTTGTTTGGATTCGGTGAATCTGTGTCTGCCGCGCGGCTGTATTATGGGCTTAATCGGTGAAAACGGCGCGGGCAAAACTACGCTGCTGCACACAATCTTGCAAATGCGCAAAAAAGACAGCGGTACGGTCACCGTATTCGGGCAGGATACGGATACTGATTTGTGTGCGGTCAAAGAGAATATCGGTGCGGTACTGGATGAGGTCGGTTTTCCCGACTGCCTGACCGCTTTACAGGTCGGGCGCGTGCTGAAAACCGTGTACCGAAACTGGGACGACAGCTTGTTTCAGTCCCTTTTGCAAAGGCTTGCCGTTCCGCAAAATAAAATGTTCAAGGCGTTTTCCCGCGGGATGAAAATGAAGCTCGGCATTGCCGCGGCGCTGTCGCATCATCCGAAGCTTTTGGTGCTGGACGAGGCGACCAACGGGTTAGACCCCGTTGCGCGGGAAGAGATTTTGGAGATTTTGCGGGAATTTACGTTGTCGGGTGAAAACGCTGTGCTGATTTCCTCACACATCGTCAGTGACTTGGAAAAAATCTGCGATTACATTGCATTTTTGCATACAGGAAAGCTGCTGTTATGTGCGGAGAAAGACCGTTTGCAGGAAGAATACGGCATGCTGCAATGCAGTGCCGAACAGCTTCGGACCATAGACCGAAGCGCAGTGTTGGGCAAGCGCACCTCGCCGTACGGCGTACAGGCGGTCGTACACAAAAAAGCGCTGTCCGACAATATGCATGTCGGCGCAGTGAGTTTGGAAGAACTGTTTCTGTTTATGATTCGAGGTGAAAACGAATGAAAGGATTACTCTTAGCGGATTTGTATATGGCGAAAAAATATTGCCGTTCGTATTTTTTGATTATGACGGTGTTTATCGCGGTTTCGTTTTGGGGAAACGACAATACATTTTTGATTATCTATCCTACCGTTTTGGCAGGAATGCTGCCCATCACCCTGCTCGGGTACAGCGAACGCTGTAAATGGAATGTATACTGTGAAACATTGCCGCTGACACGCAAACAGGCGGTCACGGAAAAATACTTGTTGACGGGAATTCTGCTGTTCGGTACATTTTTGCTGATTGCGGCAGTGCAGGCGGTTCGTTTGTCGACGGGAGGCGGCTTTCACGTGTGGGAATACGGCGCACTTTTATCCCCGCTGCTTGCGGTGGGCTTGCTGAGCCCGAGTATCACCTTACCCTGTATGTTTAAATACGGTGTGGAAAAGGGCAGGGTTGTCTATTATGTCGTTGTGGGACTTGTCTGCGGCGTGGCGGCGGCAGGCGCGCTCCTTTCAGATGCGCCGAATCTTCAGTTTGAGATACCGCCGTACATCGTTCTGCTGCTTCCGCTGTTCGGCATCGCAGTGTTCGCCGCATCCTATTGGATTTCCGTCAAAGTGTATGCGAAGCGGGAGATAGATTAGTAGAAAACGCTGTGGAAAGAAATTTGTCATTCTGAGCGTAGCGAAAAATCTCCCGCGCCGCAAAATAAATTTGATGCTCGCGTAGTCCTTGTCCGTCCGCGGGCGAACGCAGTTCGCCCCTGCGGAGTTGATACGGAAGTATGCATATGAATCCATAAAACAAATGCGATAGAAGCCCTCTCGGTGACTTCTATCGCATTTTTTATGCTATATATTCTGTAAATTACGCATCCTGTTTTTTGCGTTTCACAACTGCGCCCGCTGCGACAGCGGCAGCGGCAACAACTGTTGCAACCGCACCGACAGCGATATATTTGCCTGCGGTGGAAGGGATTTTTTCATCTGTGGGCGGAGCGTCCGTCAATGCCGTATCAAACGAAGCGCTGTCGCCGAAGCTGAAATCCATAACGGCATCCTTGGAATCGGTTGCGGCTGTGTTCTTGAACGCGAATGCCGCTTTACCTGCTGCGCCGTCTTTCACTTTAAATGTAACGGTTGCAAGCGTTGCCGCATCTGTCTGTGAGGCCGCCCAAACCATAAACAACCGCACGGCGCCCGCTGTATCTTTGTTGGCGGTGGTCATATCCCCCGCGCCGTACACAACGTCGGTCAGTTCCAGCTTGGCGGCGTCATATGTAAGCGTTGACTCCAGCGTTGCAAGGTCGGTGCCTGCGGGAACGGAGATTGTCAGGGTTAAAACGCCGGCTTCTTTGTCTAAAACGGTTTTGACCTCAGCCGTCACAGAATCGGCGGCGAATGCGGGAATGCACACCGTGAACAGCAAGAACATGCTCATCAGAACGGAAAGAACTTTTTTCATCTTCAAACATCCCTTCAAATCGGAATTTTATATTGTTATTCTAGCACAAAAATCCTGTATATGTCAATTGAATTTGTAAAGAATGCAAAAAGCGGCGATGCTCAGCACCCTGTATTCGGTTTTAAAGTTTTTGTTTATATTTTCTAAAAAATCTTGATATTATTGACCTGTCTCTTATACACATCTCCGAGCCCACGAGACCGATCAG
>UQFM01000097.1 GCA_900540295.1 uncultured Oscillospiraceae bacterium
TTTAAAAAATGTCAAAATAGCATTTTGACGGATTTTGATAATTTTTTCTTGCCCGTTCTTGTGCATTTTAAACGGGCGGTGTACATTTTCAGAAAAAAGAAAAGCGGGCATATACCCGCTTTTTACATATTTTCTTAATCCATGTACACATCCACAACATTTTCATCGGTTTGCAGTGTGGAAATAATTATCTTGAGCGCATCGTCGGTTTTCGGGAAAATCAATGCCTTAATCGTCGAGGTGCCTTTCTTCTTACGTAGTTTGGAATCACTGTCATATAAAATCTCCATAGAGTGAATGACCGTTCCTGTGCGCTTAATCAGCTTAGAAAGTGCAGGCACTTGCTCGGCAAGGTCTTTCACTTCAACATACAGCGCTTTTCCGGCTTTGCCCCTGACGATAACCTTTTTTAAGGAATTCAGCGTCATATAAATGATGAATGTGCCGACTACCGCACCGATATAAAAACCGCTGCCGACAGCCAAACCGATACAGGACACCGCCCAAAGACTTGCCGCCGTGGTTAACCCCTTTACGGAAAAGCCCTCGCGCAGAATCGTGCCCGCGCCTAAGAAGCCCACGCCGCTGATTACCTGCGCAGGCATGCGGGATACATCAATCTTATCCGGGAATTTGTCGGTCATGAAAACAGCGGTCAGCATAACCAGTGCAGACCCGACGGCAACCAAAATATGGGTTCGGAAGCCTGCGGGACGGTGTGAATGCTCACGCTCGAATCCAATCAAGCCGCCCAAGAAAGCGGCAAGCCCCAAGCGCAGCAGAGAAATCAGCGTATACCGCACCGCTTCCATGTTCCAAACCGTAAGAGCCGTTTCTTTTATCCATTCCATAACGCATCGCCATGCGATACAGTGCCCTGTGCAGAACGCACAGCGCGGTATCGTTCCTTTCTTTGCAGTGTATTTATATCTTTTTAAAGCGCGGCACGCCGATTACGATTCCCGCCCAAATCAATTCAAACAGCAGAATTTCAGGCACGCCCGCCTGCGTCAACTGGGTGAAAAAGCTCAGCACTGCCATCAGCATTACGCTTAAGCCCACCCCGATGTACAACAGGATTTGCGACAGACGGTATTTTTCTTCCAGCACGAACGCCGATAAAAATGCCCGCAGGAAAGAATGTGTACGTCCGCTGTGTAAAATCGCGCAGGGCGCTTCTGTCGGCGGTTCTTCCGCCAATTCGCGGAACATTTCACCCGCCACGGGATTGATGATTTTCACAAGGTTGTGCGGCAAATCAAAATACTGCTCGACCAGACCTTCGGTAACATTCGGGTCGGCGGTGCGCACCAAAATCCCGACACCGTATTTTTCCAACTGCTGTAAATAATCGGCCAGCCGTTCGTTTGCGGCATATTCTACGACAAACAGCGCGGCAGTTTTGCCCTCAACTGCCAAGTACAAGACCTCACAGCCGTCCTTGCGGAAATGTTTTTCTTCTTCCTTAGACGGTGCGTCAACATTGTGCTTTATCAACAAGTCGCGGCTGCCGACCAAGACTCTTTGGTTGTAAATCCAGCCCGAACAGCCCAGACGTTCTTCATAGGAAAGCGACTCCACTTCGGGCAGCATTTCGGTTTTCGACTGAATAACGCCGTCGAAAACCGCCGCCAGCGTGCCGCCCGACTGAATGGTTACGGCGGCGGTATACAAAAGCGCTTCGTCTACACGCATTTTGTGATAAATTTTCATACCGCGCAGACGGCACTGCGTTTCATCAAACAAATCGGCGGCGTCCAAAACCACCGCGTTGGCAGTGGTCGCATCAAAAGCCGCATCATAGCCTACTATCATCGCACCTTCGCGTAAAAGCGGTTTGTTTACACTGCGCAGAGATGCGGCGGAAGCGCTGACCGCAGACAGCGGCAGACCCGCAAGCACCGCGGCGGACATTGCCGAAACACCCGTAAACACCTCGCCTGCAACAAAACAGGTTATCGCGCCGATAATCCCCGCCGCAATCAGTACCGCGGGAACCGTCATTGCATATACATCCGATACCGAATCGTTCTGTTTCGCGGTTTCCACGAATTTTGCAGGAAATGCAATTCGCTTGCTGTACCGCACATCGGGGTCGCCGAGCAAAAGCCCGCGCCCGATTTCAAAGGCGGTTTCGGGAGATTCGATTTTACCGAGCGCATAAAAGCGGTTGTATTGCTGTGCAACGGTTTGGAAATTTGCAATATCGTTTTTCAGTTTACGCTTTCTGCCTGCAAAATACAGTACATAGGAAAGCATCGCCACTGCTGTATACAGCGGCACGGAAAGCAGCCGTTCGGGGAACGCAAAGGATATGCCCGCCTGTATGCAAGCAAACAGCAATGCGCAAAGCAAGCCTGTTTCAGCGGTCACCGTTCCATGCAGTAAGTTCCGAACCGCAGTTCTTTCCTCTTTAAAGCCGACAATCGCCGCTATGGCTAAAAATGCAAAATGCACTGCCGAATAAACTGCCGCACTGTCGTTAAACAGCGCAAAACCGCCTGTGAGACGCAGGATAAATGCCGACGCCGCCGAAGCCAGCATTAAAATCACGTAAATCGCCAAGCGAAGCGTACAGCTTCGTTTTTCCGAAAGGAAAATGTCATAAACTGCCTGCCCGTCCTTCGGGCCGTAAAATTCACGCAATACTGTAACGGGCGGTGCGGCACGGCGCGCGTTTTGCCGCTTTTGCCGCCGCGGGACAGGTTCTTCCATCTCATCTTCCGTGAATTCTTCAGGCGAATCGGGTTCTTCTGCCAATAATACATCGCCTAAATCAATTCGGGCTTTTGTTTTTTCCTCTGCCGTTTCGGGTTGGGGCATGGATATCGCATCTTCGGAATCGTCTTCTTCTGCGGGTGCATCGGATTCCTGTAGCCCGGGGAACAGACGGAATTTTTTCGCTTTTTCACGGCGTCTCGCCAAAAGCTTTAATTCCGCCTCGTTTTCGTCGATGCGTTCCACCGTCTCCTCGGCATTGTCGAAGCCCTCCAGCATCATTTGGTCGGCAAGCGGGGATTCTGCGTCTTCCGCAAGTCCGTCTGCCGCGTGGTTTTTCAGCGTGCCTGCCTGCACACGGGTTTCCGAAGCAAGCTGTTCTTTTAACTCGTCCTCGGGCAATACAAGTGTCGGTATCGCCTGTAAGCCGTCCGACCCCGTTGCCTCCTCCTGCGGTTTACGGACAATGACGCCCGGTTTTTCAATCGTTTTTGGCGGAAGCTGTGCAAGCAGTTCTTTATGCTCCTGCGTTTTTTCCAGCTTTTGCGTAGGACGGTTCAAAAACCGTTCTCTTTGCGCATCCGTTTCCATAACGGGTCTTTTCGGCACAGGGTCGAATTCACCTGTGGTGGTGCGCAAAATCTTCGTGCCGATTTTATGGTCAATATCTGCCTTGTATACCGCGTGCGACTCCACCTCATTGAACACACGGGTTTTTTCAATCGTAATCTGTCCGGGTAGCGGCTGTGCTTCCGCAGGCTCGGTCTCGGCTTTCTCTGCGCTTTCCGTCTCTGCCGTTTCCGATTCACTCGGCATCATCGCACTCGGCAAAAGCGCGGGAATGATTTCTTCCTGTTCTGCCGCTGCAATCTCTTCTTCCGAAAGCTTTTGTATATGCTTTGCCGCCGCCTTTAATGAAACCCCCGACGGTTGTGTCTGCGGTACTTTCTCCTGCACCGTCTCTGCCTCGGCAGGTGCTTCCGAAGCCGTATGTGATTGCGTCGGTGCGTTACCGGTCAAAAGCTTATCCACATCGTCAAGCGACCAAAGCCTTAAATCATCTTCCCCATGCAATGATTTCACGTCGGAAAGGATTTTATCCACCGAAAGACCGGAAAAAATATCATCTTGTGCCATACAAATCTCCCTGCGATACGAAATCCGTGCAAAAGGCGTCCTTTTGCCGGTATCGCTCCTTTCTTTCTATATTATTTCTGCGCGCCGTCTCTTTGCGCCGAAATTTCATACATCAAAATACCTGCCGCCACCGAGGCGTTCAAGGAGTTGATTTTACCCCGCATCGGCAAGGATACGATAAAATCACACTTATCGCGTACAAGCCGCCCGATTCCCTTGCCCTCGGAACCGACTACAAGTGCAACCGCGCCCGAAAAATCGGTTTGACGGTAATTTTCACCGTCCATATCCGCACCGTATACCCAACAGCCCTCGGCTTTCAGCGTATCCAATGCCGAAGGCAGATTTGCAACACGCGCGACACGCATATATTCCAGCGCCCCCGCCGAGGTTTTGCCGACGGCAAAGCTCAGAGATGCACTGCGTCGTTTCGGAATCACAACACCGTGCGCCCCCGCCGCCTCCGCCGTGCGGATAATTGCACCGAGATTGTGCGGGTCTTCCAATTCATCACAAACAATGACAAAGGGCGCTTCTCCTTTTTGGCGGGCATATTCCAAAATGTCTTCCAAGGTTGCGTATTCGTGCGCGGCAACAAACGCCGCAACGCCCTGATGGTTTGCCCCGCCGCAAAGTGTATCGAGTTTTCTGCGGTCTGCCTCTTTCACCACGCCGCCGCGTTCACGGCAAATTGAGGCAAGACGTGTGATTGCAGGATTTTTCTCCCCACGCAGGATATACAAGGTGTCCACTGTACGGTCTGACTTTAGCACCTCTGTAACGGCGTTTCTGCCGATAATTAAATCCTGCTTTTCCTGCTGTGTCTGCATTTTATTCCTTCTCCGTTTCGCCGAATCCATATAGGCATACTTATTATATAATTATACCATATGTTGTGTGTATGTACAATATAAATTTTTGTGATTTTATTGTCAATGTGTGCGAAGAATTTTATACGGCATGAAATCAAATTGTCATTCTGAGCGTTAGCGAAGAATCTCGCACGGCACAAAGAAAATTTGATACATGCGTAGGGACGGACATCCCTGTCCGTCCGCGAAAATTGCATAAAATTAATTTGATACGCAAATTGTAGGGGTCAGCGTTCTCGCCTGCCGGCTCGGTCGGTG
>UQFM01000098.1 GCA_900540295.1 uncultured Oscillospiraceae bacterium
GCAGCGTCAGATGTGTATAAGAGACAGATCGTATCCAACCCGTAGGGGCGTGCATCGCGCGCCCGCAAAATCTGACGAAATTCCGCGGCGGAGACCCACACCCCGTCCTACCGAAAATCAAATATACTCTGTGCTATGTGAGATTCTTCGCTACGCTCAGAATGACAAGTTTTTTCGAATCCCCTACGCGCGCAGAATGATATAAATTTAATTTTCACAGCATGCATCCAAAAATTTGGCGACAGTCTCCATCACTTCGCCGTCCTCTTCGCACATTTTCCGAAAATCCAATGCTTCGGCATACGCCTTGGCTTTATCCGCCTGTGCCGTATCCTTGGAAAGTACGCCGAGTTCCGCGAACGCATCGGCAATATATTGCTCCGCTTCGACGGTCGCATACACATTGTGCTGTTTTTGCGTGTACAGCCGCACCTGTATATTTTTGCGGTTTTTTAAAATATCCTGCGTTGCGGCGGCGTCCTCGGGTACAACAACCGTATCCCTTTCGCCGTGCAGCAGGAAAACGGGAATTTCCGTTTGCGCCGCAATTTCCGCTGTGCGCATCGCGGCAGACTTGCCGAAACGAAGCCGCTCATACATGCGCAGAAACGGTTCTAAAAAGGCAAGATCTTTGCCCGTCAGCGCTTTTGCCTGCGCACACAGCAGCCGCGGTACATCGTCGGGTGCGGAAAACGCAACAACGCCCTTGACCTGCGGATGAAAATACAGTACACGGCAAACGGTGTACCCGCCCCAGGAATGCCCTGCAAGCACAACAGGCAAATCCTTGGTGCGCGCATCCTGTTTCGCAAAATTCAAAGCACAGCGCAAATCGGAAACCGCCTGCGGCATTCCGACAAGGCTTTTTCCCTCAGACGCCATTGTCCCCGTATTGTCGTAAGCCAATACCAGATACCCGCGTTTTGCAAAAAAGTCCAGCTCCGTCGTATAACTCAAATGTCCGCCGCCCATCCCGTGGGCAAACACCAACAGAGCTTTAAAATCCTGCCTGCCCGATTCGGCATACAAGTTCCCGCGCAGTTTTTGTCCGCGGTTTCCCGTAAATTCCACAGGCTCGGCGGTCAGATTCGGGAAATCCGCCGCGGTAAAGTACTGCAAATACGGATTGCCCTCGCACCGCTTGCCGAACGCAGTTTTTTCCACAGCGAATGCCAGCAAAAACAGGAATAGCACCGCCAACACGGGAATTACAATCAGAAGATACAAAAATTGCATACAAACACCTCTTTTATGAAAACACCCGCCGAACGGCGGGTGCGTTTGTTCATATAAAATTACCGCCCGAGATACGGCATGGGATTCACACGTCTGCCATTGATGCGCACCTCAAAATGCAGGTGCGGCCCTGTGACATTGCCCGTAGAACCGATATTGCCGAGCTGTTGCCCTGCGGAAACCTGCTGTCCTGCGGAAACCCGCAAAGAACCGTTGAGCATGTGCGCATACAGCGTATGCACGCCGCCGCCATGGTCAATGACCACATAGTTTCCGTAGCTGGAATGACGGCCCGCGACAACCACTCTGCCGCTGCCCGCCGCGACAACGGGCGCGCCCGTACTGCGTCCGCCGGGCTTTACAATGTCAATGCCGCCGTGATTCCGCCTGCCGCCGAACGGTGAAGAAACCGAATTCGCACCGATAGCAGGCCAAATGAACCGTCCGCCGTAGCTGGTCACAGGTCCCGAATAACTGCCGCCCGAATACGAAGCCTTTTTCGTACCGACTTGGATAACCTCATCTACAGGTTCACGCGTGGTCGTACGCGAAACTTCCTTTGCCGAGGTGCGCACCCCGTCCACATAAGTCACAAGCTCCGTAATCACCTGCTCGCCCGCAACGCCCTTGGTTTTGGTGCGCTTTGTACCCGCATACAGACTCGCCGTCTCTTCCCGAATCGTTTGGAACGGCACGGACACCGTGCGTGTTTCGGTTTTAGTGACCTGCACCTGAATATAGCTGACCTCCCGCGAAATCAAAAGCTGCTGCCCGACCTTAATCGTCTCGGAAAGCCCGGGATTCAGTTCATACAGCTTCGAGGTGGTCAGCGAAAACTTGGAAGCAATGCCTGACACCGTATCGCCTGTTTCTACCGTATAATACTGTGCCGCGCTTTTTTTGGAAGACAGCTGCTGGGAAAGCCGATCGGCTTCCCATACCGTTTCCGTGCTGTCGGGATACAGCCCCTGCACATAAGAAATATTTTCCACAAAACCGACAACCGCATTGGCATCATCCGTTTTGTAATTCCGCAGGATGCTGTCAAACACCGTCATCGCGTCTGTTTCATTTTTTACGGCACACAGGAAATTATCGTCAATATAAATCCCGCAGGCATTGGTGATTTTGCCGCTGCTGCGTTCAATCAGCGTATCGCAAAGCCGCGCCGCGTCCGTAATTTCCGAAAGCTTCACGGGCTTAATCGCGTAGCTTGCCGAGCCCAAATTAGCAGTTGCCTCCGCCTTCGCCGCCGATGCAAGTCGGCTTGCCGCCTGCTCCTGCGCATCATGATATACCGCTTCGGACTCCACATAGCCGATAACGGCGTCATTATATTTTACCTCCAGCGCCAAAGTGCGCCCCGAATAACTGCTGACGGTAACACATAAAATCGCAAATGCAATGACAGGCAGTCCGACATTGAGCGCCGCACGGAATACAATCCCGTGACGCCCCAGCGCCTTTCGTATGTATACGCTTAAAATCCGCGGAATATCTTTTCGGTTATGCTTCCAAATATCTATAATGCGCGAACGAACCTGCCGCATATCGGAAAACAAATCCTTTGTCTCCTGCAAAACGGTCTGCGATGCTTTCTGAAAGAGCTTTGCCGCCATGAAAAAAATCGCTGTAAATACAGTGCCGACCGCTTTCAGCGGAATTTTTATCTTTTTGAGTCCCCAGCGGAAAAATCTGTGCAGCATATATCCGCTTTTCAGCCCCAAAAAATATATGTTTTTGTAAAGCATGTCCCACATTTTGTCTGCCCCGCAAAAATCCGACGGACGAACAAAGCCCGTACCCGCCCGATATAAATTCAGTTTCAACCCACGGTTATCGCGGGAAATAATTAAAAATATTGTATCACGGTTTATAAAAAATTTCAAGTACACGAAAGGACTGCCGTTTTTCGAAGATAAACAGACTGATTACATGATGTGCTCAGATGTAAAAACAAAACCGTAAATTGTTCATCAGACCGTTCACCGCCAAAGATTCTCGTCCGCTATAAAAGCGCATCTTTAAAAATCTTCAATCCCCCCACCGACTGTTTTCTGCATCAGTTATAACAAAATACTATTTCACACGCACAGATTCACAAAAAAACCGTCTGTGTTAAAAAACACAGACGGCGCAAAAGCCAACCTTGCAAACGCATAAGAATCAAAAGGAGCTTTTGCTGACAATATCCTATGCAGAAAAACAAAAAAAATACGTCTTTTTGAAAAAAGATGAAAAAAGTCTTGCTTTTTTTTTAGCGCTGTGATAAAATACCAAAGCACTGAAAAAACTATCGGTATCGAACGGAGGTTGAAATATGAGCGCTCTTGAAATTATTCTCGGTGTTTTGCTGATTTTAACATCGATTGCCACAATCGCAATCGTCTTGATGCAGAAAAGCCGTGAGGGCGGTCTTTCCGGCGCGATTGCAGGCGGTTCCGACACCTTCTTCGGTAAAAATAAAAGCAGAACCAAAGAAGCTATTTTGGCAAAAGTCACAAGATATATTGCAATTGTTTTCTTTGTACTTTCTTTTGCCGCTACACTGCTTCTGCTGTTCCTGAAATAAGGTTACACTTAATCGTATAGCAAGCGGTTTTACCCATAAGCCGCTTTTCTATATGAGCCATTAGCTCAGTTGGCAGAGCACTTGACTTTTAATCAAGGTGTCCGGAGTTCGAATCTCCGATGGCTCACCACGAAGGAAACCCCGAAAAGCTTGATTTTGCAAGCCTTTCGGGGTTCTTTTTTATTTTTCGGTATTCTGTACGCTGGGAACGAAAAGGAACGCGCCATCTTCACAAAACAAGAAATCGCATTTTTAAGACAGCACGATACAGATGAACGTTCCCGCATTATTCTAACTCTTATTTATACAGGATTCCGTCCGAATGAACTATTTTCCGTTACGTTAGATAACGTCAATCTGACAAAAGGGTATATCATCGGCGGAAGCAAAACAGAAGCAGGTATGAACCGAAAAGTGCCGATACACCCAATTATCAAGCCTTACATAGAAGATTGGTATACGAAAGGCACAACCTCTGTAAAAGTCGTTTCCTTAAACCGATTTTTAATCACCAACCAAAGCGGCGGCAAAATGGATTTGAAAAACTTCCGCTTCAGACAATTCTATCCTCTGTTGTTGGAGCTTGGCATCCTTGAACTTCCAAAAGGACAAAAGGCATACTCTAAAGAATATCCGCCAAGGCTCACCCCGTATTGTACGCGCCACACCTTCGCATCTCTCGCCTCCGCTGCAGGCATCAAGCCCGAAGTTTTACAGGAAATTATGGGACACGAAGATTATTCCACAGCCGTCAATTATTATGAGCATTTTGAAATTGACGAACTGCAAAAAGAATTCGATAAACTAAAAGCATAAAAAGCCCCCGTTTGAGGGCTTTTGCATTGTCTGTTCGCGCAATTTTGTTAGCAACCGAAAAAGAGAGCCCCTGTTTTTTACTGTTTTTCACGGATATTTGATATTTTCGAGGAAAAGAGAAAACCCGCAGAAAAGCTTGATTTACAAGGTTTTCTGCGGGTTTTTCGTGGAGCTGCTAACCAGATTCGAACTGGTGACCTCGTCCTTACCAAGGACGTGCTC
>UQFM01000099.1 GCA_900540295.1 uncultured Oscillospiraceae bacterium
TTATCGTCGGCAGCGTCAGATGTGTATAAGAGACAGGCATTACACAGAGCTCAGCTATTTAAAAATCCCGATTCTGATTTTTGCGTATGTAAGCGCTGTGCCGTTCTATATCGCACTGCATGAAGGTGTGCAGATTTGCGGTTCGATTTTAGACAGCGAACCGTTTTCACAGCGAAACCGCACAGCCTTTCGGCGGGCGGGGATTTGCGCGCTGACGGTTTCGGTTTGGTATTTTGCGGGAACGCTTACCATGCTGGGACTCGGTGCACAGCGTCCGATTATTTATGCAGTCGGCGCGTTGGTGACCTGCTGTGCGCTGATATTCGCCTTGCTGTGCGCCGTGCTTGACCAGCTTTTGGCGCGTGCGATTGAACTACGCGAAGAAAACGAACTGACGGTATAAGGAGTGCAATATGGCGATTATTGTGAATTTAGATGTTATGATGGCGAAGCGCAAAATCAGCGCCACGCGCCTTGCGGAGGAGATTGGCATTACTTTGCCGAACCTGTCGATTTTAAAAACGAATAAGGCGAAAGCGATTCGCTTTTCCACATTGGATGCGATTTGCCGCGCCCTCGACTGCCAGCCGTCCGATATTTTGGAATATGTAGAGGAGAAAACAGAAAAATGAAACGGTTCGTTTGGCTCTTGTGGTTTGGAATAACAGGCTTTTATTTCGGTTGGACTTTCGGTGTATCCGAAGCCGCCGTTGTCGGCGTTGCTTTTCACGCTTTTGAATGGCTGTTTGTTCGGGCAGTACCGATTTTTTTGATTGGGAGCATCGGCTTTTGCCTGACACGGGAGAGGGTAAAATTATGAATCAAAGAAAATGCAGTATCTCTATGGTTGCAATAGCTGTTTTATTCTGTATTTTCGCCTTGTTCGGATGCAGTAAAGCGGAGCAAGCAATATCCCTGCGCATACAGCTGGACACAAAAGAGGATATCGGTTTAATTGTTATTGCATACAGTACCGAGGATGAATCGGGAATCAGCGGCATTGGAAATGCGAATCAATCCATGTTAAAACATGACGAATTAATCATCCAAAACTTCACGAGAGAAATGTTTCAAAATCCGTCTGATACAAAAAATTTGTCATTGCAGTTTAAAGTCATAACCGATTGCACCGAACCGAAAATGGATTTTGATTACCCGCAAGAATATACAAAAATCTTAGCCCCGATTTCTTTGGAAGCAAAATTCGGTTCGTCTTACAATATCACAATCCGCGGTGATAAGATAAACGGATATGAAGCCGTTTGGGTGCAATAATTATGCGGTTCGTTTTATCAGGGTAAGAGATGCCAGCGTAGGGGAGATTCACAACGCCTCCCTTGTTAAAGGGAGGGGAACCGCGTTAGCGGTGGAGGGATTCCTCGCCCGCAAAAATCTGCACAACCGTTTTCTTCTGACGCGGGGCAAAAAAGGAGGGAGAACAATGCAAAACCGTATACGAACCGCTTTTCTGCATATTTGCAAACGTTTTTGGGGTTGTGTTCCGCTTGCCGTTTTGTTGCTTTGCGGCGCGGTTGTCTGTATTGTGGAAAAAGGAACAGATTGGACTTTGCGCACGGTACCCCGTGAAATTTTATGCGTACTCGGCGCAATCGGTATTGTCATTTTCCTGCTTTTTATAAACCTTAGATTATATGCATACACAGAAAAACGGGGAAACAAACCGTTTTTGCTTTGCCTTGTGCGCAATATCATACACCTCGCGTCTATAGCGGGTGTGCTTGTATTCGGTTTTTATTTCTTTGTGTTCATGGTGTTTGCGCATACCCCCGAACACGTTGTCGAAAAAAACGGCATCAAAATGGTCGCAAGCGTCAACAGCTTTTTAGATAAGAATGTGGATTACTATCAATATAAAAATCCGCTTTTCTACGGCAAACATTTGGGGCACGAGTGGTACGGAAGCGGCGGGAGCGACCCGTTGGAAGACGACCCTTCCTTAGAGCCGATAAGCTGGATGTTTTATGATTTAGACGGCAATATGGTGGACTGCGGCGAACGCGGTTATGCGAATATGTACGGCTCGGAAATCGCAGAACGCCTGTCTGACCCGCAGTTTGCAGAACCGGCAGACATTGTATATTTTGATACGCGTGTGCAACGGGACGCACAGTTGGGTATGTTGACCTTTTCCTCGCCGCCTGCCGTGTATATCAACAGTTTCAACGGCTATTTTTACCATGAAAAGCATATGCACTATTTCCCGCCGGCGGAAAAATGGCAACGGTATTATGCGGATGCAAATGTACACGACAACGGCGAACGGGTACGTTGGGATTTTACCGAAAATACGACGGAAGCGAACTGCCCGACCGTTTCTGTTTATACAGTCGGCACAGCGCAGAATGTGTGGAAAACGGAATTAGTTTTTCATTTGCACGCTTCAACAGAAATGCAGAGGCTACAGCAGGATTTGTATCAGCATTCTATGCGTGCGTTTTTTGAAAATGCCACTTATAAGATGTGCAGAGATACTTATAAAATCCTCGAACAGTCTGTACAGGAGAATGTGTGCCGCTTCCCGTTTGACATACCTGGTTACGGTGTCAAAACGCTCTGCTATCAGGGTAGTGTCGGGGTGTACGCCTATATCACAGACGCCTTCGAACTCCATATCTGTTTTGTGCCGCTGACAGAGGAATTGCTTCGTGAATACGAAAGCAAAGGCGTTACGCTGTATGACATATCGAGGGATTTTAAATAGTTAAGACAATGCGGTCAAATTTTGCTCCGTGTGGTGTGAGATTCTTCGGCTGCGCCTCAGAATGACAAAATTTCCGCAAACTTTGTAGGGGCGGGCTTCCACGCCCGCCCGAGCAAGGTTGGATTTCACCAAAAATAAACGGCAACGAACAATCCAGTAGGGGCGATTCACGAATCGCCTGCAAAATCAAGTGGAACTTCTCGGAGGGACAAGGATGTCCGTCCCTGCGCGCGAATCAAATGCACTCTGTGTCGTGTGAGATTCTTCGCTTCGCTCAGAATGACAGGTTTATACAAAACCGTAGGGGCGGGTTATTCCCCTGATAGGGGAAATGTCTGCGAAGCAGACAAAAGGGTGCCTGTTTTCGGAGAAAATCCACGCCCGCCCGAGGAAAGCGCGATTTTGCACAAAGCAAACGGTAACGCATCTACCGTAGGGGCGTGCACCCAGCGCCCGGAAACGGACAGCCGCGAGGGCTGTCCCTACGCGCTCAGAATGACATTTTTTTTGCAACGCCTCTTAACTGCAAAAGCACCAGCCTGCGTTTCAGTGCCGCAGGCTGGTGCTTCTCTGTAATATTACAAAATTTAATTCTTCAAACTTTGAATCGGGGCGGGGATTCTGCCGCCGCGGTGAATGAATTTCGCGGGGGAAGCGGTATTCAGCTTCATCACAGGACCGTAACCCAAAAGACCGCCGAAATTCAGCGTATCGCCGATGTTCTTGCCGATGGCGGGAATCACGCGGACGGCGGTGGTTTTGGAGTTAATCATACCGATTGCCGCCTCGTCTGCGATAATGCCCGAAATGACTTCCGCGCTTGCGTCGCCGGGGATGATAATCATATCTAAGCCTACCGAGCAGACGGCGGTCATTGCCTCTAATTTTTCAATCGAGAGCGTACCGTTTTCCGCCGCCGCAATCATACCCGCATCCTCGGAAACGGGTATGAACGCACCCGAAAGTCCGCCGACGTGTGAGGACGCCATCACGCCGCCTTTTTTGACCGCATCATTCAGCAGTGCCAAACACGCGGTGGTGCCGTGTGCGCCGCATTGCTCCAAGCCCATTTCTTCCAAAATATGCGCTACGGAATCGCCGACTGCCGGGGTGGGGGCTAAGGACAAATCTACAATCCCGAACGGCACGCCCAAGCGCTTCGCCGCTTCTTTGGCAACCAACTGCCCGACGCGTGTGATTTTAAACGCGGTCTTTTTCACGGTGTCGGCAACATCGGTAATATTGCCGTCGGGAATTTTTTCAAGTGCCGCACGTACCACACCCGGACCCGAAACACCGACATTGATTACGCAGTCCGCTTCGCCCGCGCCGTGAAACGCACCCGCCATAAACGGATTGTCCTCGGGTGCATTGCAGAATACAACGAGCTTTGCCGGACCTATACAGCCCTTATCCGCTGTAATCTCTGCCACTTTGCGTACAATCTGCCCCATGGTGGCGACTGCATCCATATTGATGCCTGCCTTTGTTGAGCCGATATTGACGCTTGAGCAAATATGCTCTGTTTCGGCGAGTGCTTCGGGAATGCTCTGAATCAAAGCTTCGTCGCCTGCCGCAAAGCCTTTTTGTACCAATGCCGAATAGCCGCCGATGAAGTTGACGCCGACGGTCTGCGCGGCTTTTTCCAGCGTTTTTGCATATAAAACGGGGTCGCCGCCGCTTGCCGCGACGAGCATGGAAATCGGCGTGACGGAAATCCGCTTGTGAATAATCGGAATGCCGTATTCCTTTTCAATGTTTTCTCCCGTCTGAACCAGATGCTCCGCCTGACGGCAGATTTTCTCATAAATCTTATCGCAGGAAGTGTGAATATCCGAATTCGCACAGCTTAAAAGCGAAATACCCATGGTAATGGTGCGGATGTCGAGATTCTCCGCCCGAATCATATTGATGGTCTCTAAAATCTGTCTCTTATACACATCTCCGAGCCCACGAGACCGATCAGTATCTC
>UQFM01000100.1 GCA_900540295.1 uncultured Oscillospiraceae bacterium
GAGCCTTATCGTCGGCAGCGTCAGATGTGTATAAGAGACAGATTTAGAGCCGATTGAGGACGACGAGGAATTCAATGAAATCGGCAGTATTTTTGAAGAGCGCCTTTCCGAATTTTACGACATCCAAGAGGAAGAATAACAAGTGCCGACAAAATCATATAAGCAAAAACCACCTGCCCGATGCGAGAAACGCACGGTACAATATTAACCCAACACGTTTTATTTGGGAGTCGGATTTCCGAGGCGGTGTGCAGACCTCCCGCATTCTTTGCGGACGTTGGGAGCACTAAACCCAAGGATAGACACCCACCTGCTTATTTGCAGGTTACTATTTGCCGTGTGCGGTCGGGCGGGGATGTTTACAGAAAATTTCGCCCTGCAATCTTTTTTGAGATTGCAGGGCGTTTTTCGGTATTTTTTAATAGGTGTCTTTTCGACAAAGGCAAAACGGATGCCCTGCGGGGTCGAACATCGTTACAAACGCATCGCCGCCGAACTGCTCGGCGGCTTTTATCGCGCCCAAAGCCTCGGCGTGTTTGACCGCATCGGCAACACAGGTTACCTGAAAGTCGAAGTGCATCTGCTTTTGCTGTTTTCCCGTTTCTTCGGGCCAAACAGGCGGCACATAATCCGATTCTTCACAAAATAAAAATACAATACCGTTCGGACTTTTCACGGCAGGACGCGCAAACAGGATTGCTCTTTCCCACCCCAACAGCTCTGCATAAAAATTTTGCAATTCTTTTTCATCGGCACAGTCCACCATCACATTGCCGAGCGCATACGTTTCATTTCCCATATTGCGTCTCCTCTTCAAAAATCTTTAAAATTTTCTGCACATCATTAATTTGCTTAAATTGCTTTGGGTAATCGTATCCTTTGGAAATCAGCCTTTCTACCGTTTTCGTGTATGTTTGATACCCATATTTTTGAATGAACAAAGCATATGCCTTCGCATCGTTTTCGCCGGAAGAGTAAAATCCGATGGGGCAATGCAATACGTTTGCACAGTCCCAACAGCCGTCCAGCCCCTTTTCTGTACAGCAAACGGCGTTCGGGCATTTTTTGTTTTTTTCCAAAACCGCGTAAGAATAACAGGCATCTCCGTTTCTGCACCCTTTGCACGCTGTGAAAAAACAATATGTACAATGATTGCCGCAATAACCGATGTTTTGCATATGGTTCTCCAATCGTTTTTAGGGTCGTCCGCGTTCGGGCGCGCAATGCACGCCCCTACGGGCTGTGCCGATTTGTCATTCTGAGCAGAGCGAAGAATCTCACACAGCAGAGAGTATATTTGATAAGCGCGTAGGGAACGACCTCTGTGTCGTTCCGTAGATGTTCATCAAACTTTGCGGGCGAACACAGTTCGCCCCTACGGTATGTGGATTGCCGTTTAATTTGTACAAAATCCACCCTTGCTCGGGCGGATGAGGGCATCCGCCCCTACGGTTTGTGATAATCTGTCATTCTGAGCAAAGCGAAGAATCTCGCACGGCAGGAAGTGCATTTGATGCGCGTAGGGACGGACGTCCTCGTCCGTCCGTAAAATTCCATCAGACTTTGACGGGTCGTCGCGAACGCCGACCCTACACGAGGTTTATGAAAGCCTTTCATTTCACCACACGCACGGTGGCTTCTACGGTTTGGGTTTGTGTACCGCCGCCGATGAACAGTCCGCGGTTGATGCCGCAGTCGGCGAAATCGCGTCCGTGGCTTAAGGTTAGATAGCGGTCATCGACCCACTTATGGTTGGTCGGGTCAATACCGACCCAAATGCCGTTGTCGTAAATCTCCGCCCACGCGTGGGTCTCCCCCGTACCCTCCTGCATCCCGACGACATAGCGTGCGGGTACGCCGAGTGCGCGGCATACGGCGATTTGCATATGTGCGTAGTCCTGACAAACGCCTTTGCCGCCTGTCAGCGCTTCCTCAGCGGTGGTTTGGACATTCGTTGCGCCGCTTTGATAGGTAAAGCGGCGGCGCAGTTCCGCCATCACAACGCCCGCAATTTCCGTCGGCGTTTTCCCGGTACACTGCGCGCGGCAAATATCCGCAACCCCGTTTAAGCGCGCACCGCAGTGCGTATACTGCGACGGGTATTTATAAATCCCGTTTAATGCCTCTTTTTCTTTCGCGGCGTTCTCCACTTCCGCAACACCGCTGACATATACGGAAAAATCCGTATGCTCTTGTGAAATACGGTCTGTCAAAATACGGTTGCCGAAGCCGTCCGCGGTTTCGGTCAGCACATTGTGCGGCGATACCTCTAAAAACAGCTCGCACACGCGCTGATACGCATTGGAAAACGGCAGACACCGCAGAGAAAAGCAGTGGCGCACCACGGGTGCGGAAAATGCGATTTTCATAGAATAGGAAAATTCCAGACGTTCCATACGTGCGCCCCCTTACAAATGCGTATATACATCGGCAGGCAGGGTCACAAACAGCTGTGCCAGCTCCTGCTGAATCGTAAACTTGTCCGCTTCAAAGTCCTCTTTTTCCAAAATGATTTTCATTAAGCGGTCAATCGCCCCAATATTGCACTCCACGCCGACCTTGTAAAGACGGTTTAACAAAATGCTGAATTCCTTGCGAATCAGCTCCGCGGGCTGTGAAAAGCGCGTATACAAGTCGATTCGCTCCACGCTTCTGCCGAATTTTAAAATATTGCGGGTCGTTTCGGATTCCACATAGTCATCCGCCGAACCCCAAAAGGCAAAAATACAGTCGAACACCTCTTGCAGCTTTAACATCGGCGCGGAGCTTTCTTTCCCGCGGTGCATGGCATTTACCGCCAGCTGAATATAGGACATTGTTTCACTGCTGATTTCATTGCGCATCACCACGGCGTTGTCGTATGCGGACAGCATGGTGCTTAAAACCGAGTTCGGATTGGTTTCATCGAACAGGAAATTTGTAATAAAGTCCTGCTTGTAGGCATAGGTATTCGGAATGCCCAGCTTATTTAAAAAGTCGATATAGGCATTTTCATCGGAATCAATCAGCAAATCATAGCATTCAGTGAACATTTTGAGTGTGGTAAACACACGCTCCACATACCGCCCGAGCCAAAACAGGTTGTCGGTGGATTTTATCGAGATAATACCCATGTGTCTTTAAAGCCCCCTCCCTGTGAAGAATTGACGACGTAAGAGCCTGCCTCGCGTGCAAAGCGCGTCAGACCGCCTTTCCAGACGGATATATCATCGCCGTAGAGCACGAACGCGCGCAAATCGGCTTTGCGTGCGGTTACCTTGCCGTCCTCAAATACGGACAAGTCCTTAAAATCAATCACTTCCTGCGCAATGAATCGGCGCGGGCAGTCGCGTATCGCCGCACGCAGTGCTTCCCGTTCGTGCGCGGAAAGATTTGAGCCGAACAGCACCCCGTAGCCGCCCGATTCGGAAACATCTTTAATGACAAGTTTTTCGAGGTTGTCCGAGACATAGTGTAAATCCTTTTCGTAATACGGCAAAAAGGTCGGCGCATTCTCAAGAATCGGCGTTTCACCGAGATAATAGCGAATCAAAGCGGGTACGAAATAGTAAAGTCCCTTATCGTCCGCTACGCCGTTGCCGGGCGCATTGACGATTGCTACATTCCCCGCACGGTATGCGTCCAGCAAATGCGGCACGCCGAGCAGAGAATCAGGCAGGAAGGTCATAGGGTCTAAATATTCATCGGAAATACGGCGATACACCGTGCCGACACGGCGGCGCGTGCCCGAATACTCACTGTAATACAACACGTTGCCCTCGACAAACAAATCCTGCGGCATGGCGAACACCGCACCTGTTTGCTCGGCAAGGTAGGAATGCTCGAAAAAGGCGGAATTGTACCGACCCGGCGTTAAAATCACGTTGATGCCGCCGAGATTTACATCGTCGAGCACTTTTTTAAGCATTTTGCCGTATGTGCGGTTGTCAAACACAGCGTTATTCTGAAAGGTGGACGGACTCGCACGGCGGCACAAATTGCGCGCAATCATCGGGTAAGATGCGCCCGAGGGAATACGCAGGTTATCCTCTAAAACGTACCATGTTAAATCCTTGCCCTGCACAAGGTCGATACCCGAAATATGGTTGTAGACCCGCTTAGACGGGATAATATGCTCACAGGGCGGCAGAAATCCCGTGGAACGGTACACAAAATCCTCAGGCAAAACGCCGTCACGCAAGACCTTTTTCTCGCCGTAAATATCGTTTAAAAACAGATTCAGCGCCAAAACGCGCTGGGTAAGCCCGCGCTCCAAAAAAGCAAATTCATCTTTTGTCAGAATACGTGGGATAGTATCAAACGGAAACAGGCGCTCGTGAAATTCGTTTTGCTTATAGATGCCGAATTTTACACCGTAACGCGACAAAAGCCGATTGATTTCATCCTTGTGGTCAATCAAGCCGTACATAGCGCAGTCCCCCTGTTTTCTAAGAATATATAAATTATAACAAATATTTTTTGCGTTTACAAGCATTATTGTTTGATTTGTACAAGATTAATGGGCGATAGCCGCGGCGGCTGTCTCTTATACACATCTCCGAGCCC
>UQFM01000101.1 GCA_900540295.1 uncultured Oscillospiraceae bacterium
CCGCTGTTTTGGGGATTGGACGGCATTTGGTGGTCGATTGTTGCCGCAGAAGCCGCGGCTTTCACAGTAACGCTTCTGTTTTTAGGCGGGAACCGTAAAAAATATGGGTATATTTGATTGCATCGTAAACAAAGGCAGGTATCGAATGGTCGATGCCTGCCTTTGTTTATTTTATCTTTCGCCATTCTCCGCGGCTGTAAAACAGCAGGGACAATATTGTTGCTATACTCCAGCCAATCGGCCACGCCATCCAAATCCCGGCTGCGCCGAATATACCCGAAAGTATCTTTGCGAGTACCACACGTAAAATCAAATCTGTAAACGTTGCGACCATAAATTGCCGCATTTTGCCCGCGCCCCGCAAAACGCCGTCCGCAACCAGCTTCGCGGCAACTACACAATAGAACGGTGCAAGAATGCGCAATAGCATAACACCCGTATCCATCGCTGTTCCCGTTGGATTGTCGAGGAAGATGTATACAAGATATCTGCCTGCGAATACATATAAAAGTGTCAGCGGCACACACAAAATCCAAACCATTTGCAGTCCCGCGCGAAAGCCCTCTTTAATGCGAAGCAGTTTGCCCGCGCCGATATTTTGTGCTGTAAAATTCGAGATACCGTTTCCGATTGTGGTCAGCGACGTAATCACGAGATTGTTAAGCTTAATGGAAGCCGAATACCCTGCCATCACCGCAGAACCAAAGCTGTTGATAATGCCTTGAATCAAAATATTGCCGACGGAAATAAAGCTTTGCTGTAAAATACTGGGGACTGCAACTGCGGCGATTTTGCCGAGTAGTTTCCAAGAAAACACTTTTGGACGCATATCGGTTTTGATTTTGGCAAGTCGCAGAAAAACAAATACAACTGCAAGGATGCAGCTGATGCCCTGGCATAAGAAGGTCGCCCACGCAACGCCTGCCACCCCCATATGAAAGGCGGTGACAAAAAGAATATCCACCGCAATATTGGCAACCGAGGAACAGGCGAGAAACCAAAACGGCGTTTTGGAATCGCCGAGTGCCGAAAAAATACCCGTTGCAATGTTATAGTAGAATACGAACGGCAATCCCAAAATATAAATGTCTAAATACAGCTTTGAATCCGCAAACACGTTTTCAGGGGTGTGAATCAGCTGCAAAAGCTGCGGACAAAACAATGCGCCGACCACCATCAAAGCGGCGCAAAGCGCACCGCCTGCAATCAGCGTTGTATACACGGCGGTTTTCAGTTCTGTATATTTCTTTCCGCCGAACAGCTGGGATACAATCACCGAACAACCGATATTGCAGCCGAAAGCAAATGCGATGAAAATTAACGTGATCTCATAGCTGTTGCCAACCGCCGCCAAAGCATTTTCCCCAACAAATTTTCCGGCGACAAAGCTGTCGGCTATATTGTAAAGCTGTTGAAAAAGAATACTGCCGAACAGTGGCAGACAAAATTTCCAAAGTACTTTAGAAGATTTTCCTACTGTTAAATCCTGATTCATTTTCGATTCCCACCATTGACAATTTAATGTGTTCCTATTATAATTCGTATGTTTCAATGTGTAAAATATATGATTGATATCATTGAGATTCGAAAATGATATGAAGGATTATAGAATATGGACGTCAATTACGATTATTATCGGGTGTTTTACCACGTAGCAAAGCTCGGAAATTTCACACAAGCGGCACATACCCTGATGCGCAATCAACCGAATATTACGCGCACAATCAAAAATCTGGAACATTCGCTCGACTGCACGCTGTTTATCCGTTCCAATCGCGGCGTTCGGCTGACGCCTGAGGGCGAAGCCCTGTTTGCGCACATTCGAATCGCCGTTGAACAAATTCAGGCAGGCGAAAAAGCAATCGCTATGGATAACAGCCTGCAAAGCGGCACGGTTACGATTGCGGCAAGCGAGGTTGCACTGCGGTGCTTCCTGTTGCCCGTTTTGCAGACGTATCGGGAGCGATACCCGAGAGTTCGACTGAAGGTATCCAATCACACCACGCCGCAGGCAATCGCGACCTTAAAAAACGGTCTGGCAGATCTCGCGCTCGCCACAACACCTGTCGGCACAGAGCCGACGCTGTATGTGGAAAATGTTAAGGAAATTCGTGAAATCGCCGTTTGCGGCACAGCCTTTTCCGAGCTGACAAAGCAGCCTATCCCCCTTGAAGCACTTGCAAAATATCCGATTATATCGCTTGGCACACAAACCAAAACCTATGCACTGTATGCACAATGGTTTCTGCAAAACGGACTCGCCTTTGCGCCCGATATTGAAGCAGCAACGGCAGATCAAATTCTGCCGTTGGTGCAAAGCAATCTTGGCGTGGGCTTCGTGCCGCAGGAATTTTTGACGGAAACAGACAGCCGCACCGTTTTGCCGATACAGTTGAATGTGCCCGTGCCTACCCGCCATGTCTGCTTTTTGAAGTACACCGACAGACCGTTGAGCGTCGCCGCGAAGGAATTGGAGCGTATGATTCGGGATGCAGAAAAATCAAACGAAAAAAATACTTGATTTTTGTAAATCCACACGCTAAAATATATAATCGTTTTAAAAAAATACAGCATCATAAACGGAGTGATAAAGAATGATTCGAGTCGGTATTGCCGGGTACGGCAATTTGGGACGCGGTGTAGAAAGCGCACTGCGCGGTGCGGCAGATATGGAAACCGTCGGCGTATTTACGCGCCGTGACCCCAGGAGCGTGAAAACCGCGACGGGTATTCCCGTGTATGCGTGGAGTGACGCGAAAAATATGCAGGACAAAATTGACGTGATGATTCTTTGCGGCGGCAGTGCAAACGATTTGCCGACGCAAACCGCAGAGCTGGCGGCATATTTCAACGTAGTGGACAGCTTTGACACCCACGCAAAAATCCCCGAACATTTCGCGCAGGTAGACGCGGTCAGCCGCGAGCACGGCAAAATCAGCGTGATTTCGGTCGGCTGGGACCCCGGTCTGTTCTCTTTGAACCGTCTGTACGGGCAGGCGATTCTGCCGAACGGCAAGGATTATACATTTTGGGGCAAAGGCGTCAGCCAAGGGCATTCCGACGCCATCCGCCGCATCCCCGGCGTCAAAGACGGCAAGCAGTACACCATCCCCGTGGAAGCGGCGCTTGAACAGGTCAGAAACGGTGAAAATCCCGACCTGACGACGCGTGAAAAACATACAAGAGAATGCTTTGTCGTCGCCGAGGACGGTGCAGACAAGGCGGCGATTGAAACCGCCATCAAAACGATGCCCAATTACTTTGCGGATTATGACACCACAGTGCATTTCATCAGTCAAGAGGAATTAGAACGCGACCACGCGGGGATTCCGCACGGCGGCGTGGTGTTCCGCACAGGCACAACGGGACTCTCGAACGAACAGAAGCACGTGGTGGAATACAAAATTCAGTTGGATTCCAACCCCGGATTTACGTCGAGCGTCTTGGTCGCTTTCGCCCGTGCGGCATACCGTATGCAGAAAGACGGGCTTTCGGGCTGTAAGACGATTTTCGATATCGCACCGTCTTACCTGCACCCCGCTTCGCCTGAAGAACAGCGCAAAGCATTGCTGTAAAAACTGAAATTATCCCGTTCGGGGCACAGGTCACGCTGTGCCCCGATTTTTGTTTATCGGGCAATATACCGAAAAAGCGGCGGCTTTTTTGTCGCTTCGTACAAACTTTTTTCTGTTTTTACAAGTCTGTATTTCATTTACAATTACAATATAGTATAACTATTTATCAAATATCCGAAAGACTTAAAAGCGCAGGTGGAACGGGAACTGAAGGAACGCCGCGCACAGGAAGCGGAACAGGCAGAAGAAACCGTTGTAAATTCATAAAATACGATTTACCCGTAGGAGCGCGGTGGAGGGATTCCGCGCCCCTACAATTTGCGAATCAAATATGTTTCGTGCAAACTTCACGGACGGACGAGGACAACTCCCTCAGTCACACATTTCGTGTGTGCCAGCTCCCTCAAAGAGGGAGCGTTAAGAGGTTTGTTGATTATAACATCTCTATACGCGAAATAAATCTTCAATAAACTGAAAAGAGGCAGACCGTTTAATGGTCTGCCTCTTTTTAACTGTGCCTTACGTGTGCTGATTATTCGTCTTTCCCGCAGCAATGCTTATATTTTTTGCCGCTGCCGCAAGGACAGGGGTCGTTTCTGCCGGGCTTTTTCGCCTTGCGGACAGGCTGTTTTTTCTCACTGCCGTCTGTACCGCCCGAAGTCCCTGTGATTTTCACCTGCTGTTCGCGTTTCACCTCTGCATCGGTGCGCAGAACCACGGTAAGCATTCCTGTAACGGTGCCTTCCTGAATCGACGCGCTCATTTCGTCAAACATATCGAAGCTTTCCATACGGAACGCCACAACAGGGTCTTGCTGACCGTAGGAACGCTGTCTCTTATACACATCTCCGAGCCCACGAGACCGATCAGTA
>UQFM01000102.1 GCA_900540295.1 uncultured Oscillospiraceae bacterium
ATACTGATCGGTCTCGTGGGCTCGGAGATGTGTATAAGAGACAGATTCTGAGCGCAGCGAAGAATCTCCCATGGCACAGAGTAAATTTGATAGCGCAACCGTGACTGAGGGAGTTTGCTCCCGCATCACACAATGCAATAATAAGAAGGTGACTTTCTATGACTGTCCGTGAAATCCGTGCAAATGAATTGTATGCGCTGTTGGAGCTGTATTTGCATCTGCACGAAAGCAAAATTCCCGACAATACGGAATATCTTGCACGCACTTGGCAAACAATTACAGAAGATAAAAATCATCACATCTTTGTCGCGGAAGAGAACGGTCAGCTGGTCTCATCCTGTGTGTGCGTGATTATTCCGAATTTGACGCGCGGCGTGCGCCCGTATGCGTTTGTAGAAAATGTCGTGACACATAAGGATTACCGCAACCGCGGGTTCGCCACGGCGGTTTTGGAAAAAGCCAAACAGACCGCAATAGATTGCAACTGCTATAAAATGATGCTGTTAACAGGTGCAAAAGATGCGGAAACCTTGCGGTTCTATCAAAAAGCGGGGTATAATTCAGGGGATAAAACCGCCTTTATACAGTGGCTGTAATCCATTTTGGAAAGAGAGGTATGCGGTATGGAGTCAGGTAATACAGACTGGGGCAAGTCCGTTGCCGCCGTTGTTTTGCGGGACGGGAAAGTTCTTTTGGGTCGGCATACCTACGGTGACGGCAAGGGATATTTAATTTTGCCCGGTGGTTACATCAACATCGGTGAAGCCGTTGAGGAAGCCGTGGTGCGCGAAACGCAGGAGGAAACGGGCGTTTTGGTGCGCCCGACGGGACTTGTCGGTGTGCGGACAAATGCAAAGGACTGGTATTTGATATTCCGCACGGAATACGTTTCGGGCGAAGCCCGCCCCTGCGACAAAGAAAACAGTGAAATCCTTTGGATGGATATTGCCGAAGCGCTCGCACACGACGATGTACCCGAGCTTACCAAATGGGCAATTCGCTCCGCTGAGGAAAAGGTTTTACAAAAACGCCCCTATATGTGTGAACGTGAACACGAACCGTATGCGTATTACGGATAAAACGTATTCCCACATCAACCACAGAGAACCGCTCCGTTCCAAACGAACGAAGCGGTTCTTGCTGTAAAAATACAATTTTCCGTGTTTGAACGGCTTATGCTTCCCCGATATATGTAAAGCGCTCCTGTCTCGTACCGTCGCGTTCCACGGTCTCTCGCCACATAGAAAGCGGACGCACCCACACGCCGCCGTCACCGTACAGCGCACGGTACACGACCATCGGTTCAAGGGTCTCGCTGTGCGTTGCAACAGCAATCACCGCATATTCATACCCCTTAAAATGGCGGTATCTGCCAATCTTCAATTCCCCGCTCATTTCGGTTTCCGCTCCAATTTCCGCTTATTGCCGTGCTCGTCCACAAGATAGGTATTGTCTAACTGTGCACGCAGTCCGCGCTTAAAGGATTCTACATATTCGCGGCGCAATACCGCCTGTTCCGTTTTCTCCGCCTCGGTCAAGCCTTCGGGGGTTTTGGATTTCTTTGCCAAAGCATTGATTCTGTCAACTTTTGCCTGTTCCATTTTTAATTTTCACTCCATTCAACTGAAATTAGTATACCCGATTTCTTTTTTATTGTAAATAGGGAAGGTGTTGTGGTAGAATACTTATAGAGTATTACACGAAAGAGGGACGAATAATGTCCGAAATTAAAGC
Source organism: uncultured Oscillospiraceae bacterium (assembly GCA_900540295.1). GTDB lineage: Bacteria > Bacillota > Clostridia > Oscillospirales > Acutalibacteraceae > Fimenecus. Next base: position 1,735 of record UQFM01000102.1, read on the forward strand.
CCCCGAACAAGTGAAAACCGCCTTGCACCTGCTGCAAAACAGCGGGTTTGAAGCGTACGCCGTAGGCGGCTGTGTGCGGGACAGTTTATTGGGGCACGCACCTGATGACTGGGATATTACGACCTCTGCCCGCCCCGAGGAAACCGAAGCCGTGTTTCGGGAATACCGTCTGATTGAAACGGGCTTACAGCACGGCACAGTCACCGTCATTTTAGACGGTATGCCGTTGGAAATTACGACCTTTCGGGTAGACGGCGCGTATTTAGACGCACGCCACCCCGAAAGTGTAGCTTTTACGCGTTCTCTGCGCGACGACCTTGCGCGGCGCGATTTCACGGTCAACACGCTTTGCTGGAACGAAAAAGACGGCATTGTCGATTGGTTCGGCGGCATAGCAGATTTGCAAAACAAAATCCTGCGCGCGGTCGGTGAACCCGACAAGCGGTTTCAGGAAGACGCCCTGCGGATTTTGCGCGGGATACGGTTTGCAGCTGTACTCGGCTTTACATTGGAAGCGGAAACCGCCAACAGCATTTTGCGTAACCGCCGGCTTTTATCCGCCGTTGCTAAAGAGCGCATCCGTACAGAATTCGGAAAACTCCTCTGCGGACAAAATGCCCCACAGATTTTAGAGCGGTTTCACGAGGTGATTGAGGTTTTCATTCCCGAACTGCGCCCGTTGGTCGGCTGTCCGCAAAACACAAAATACCATTGTTTGGATGTGTTTCATCATACGCTGGCAACGGTTGCGCATATTCCGCCTTCGGAAATCCCGCGCCTTTGTATGTTTTTTCATGACTTCGGCAAGCCCGCCTGTCGGCGTACCGATTCTGACGGCACAGACCATTTCAAGGGGCACGAACAAAAAAGCGCAGAGATTGCCGAGCCGATTCTGCGGCGGCTTCGGTATGACAACCGTACCGTTAAAACCGTAACCGAACGGATTCGGATTCACGACACGAAATCCGCCGTAACTAAGGTACAGGCAAAAAAACTGCTGTCGAAAATCGGCGTGGATAACTACCGTGCGCTTATGGATATGAAACGTGCAGACTGCCGCGGCAAAGCCGAACCGCACGCCATAGACGAAAAACTGCAAAAAATGGATGCGCTTCTTACGGAAATTCTCACAAATAACGAATGCTTTTCCTTAAAACAGCTTGCCGTAAACGGCAATGATTTAAAAAACATCGGCATGACGGACGGCAAGACCATTTGCGCCGCATTGGAAGCCCTGCTCTGCGCCGTTATCGAAGAACGCTGTCCGAATGAAAAAGCGGCATTGCTGCAAATTATATCCGATTTGTCATTCTGAGCGACAGCGAAGAATCTCACACACCACAAAGTGAATTGGATATACACGTAGGAACGGACATCCTTGTCCGTCCGCGAAGTTTCATCAGGCTTTGGCGGGGCGCCGAGTTACGGTTTCGCCATACCCTTTTGTCGATTCGCGACATTTCCCCTGCAAAGGGAATCTACATCGCCCTCTACGTACTGTGCGCATCACACGTGCTATCGCTCATCTCCGTTTCGTATACACATACACCCGCATATACAAAAATAAGCACACGGCTCTTTTTGAGAACCGCGTGCCTACTTTATTTTTCAAGCGAAAGGTAAAACGAATTATTTGAAGTAACGGGTCAGAAGACCTTCAAAAGCTTTGCCGTGGCGTGCTTCGTCACGTGCCATTTCATGCACGGTGTCATGAATTGCATCAAGGCCCTCTTCCTTTGCGCGCTTTGCAAGCTCAAACTTGCCCATAGTTGCACCGTTCTCGGCTTCTACGCGCATTTCAAGGTTCTTTTTGGTGCTGTCAGTAACCACTTCGCCGAGCAGCTCTGCAAATTTTGCCGCATGCTCTGCTTCTTCATAAGCGGCTTTTTCCCAATACATACCGATTTCGGGATAGCCCTCTCTGAACGCTACGCGTGCCATTGCGAGGTACATACCGACTTCGGTGCATTCACCGTTGAAGTTTGCACGGAGACCTTCCATAATATCTTCGGGAGCGCCGTTGGCAACGCCGACAACATGCTCAGCCGCCCAGGTTTTGGAATTCTCTTCTACTACATTGAATTTCGAACCGGGCACGCCGCACTGGGGGCATTTTTCGGGCGGGGTATCGCCTTCATGGACATAACCGCAAACGGGGCAAACAAATTTTTTCATGACAATTCCTCCAATAAATGAAATTACATTATATATTTTGTTCGGTTTGTCTGTAACAATTCGTACAGACGCCGAAAAAAATCAAGTTACAGCCGTGTATCTCGCCCGCATAAGCGGACGTCTGCGGCAAATGTTCCAACGCATCGTCTAAATCGGGTAAATCGTAAAAGCGGCCGCAGCACTTGCACTTCAAATGCGCGTGGCTGTGCGCAGTGGCATCGTAATGCTCTTCGCCGCCGTCGGAAAGGCGCAGAATCTGCCCGCTTTCACACAGCGTATTTAAGTTACGGTACATCGTGCCAAGACTTAAATTCGGGATTTCCGCCCGCACGGCAAGATACAGCTCCATCGCCGTGGGGTGGTCGCAGCGGTTTTGCAGATTGCATAGAATCGCATCGCGCTGTCGGCTTTTTCTGACCTGCGGCATCTGAACCGTCCTTCCCTATCAATAACAATAATCATTACTGTTATTATCTGTCTCTTATACACATCTCCGAGCCCACGAGACCGA
>UQFM01000103.1 GCA_900540295.1 uncultured Oscillospiraceae bacterium
CTCGGAGATGTGTATAAGAGACAGGTATAATTTCAATTAATTTGGAAGAAAATTGGCTTTTGCAAATACCCATTTTTAACTGTTTGGAGGAAGACGTATGAAAGTCCAATTCACCGAAACCGCACTGCGCGACGCCAATCAGTCTTTGATTGCAACTCGCCTGCCCTATGAGCGTTTCGAGGGCATTCTTGAAACCATGAACAAAGCGGGCTATTATTCACTGGAATGCTGGGGCGGCGCAACCTTTGACTCCTGCCTTCGCTACTTAAACGAAGACCCTTGGGAGAGACTGCGCAAAATCCGTGCAAAATGCCCCGATACAAAACTGCAAATGCTCCTTCGCGGGCAAAATCTGCTGGGCTACAAGCACTATCCCGATGATGTTGTCAGAATGTTTGTGAAAAAGTCCGTTGAAAACGGCATTGATATTATCCGTATTTTTGACGCGCTGAACGATGTGCGCAATATCGAAGTTGCCGTTGACGAGACCCTGAAAAACGGCGCTATCGCCTCGGGTGCAATCAGCTACACGAAAAGCCCGATTCACAGCCTGGAAGCGTATGTTAAGCTTGCCAAAGATATGGAAAATATGGGCTGTCAGACCATCTGTATTAAAGATATGGCGGGCATTATGGGACCGCAGGAAGCTTATGACACCGTAAAAGCCCTCAAGGAAAATGTGAAAGTGCCGATTATTCTGCATACACACTCCACCACGGGTCTCGGTATGCTGACCCTGCAAAAGGCTGTGGAAGCGGGCTGTGATGTCATTGATACCGCTATCTCCTCTTTCTCCGGCGGTACTTCACAGGCGCCGACTGAAACCATGGCATATGCACTTAAGCAAGAGGGCTACGAAGTCGATTTGAACATGGACGTTCTGAAAGAAATCAACGACTTCTTCAAGCCGATTAAAGATGAATTCTTGAAAGACGGCAACCTCAATCCCGTTGTGCTTTCCACAGATACAGACGCGCTGAACTATCAGGTTCCCGGCGGTATGCTTTCGAATCTCGTTGCACAGCTGACCGCGCAGAATAAAATGGATAAATTTCCCGAAGTGCTTGCAGAAACCCCGAGAGTCCGCAAAGACCTCGGCTACCCGCCTCTGGTCACACCTATGAGCCAAATGGTCGGCGTACAGGCGACGGCAAACGTATTGGCAGGCGAACGCTATAAGAATGTTTCCAAAGAAGTTAAGGCATACATTCGCGGCGAATACGGCAAAGCCCCCGGTGAAATTGACAAGGATTTGCAGAAGAAGGTACTCGGCGATGCAGAACCCATTACCTGCCGTTTTGCAGACACCTTAGAACCCGGCTTTGAAAAAGCAAAACAGGAAATCGGCGACAAAGCGAAGAGTGACGAAGATGTGCTTTCCTATATCGCTTTCCCGACACAGGCAGAAGCGTTCTTTGATAAGCGCGAGGAACGGAAGAAAAATACATTCTCCTACGCAATCAAGCGTGTAGACTAAGGGGTGAAACACTATGCTCAATACGATTCTCACCTTAGCGGAAAAAAAATATATTACCATCGGCGAGGCACTCAACATTTCGATTACAGGTATTGTAGTGGTTATGCTGGTACTTGCACTGCTTGCGGTATTGGTGCTGTTGCTCTCCAAAGGTATTCGTGCGGTTGAGGGTGCGGCGAAAAAGAAAAGCGGCAAAAAGGCGGATTCCGCCGCTTCCGAAGCAAAGGCAGAAACACCGTCCAAGCCCATCGGCACAGCACTGCCCGAAAGCGCAAGCGCAGGCGATTTAGACCTCTATAATGTAGATGAGAAAACCGCCGCCGTCATTATGGCAATCGTCAGTAACGAAAGCGGTATACCGCTGAACCGTTTGCTGTTTAAATCTATTAAAGCTATTGAAAAATAAGGGGTAATCGAAATGAAATATATTGTCACCTTAAACGGTACTGATTACGAAGTAGAAGTCGATGAGCTGAAAGAAGCCATTGTTACAAACGTCGCACCCGCGTCTGCGCCTGTTGTTGCCGAACCTGTTGCACCCGCCGCGGCACCTGTATCGGCACCCGCCGCTCCCGTCGTATCCGGAAGCGGCACACCCGTCAAATCTCCGATGCCCGGCACAATTCTGAGCGTGAATGTTTCCGAAGGGAAAACAGTTGCCGAAGGCGATGTGCTGTTTATTTTGGAAGCTATGAAAATGGAAAACGAGATCGTCGCGCCCGCGGGCGGCACAGTCAACAAGATTGTCACGGCAAAAGGCAGTTCTGTTGCAACCGACGAAGTTCTCGCCTTTATCGGTTAAGGGGGCTTGAATAATAATGTCAGTTGTGAACGCAATTGTGGAAATCTTTCAGGAATCCGGTTTTCTTGCGCTTTCTTGGCAGAACTGGGTCATGATTTTGGTTTCTTTTGCACTTTTGTATTTGGCAATCGTCAAAAAATTCGAGCCGCTGCTGTTATTGCCTATCGCATTCGGCATGTTGCTTGTCAACATTTACCCCGACATCATGGCCGACCCGCTGATGATGTCCTCTTATGAAGGAGAAGTTGTCGAAGGTGCGCATTGGTATGATGCGGGCGTCCTGCGCTTGATTTATGCGGGTGTAAAATCCAGTATATTCCCCTGCCTTATCTTCCTCGCTGTCGGTGCGATGACGGACTTCGGACCTCTGCTTGCAAACCCGATGAGCCTTTTGCTCGGCGCGGCGGCACAGCTCGGTATTTACGTTGCATTCCTCATTGCCATCGCCACAAAAGCGATTACATTTATTCCCGGGTTTGAGGGATTCGACGCCTTAGAAGCCGCTGCAATTGCCATCATCGGCGGTGCGGACGGACCTACGGCAATTTGGCTGACTTCACAGTTAGCGCCCCATCTGTTAGGACCGATTGCTGTTGCGGCATATTCCTACATGGCGTTGATTCCGTTGATTCAACCGCCGATTATGAAGCTGTTGACCACAAAAAAAGAACGGGAAATCAAAATGGATCAGCTCCGCACCGTAAGCAAAGCGGAAAAAATCATTTTCCCCATCGTTGTTACCGTACTTTGCGTTTTGATATTGCCGTCCGTCGCCCCCCTCTTGGGTATGCTGATGCTCGGCAACCTGTTCCGCGAAAGCGGCGTCACCGACCGTTTGAGCGATACCGCACAAAATGCACTTTGCAATATTGTCACCATTCTTTTAGGTGTGACTGTCGGTGCAACCGCCGAAGGCAAAACTTTTCTGGATTTCAAAACGATTGCAATTATTATCATCGGCTTACTTGCATTTTCGTTCTCTACCGCAGGCGGCGTATTGTTCGCAAAATTGCTGAACGTGATTACCAAGGGAAAAATCAATCCGTTGATTGGCTCGGCAGGCGTTTCCGCTGTACCGATGGCGGCGCGTGTTTCTCAGGTCGAGGGCAGAAAATACAATCCCTCTAACTTCCTTTTGATGCACGCCATGGGACCGAACGTTGCAGGTGTTATCGGCTCTGCCGTTGCCGCAGGTTTCCTGTTAATGACTTTCGGTAACTAAGAAAACACCATAAACTTACAGAAAAAGAACCGTATCGTAACAACCGATACGGTTCTTTTTTGCATATTACTTTTTCATAAAAAGAGAAAATTACTTTTTCTTTTTGTAAATGAATGTACCAATCCCCGCGCCTGCCGCCACAATGGCAAGAGAGCCAAGGACAGCACCGCTGTTACCGCCTTCCGCTTTATCTCCGTCTGCGGCAACGTTTGTTGTTAAATCATCAGACTGAAAAGAAACCGTAGGAATGACCTTATTTGTTGTACTTGGCTGTGTTACTGTGGATTGTATTGCAGTATCCGTAACCGTCTCGGTAGCCGTTTCACGCTCTGTTGCGGCTTGTGTATTCGCTGTGTAAGACTTTGCACTATACGGACACACCCCGTTCGGATGCTGATGTGCAGAATGCCCGCCGCAATGATAATGATATCCGCCATGAACATTATCTTTATGCCCACCCCTGGAATCAGTCCTGCCGCTGTGCGCGCCGGCGGTAACCACACCGAAGCACAGTAACAGTATAGAAATTGTGACAGAAAACAGAGTTCTACAAACTTTCAACATAATCACCCCCCTTATTTGTGGCTATATATCACATTTTATACGATTGTGTGATATAATGCAACTATTTTGTGAAAATAAAAAAACAGGCATTTTCAGTACTTTCAGAGAAAATTTTATATAAAAGTCACGAAACAGTGCATCTGCTGTTTCGTGGCTTTTTGGATTTGGGGAATTATATCTAAAATTCACAGGGGGGGTGCAAGATGTTAGAGTTTGTGCACAGACGGAAAAACATTTAAAATAGAATTGCGGAAAGGAGGCTGTCTCTTATACACATCTCCGAGCCCACGAGACCGATCAGTAT
>UQFM01000104.1 GCA_900540295.1 uncultured Oscillospiraceae bacterium
AGCAAGGCTTTGAAAAGCTCGCTGTAACGCTTTCTGAGCGCCCGTATATCGGCTTTTTGAATATACCGAATAAATTCCGCCCCTGCCGTGCCGTAATGCTCTGTGACGAATGACACAACCGAATTGCCGTCGGATACGACCTTGTCCTCTACATACGCTTCAATCACACGGTTTTTTACACCGCCGCCCGAATTGGTTTTGGTTATCGGCTCTTCCCCTGTGAACAGAAACGCATTGTTCCACGTTTTGAGCCGTTCCGATGTAGAGCGTGAAGTATTCCGCCCGCGGTCAACGCCCTCACAGAGAAACATCACAATATCGTCGTAATTCGAGCCCCAGCGGCGTTTGATGATTTGCAGTTCGTCGCCTGCAAACGGCAGAGAATTGAGAAACGACGCAATCAGTGCCATATTGTTCACGGTCATATCCATGGTGCGAACGAGTTTCCCGACACGCGGATTGCCCCATATAGACATTGCCACCATCAGCCCGACGGTTTTGCCCGTCCCCGTACCGCCCCAAAGATGAAAAATGAACGGCAGTGCCTGTATCTTTTCAAGCAAGGGTGAAGCAAACGAAGCCGCCATTTGCAGACGCAGATAAATACTTTCGGCACGAAGCCGAGTGCAGTAGTCCGTCCACTCGTCAAAATCGCCTTTTTGCGCAACGGATTCATACAGCCCGCTGAAAGACTGGTCGCCGTCGTACTGTATGCTTTCATCATACGGCATAAAGGTTTTCGGGGTAATCCAGCCCATACGGTTCACAGAATCACGGCGCGGAATATCCTGCGGATTTAACGTGACCACATCCGATATGTATTCCACCAATGCGCCCGCATTTTTCGAGGTGACTTCCACCCCGCGGTTAGCAAGGCTTTTCACAATAGAGCTTTTGTCGGCGCACACCGCACGGTCAACCGTCACATACTGCCAGCACCTGTCTTTGAAGAACGCCAACTTCAGCTTTTCGGTTTCCGTATCAAGGTTGTACAGCCGTTCTACGGGAACAATCGGATGCGTACAGGCTGTACCCAAATTCTCTTTGCGTACGCCCTTATCGTCCGCCTCCCACGCCCCGCAACGCAGGGACGGAATCGGACTGTCAGTGAAATGGGTATTGTTGTATGCGCCGTCTTTGGTTTTATCGATATAGTCCGCCTGATGTTCGCGAAGATAGCTTTCAAACGCTTTTTGCATACCGAGTTTCTTTGCCTTAAAACGCAGGCGCTCCAGATACCGTGCTTTTTCCAGTCGGTCTTCAAACTCAAAAACGCGCACATACGGCTCATGAAGGAAAAATGCGTTTTCGTCCATCGCATCAATCAATTCATCATCGGACAGCTGTTGTAATGCCTCTTCGGTCAAGTTCCCTTGCAAGCTTTTCCACCTCTTTCCCGTTCGTATTTCTGTATCCTTCAGGGTCTTCAATTAAGCAATCTATGTTGTACGCGATTCTGTCCAAATCCAAAAGCGAAAGCACAAAATCGGGGTTGTTCGGGTCGGGCGTTTTTCTCTGCATCCATAAAAAGCGGTGATACGTACACAGCACGCGCAATGCTTTTTCTGTAAAATTTTGCAGTGCCATACGGTCTTTCTTTTGCTGTTCATACCGTAAGACTGCGCGGTAATTCGGTTTGCCGTCTACGGGCAGCCCAAGCCCGAAGTCTGTATTCAATTTAACTGCCGCATCTTTCGGCGAAATCTCGAACAGCATAGACACAAATCGAATCACGTCGCCGCCCGCACCGCATCCGAAACAATAGAAACTGTTGGGATAGACCTTAAAACTCGGCGTTTTCTCACTGTGGAACGGGCAGAGCATCCCGCCGCGCTGTACGGCAAAACCGTAATGCGCCAAAACCTCTGCCATGGATAGCCGTTCTTTGATTTGACTGTATACATATGGGTTCAAATCGCTTTCCCCTTTCGGATTTCATCAATCAGACTTTGCACATCCCAAGGCGTACCGCATGTACTTGGAACGGTTTTGCAATTCTCCTTTAAAATCTCAATAACATCGTCCACATCGATTTTGATAAGCGTGCCGAGCGGTACGAAATAGATTAAAAAAAACGCGTCCACCCCTGCGTTTTTACAGTGCTTCAGGGCGTCTGCCTGCTTCACATCCTTCGGCTGCATGTGCCAAGAAAAGCCCATACACTCTTTCGCGTCAAAGCACGCATGATACGGCTCGCCGTTTCTCCGTGCAAAAATCTCATAATCATACGGCTCGCCCGCAAGATATGTCCCGTTTACCGTGCGCAAAGGGTGGTTTTTATGCGCATGAAAACCGACGGAATTCACATATTTACAAAGATTATCGATTTGACCTTCCAAATATTTACCTTTTTGCATAAACATCCTCCGAAAAAATATATGTATTCTTTGTCTTACAGCGTCCGCAAAGCACTTCCATTGAGAAACGGCTGTTTGTAAATTTAATGACCTGTTCGCCGCGCTTAATTTCAATCGCACCGTCCGAGAGCACACAAAACAGTACTTTTCCGCAGCGCTGACATCTGTACACACATTTTTCACGCATGAAATTCCCCTTTCAGTTTGGCAAGCACCATTTCTTCAAATTCTAATCGTTCCGCATCCGAAAGCGGAAAGTGCGACGGCAACTCCTTCCACCGCATATACCCTCTGTACAGCTCATGTACTTTCGGATGGTTGATATTTAGCTGATACCCATACGGGTTATTCTCGTTAAACACATTCACGGACGGTACATCACCCGATTCAGGATTTGCATTGCTTCCAGCTTTGTAAGGCTGTCGGTATCGACCTTTACCTTTTTCCGTTTAATATATGCTTTCTGCTTGTCCGACGCGGGCGCACACCCCCACCGTTTGGCTTTGGTTAAATCCCAAATATATGCATTTTCGGGTTCGGATTGCTGTAAGAAACGGTATACGCCGTCAATCGCGCTTTGCATCGGTATTTTGACCCCGTTCCACACGGTATTGCCGAGCTCGTCCTGTGCGGAAAGCACAATCCGTCTGCGTTGCGGTAGAGAAAGCACCAAATCGCCGTTGGGCATTTTGAAGAAATTCAGATTGTGCGTATCATAGCTCTGCGCTTTCGCCCACAAATCCACGATTTTCACGTTCTGAATCCAAGACTGCGGACAGTCTGCATACTGTGTGACCAATTGCGGCAAATCGAATAAATCGCCCTCAATGAAAGCCTTCTGCGATTCGGGAACAGCGTCCAAATCCACGCCCAGCAACGACGGCGCAGTGCAAAGGCTCGCTTTACCCGTCACGCCGCAGCAGTCGATTAAAATGAGTTTTTCCTTGTCGGGATGCAGGCGCAAACCGCGCCCGACCATTTGACTGTACAGACTGCTGTTCTTCGTCGGGCGCACAATCATCACCGTTTCCACAAGCGGCATATCCGTTCCCTCGGTGAAAATCATACAGTTGACAAGGCACGGAATTTCCCGCCTTGTAAAGCGCTCGATAATCTCCTGTCGGTTCTTCGTTTCGGCAGTCACCGACACTGCGCCGTCAATACGCTTTGCAATCTCCTCAGCACAGTGTACGGAGGACGCAAAAATCAGCGTTGCGCCTTTGGCATATTTTTGATAGGCTTCTGCCACCGCGTCATTGAGAGAATCCTTATCCATCGCGGCGGCAAGCTCGCCGGGGGCGTAATCGCCCATACGGGTTGCCACGCCCGAGATGTCATAGCCTACATCCACGCGCAGGCAATGAATATCGCACAAATATCCATTTTGAATGCCCCATTTCAAATCGCGCTGAAAGATGATGTCCTCGTACACATCATCCAAGCGGACGCTGTCGCCGCGGTTCGGGGTCGCCGTAAAACCGATATGTATGCGCGGCTTAAAATATCCGTAAATCGTTTTGTAGGACTGCGCCGCCGCGTGGTGCGCCTCGTCCGTGATAATCATGTCAAAGTCGTTTGGCTGAAATTTATCCAAACGCCGCACAAGACTTTGCACAGAAGCGGACACCACCCTGTCTCTTATACACATCTCCGAGCCCACGAGACCGATCAGTATCTCG
>UQFM01000105.1 GCA_900540295.1 uncultured Oscillospiraceae bacterium
GTGCAAACCCGCGCGTAGGGGCGATTCGTGCATCCGCCCCTACGCGGTTATGTGTTATCTGTCAATCCGCGACAATCACCACACCGCGGGCGGCGCGCTGTTCGGCAAGTTCGCGTGTAACCTGTGCTTTCTTCTCTCCGACCAAATCATAGAAGAACAGTGGTACGGTGCAAAGAAGAAGCGATACGGCGGGGATAATCGAAATCAGGCTGAACATACCCGTGCGCACACCTGCATCCATTTCCAGCGGGTTTGCCGTGACCTTGGCGCTGATGCTCGCAACGTCCAGATTGACAATCATATACATCACAATGATAAAACTGGTGCTGATGGCATTGCCGAGCTTCGTGACAAAGCTTTGAATCGCAGAGCCGAGCCCCGTCAGCCGCGCCCCCGTTTTCCATTCCATATAGTCTAAGCAGTCGCCAATCATGGCGAAGGCGCAGACGTTGATTGCACCGAGCGGGATGCAGGAAATGACAAAGAACGGCACGCACAGCCAAAAGCGTTCATAGCCTAAGAACCAGACAATCATACTGGAAACCGCACCCATTAGGGATGTGGTGATAATAATCTGTTTGTAGTTGAATTTTTTAAACAGCACGGGCATCAGCAGCATTGCGCCGAACATACCGAGTGCGCTTGCGATTTGGAACACGGTGGAAACCAAAGAAATATTGCTTTGCAGGGCGGCTTCCTTTTCGAGTTCGGTAAGCCCCGTTAAATCCTTGCCGATGTAAAAGCTGTACCGCGCCACGTGCACCGCGCCCGCCTGATACATATATCTTGCGGAAGAAAGAATCCCCATGGCGGCGGTCAGCATCAGCGGTTTACAGCTGAATATCTGCCCAATCGCCGTCTTTTCGCCCTTTTTGCGCTTTGGCGGGTCGGGAATCCGCACGCGCTCCTTTGACTTAAAGTACACGCTTGCAAACAAAATATTGCCGACAATTGCGCAGAACATCGCAATCACCATATATTTTGTTTTTTCCAGCTCCGTACCGCTTAAATTGAATTTCGGCAGTACAAAGCCCAAAACCATAAAGAAAGCCATCGGCACGGCAGAACCCACGCCGTTTGCGGTACGTCCTTTGCTGATGATACTGCCGCGCTCGTCGGGATTGGGCGTCATCGCGTTCGGCAGGCTCCAAAACGGCACGTCGGAAGCGGTATAAATCATACCCCACAGCACATACGTGACCGCCGCATAAATCATCAGCTGTGTTCCCGAAAGATTCGGCGCGAAAAACAGAAGCACGGTCAAAACCGCAATCGGAATCGGGGTATACAAAAGGTAGGGGCGCATTTTGCCGCGTTTCGGATGTGCCCTGTCCATAATGTACCCCATAATCGGGTCGTTGACCGCATCCCATACGCGCGCAAGCAACATCAGAAGCAACACGAACAGCGGCGTCAGTTTCAGAACGTTCATATAGAAGTCGGATATGTACGAGCTCATCACGGCGTAAACCATGCCCTGCCCGAGCGCGCCGACGCAGTACGCCAGCCATTCTTTTTTCGGTGTGTAGGTTTCCATGCGAATTCCCTCTTTTCTAAGCTGTATATTTCGGCACGGGCAATACCGCGTCGTTATCGGGGTAACCGCTGTTATACAAAATGCCCTCTAAAAAGGCTTTCGGGTCGGGCGTTTTCAAAGCGCGCCGCAAAATCGGCATCAATCGGTCTGCCAGCGCCATAAAGGCTTTGTATTCAGGCGTGTCGGGCGCATAAGGCTCATCGCCCGCGTAGATATTGCGCACCACGTCAATCACAAAATCGCACAGCCGCCGATTTTGCATCTCGTGCGGAATTTTCTTGCCGCACAGCAAAAGCCGTCCCGATTTTTGAAAGGTCAGGGTATCCATCAGCTTACCCGCCGCCGCAATCGGCACGCGCAGTTTCCACGCCTTTTCTTTGGAAAGGCTGAACCCTTGGCTGATTTCGCAAAAATGACGGATGTCATGCGCGGCGGCATCGAAAATATCCCGCAGCATAAATTCAAAATGGTCTTTGCTGTATTCCAAATAGCTTTTGCCGCCGAGATTCCAATCAAGCGTGTCAATATGCTGTGTTTCGACGGTTAAAGCTTCATCGGTCAAGGTCATTTTCCGAATCGGACTCGGGTAGCCGATTAAGCTTGCCGTGTTAATATCAAAAATACGGTTTCCGCGCGGCGAATCAAAATAACTGATATTCTGCATGTGCGTATGCCCCGTAAACATAAAGCGGATGCCCGCATCGGCAAGCAGGGCGGCAATCTTTTCATTGTCACCGAGGATTTCATCGGCGGGGCTGTATACGGGACTCGGTTTCAAAAGCGGATGATGCCCCATCGCAAGCAACATATCGCCGCTTCGTTTTCCCGCTTCCAGCTGTTCCTGCAGCCACTGCAATTCCGACTCCAAATACCCGTGGAAACCGCGCTCCCAGCCGACGCCGTCATCGTTGAGCACAAACAGGCGGATATCCTCGCTGAGCTTTGTCACATACGAAAAGCTTTCACGGTGTACGGAAAGCGCCTCTTTCGGACCGAATTCCCAATACAATTCTAAAAGCTCTGGCTTTGTCAGCCCCTCGGATCGCACCTCGCCCCTGTCGGCGAAATAGGTTTTCGGGTACGGCGGATAGGGTGCAACATCATGCGTCGCCGTCAGCACAAATACGCGCTTGCCGCCGTCAGTTAAACGCCGCAGTTTTGCGGGCAGGGCGTAATGCCCCTCTTTTTCGCCGTCGCTGACCAAATCGCCGCTGATAAGCACAACCTCGGTTGCGGTATCCGCTAACAGCTTATCAATCGCGGCATCTAAAATCGCGCCGCTTTCGGCTACGCACTTCTGGTCGTATTTGGCGCGGTATTCCCACGCATCGCCCTGCGGCTGTAAAACGTCCGCCGCATAATAATGCAAATCCGTAATCTGATAAAAAGAAAACACCGCGCCGTCCCCTTTCTCTGCTATCTATTATTATAGAAAAAAGTTCCGTGCAATGCAATGCACGGAACAGTAGAAAAAAGGGTTTGAAATATAGACAATATAGATAACGGCAAATCGGCGTTTTCGTTTTAAATTGTCGGTTTCAGCTATACAGTTATACAATAAAGCTCCACTCCATAAATCTTTTCTGCATGAATTCATCGTTGAAACGGCAATCGATTTGCTGTTCCGTATAGGAAGCGGGCGCAATGTTTTCATGCCGTGCCGACCAGCGCATCATTGCGGCCGCCGTTACCGAAAGATTGATAACCATAAAAACAGTTAAAACCGCGCAGGCGATTTTCCAAGCTTTCCCCTGCATTTTTTGAAACAGCTTTTGCAGGGTCGGCATGCAGAACCGCGCAAACAAAATCCCTGCCGCGCCCCAAACCAATGTCATGAAAAAGCAGATGCGCCCATGCAGATTTAAAAATTCACCGCTGTAATCCCATGCTTTCATCCCCAAGCCGTAATCGATCAGCCAACCGCAGAAATACTCTACCGCATCCAAAATCAGCGCCACCGCCAAAAAGCGTACAGCCACGTTATGCCGTTTGAGCTTTGCCGATGCGATATACAAAATCACAACGCCTACGCCGTAAATCAGACAAAACGGACCCCAAACCGTAACCACGTGCGATTCCCAACGGTGAAACCGTACAAAACACCACACGCCCTCTAACAGTACGCCCGCCACGTTGCCGAGCATAAACAGCCAAAACATATTCTGGTAGGTAATACCGTCGGCATTTTCCTGCCGTTTCTCTTTTACCGACTCCGCCGCCATATGGATTCTCCTTTACACTGCAATGCATTTCATTTTTTCTGACCTTACTTGCAGTATAAAGGAATGTGACGCAGACGGCAATAGAGTTCCGCAAGTCTTAATACTTCTGTTTGCGGATTTTATTTTTCTTCCTTTTTCCGTTACTTTTTCGTAATTTTTGCAGTGCCGTGCGGTAAATCAGATGTATA
>UQFM01000106.1 GCA_900540295.1 uncultured Oscillospiraceae bacterium
GTCAAATTACACGAAATTTTCTGCAGGTGCGGGGTGCTCGCCCCTATGGGTTTGTGCGAATTTGTGGGCAGGCACGGAGTTACGGCTTTGCCATTACCCTTTTGTCGCTTCGCGACATTTTCCCTAATAGGGAAATCTTCCCGCCCCTACTTCTCCTTTGCAATCAAAATCGTGTTTCAACTTAATTCCTGCACCGTTTTAAACCGATAGCCGTTCGCGGTGAGGAAATCCATATCCTTGACGATTGCCGCCGCACCTGCAACACAGCTGTAAAGTGGGTCATCCGCCAAAATGACCTCAATCCCCGTTTCGCTTTCCAAACGCTTTTTCATACCGTACAACAGCGACGTGCCGCCTGTCAGCACAATGCCGTTTTCGGAAATGTCACCGACCAATTCGGGCGGTGTAATCTCCAGCACCGACTTAATACCGCTGATGATATAACGGATTTGCTCGTCAATACAATGGTACAGCTCCGTGGACGTGACTTCAAACGTAATCGGCATATTGTCAAGCCCGCTCTTGCCGTTTGCCATCACTGCCAATTCTTCTTTTCGCGGAACGGCGCTCCCGAGACAGATTTTCAAGCGTTCCGCCGTTTGAGGGCCTACCAAAATATCACGGCTTTTACGCAGATATTTCTGTATGGCTTCATCAATGGATTTACCGCCGATTTTAACGGATTTGGATACCGCCAAGCTGCCCCGCGTCACCACGGAAATATCCACAGAACCCCCGCCGAGATTCACGATAAACCGCCCCGAAAACGCATCTTCATTCAAGCCTGCACCAATTGCCGACGCCAAAGACTCCTCTACGAGACAGACCCGACCCGCGCCCGCATGCATTGCAACATCTAAAAAAGTCCGTTTGTCTAAATTCGTCGCACCGCTCGGTACGGTTAAAATCACATTCGGTTTCAGAATACTGTTTCCGCAAAGGCGTTGGAAGTAGTAACGCAGGATATGCTCCGCATGCGTATAATCGGAAATAATTCCGTTCTGCACAGGACTGATTACGCGAATATCTTCATCCGTTCTGCCGTTGATGGTGTACGCCGTGTTGCCGATGGCAATCGGCGCACCCGTTTCGGTATCCACCGCAATCATGGTCGGTTCGTCAAGCACAATGCCTTTGCCGCCGACATACATAATGGTAGACGTGGACCCGAAATCGATACCGACACACATGCCAAGCACCTGACGCACCTCCCGTAAAATTATTCGGTTACTATTTTAGCACAAACTTTATTAAATGTAAATTAAAAACGGAAAAGCAGCGCAAAGAAACCAAAAGCCCCAAAACATCAGAACTTTTCGGAACTGCACATCCAGCAGGTATTGCAGACCCCTTTCCCCTGTATGCGATTTCAATTCCACACAGTACCGTTCCTGTGTATTCTAAAAGGCGCATACATCCTGTAATTTTCATCAGATTCCGCGCCGATTTTCCAAATATTTTCTGAATCAGTAACATAATACCTATATGTGATAATTGATAACGTGTACAATTTCTTTGAAAGGGGAATGTATATGTCGTTTCAAATCGAATTTGGGAAAATGGTGCGGCAGAAGCGGAAAATGCTTGGGATGAAACAAGGTAAGCTTGCTACACTTGCGGATGTAGAAACAAGACACATCTACAATATTGAAAAAGGTCTTGTGGAACCAAAACTGCGGATAATTATTGTTTTTTCTGACATTTTAGGACTGGATTTAAACGAATTAAAACAGTATGCCACACATGATGCAGACGGCATCTACTGGAAAATCTTTGACACAGACCAGTCAAATACAGACAAAAAATAAAAAACGGTTTTGCCCGCCCGAATGCATATCATCCGTCTGCATTCGGGCGGAGTTCACTTTCGGGCGCCAAAGCACAACACATACAACAATCTTCTTGTCTTTTTATCAAATTCTGCTATACTGAATATAAAGGAGATGGTTTTGTGAAACAGGATTCCATTTGCGGTGCAGACTGCAAAGCCTGTGCATGGAGCACGGACTGCGGCGGATGTGCCGAAACAAACGGACAGCCTTTCGGAAAGCCCTGTATAGCTGCAGGTTACTGCCGAAACGGTAAACAGGCGTTAGAGGATTTTAAAAAGGAACTTGCGGAAGCGTTCAACCGTCTGCATATTGAAGGTATGGGTGAAGTCACAAACTTCAATGCATTAAAAGGTTCGTTTATCAATTTGGAATACCGTCTGCCGAGCGGGCAAGCCGTAAGGTTTTGGGAAGATGACAAAATCTATTTCGGAAATCAGCTTTGCAAAAAGGGCAGTGACAGATGTTACGGACTTGCCGCCGATGAAAAATACTTACTGGTTTGTGAATACGGTGACAACGGCGCAGATGCCGAAATTGTCGTATTCAAACGGTGGAATTAAATATGTCTGAAATATTCCCTTCCGAACTTCAAAAACTGGACGCAAACACCGTTAAGCTGATTGCGATTCTTGCCATGACTGTTGACCATATGGCTTGGGCGGTATTCCCCGGGTATCCGAGAGCACTGCTTCCGCTTTTGATGCATATCTTCGGCAGAATCACCTGCCCGATTATGTGTTACTTTATTGCCGAGGGCTATCACTACACCAAAAATATAAATAAATACACAGGCAGGTTATTTGTATTTGCTTTTATCTCCCATTTCGCTTACGTTTTTGCCTCGACGGGATTTACGGATTGGAAGTCGTTTATTCCGTTTTACTACGGCAATTTTCTGAATCAGACAAGCGTAATGTGGTCGCTTGCATGGGGTCTCGTGATGCTGCGTGTGATAAACAGCCAAAAAATCAGCCGAAACAGTATAAAGTTCCTTTTGATTGTGCTGATTTGCTTACTCAGCTTTCCGAGTGACTGGAGCTGTGTCGCCGCGCTTTGCGTTTTGGCAATCGGCACAAACAGAGGCAATTTCAAAGCCCAAATGCTTTGGATGTTTTTCTGTGTTCTGACCTATGCGGCGGTATACTGCCTCGTAATTGACGGCATTTACGGACTTTTGCAAACAGCGGTTGTGCTGTGTGTGCCGATACTGATGCTGTATAACGGTGAACGCGGTAAAAATCCGCGGATAAACCGCATTATGAAATGGCTGTTCTATATTTACTATCCGCTACATTTGTTTGTAATCGGACTGATTCAATATCTGCATTAACCAGAAAAAATTAGGATTGCGGTTATTCGGCTGTATTCTAAAACAAACAAGTGCTGACAGGGGTTGGAACACTCCTGTCAGCACTTGTTACTATACGCGGTAAAACAATGTATTCAAAAGCAAAAGCATAACCACGGCGGGAGTGCCGCCGACTGCCGCAACCGCAAGGTGGCCCCAATTCAGCGGCAGATGCACGCCGAAAAATCCGCCTGCAAAATTCGCGGCAAAAAAAGCGGCAACGCCTTGCACACACGTAAGCAAAAGCGCACTGAAAAACCGTTTTGTCCGCAGCATGGAAAGTAAAATCACACTACCGCCGATTACCGCCGCCGCATAAATCCATCCTGTCATTTTTTCAACCGCTCCCTTTTTCTTTGCAGACCGAAATTGCCTTACATAAAAAATATATGCCCCGAAAAAATCAATCATTCCAACTGTTTAATTCGTCTGCTTGCGAATATACTGAATAGTGAGAACAGTTTACGGAGGGGTTTTATGCATAACGTATTTGAAACGTACGAGCAATTCTGTGTGGAGCAAAACAAAAACATTCTGTTAGAGGCGCATTTCAGTGAAAGCGGCGAACGCACCATTCACTGCCATCATCGGCATATTTGTCAGAAAGAGGATTGCCCGTGCATGGAACGCCTGCGGCAAAGCTTACAAATTGCTAAAAATTTGTAAAAAAAACTTGAAACGGTTGACCGAATATAAAAAATTTAGTAGAATATTGTTATACAGTGACTGTCTCTTATACACATCTGACGCTGCCGACGATAAGGCTC
>UQFM01000107.1 GCA_900540295.1 uncultured Oscillospiraceae bacterium
CCTTATCGTCGGCAGCGTCAGATGTGTATAAGAGACAGCCCATAGACGCTTTGTTACTGCGCGGATTTTTCGGTTTTTCTTCAAATTCGGCGATTTTATTGTCATCGTCCGTCAGCATCAAGCCGAAACGGGACGCCTCCTCCCACGGTACCTCGAGCATCGCAATGGTGCAGACGGCGTCTTTTTCTTTGTGATAGTCGAGCATTTTGGAATAATCCATTTTGTAAATGTGGTCGCCCGAAAGAATCGCTACATATTCGGGGTTGTAACGGTCGATAAACGTGATGTTTTGATAAATCGCGTTTGCCGTCCCCTTATACCACTCCGAGCCTTTGATTTGCTGATACGGCGAGAGTATATGTACGCCGCCGTTGGCGCGGTCCAAATCCCACGGCTGTCCGTTCCCGATATAATCGTTCAGCTCCAAGGGCTGGTACTGTGTCAGCACACCGACCGTGGAAATACCCGAATTCACACAGTTGGAAAGCGGGAAGTCGATGATTCTGTATTTGCCGCCGTACGGGACGGCAGGCTTTGCAATGTTCTTGGTCAGAATGCCGAGGCGCGAGCCCTGCCCGCCCGCAAGCAACATTGCAATACATTCCATTTTACGTGCCATAAAGTGAATCCTCCTTCAAGGAAAATATTTTACAACGGAAAGTACAGTTTACCGCGTTTTCTTTAAATAAACCGTCGAAAGCGGCGGCAAGTCCAAAGAAATACTTTGTTCAAAGCCGTGCATATTGACAGCTTCCGCGCGGAGCTTATCACGGTCGCCGCGTCCTTCGCCGCCGAACGCAGTATCGTCGGAATTGAAGAATACTTTGTAGTTGCCCTTTTTCGGGACGCCGATGCGGTATTCCGTCCGTTCCACATTGGTGAAGTTGCAGACCGCAATGACCTCTTTGCCGCTCTCGTCTATGCGGCGGAAGGCGATGACGGAATTGTCCTTGTCATCGGAAGAAATCCAGGAGAAGCCCTCCCACGAATCGTCCACTTCCCAAAACGGTTTGGTTTTTTTGTAAAGGCGGTTGATTTCGCGGAAATAGGTTTGCAGTGCGCGGTGCGCGGGGTAGTCGAGCAACAGCCAGTCGAGTCCCTGCGCAAAATTCCACTCGATGAACTGCCCGAATTCCTGCCCCATAAACATAAGCTTTTTACCGGGGTGTGCCATCATATAACCGACAAACGCACGCACCCCCGCAAATTTTTCTTCGTAGGTGCCGGGCATTTTGTCAATCAGAGACTTTTTGCCGTGCACCACCTCGTCGTGGGAAATCGGCAGTACAAAGTTTTCGGAAAACGCATAGAACAGCGAAAATGTGATACAGTCGTGATTGTATTTGCGGAAGAAGCCGTCTAAGGAAAAATAGCGCAGAATGTCGTTCATCCAGCCCATGTTCCATTTAAAGTTAAAGCCTAAGCCCCCCATAAACACAGGACGCGAAACCATCGGCCAAGAGGTACTTTCTTCGGCAATCATCAGCGCGTGCGGATGCTCACGGAACACACTCTCGTTGAGCTTTTGCAGAAATTCCACGGCTTCCAGATTTTCGCGCCCGCCGTTTTTGTTGGGAATCCACTGCCCTTCGTCGCGGTCATAATCAAGATACAGCATAGACGCCACCGCGTCAATGCGCAGTCCGTCAATGTGATATTCGCGCAGCCAAAAATCCGCACTGGACATCAGGAAGGAACGAACCTCGTTTCTGCCGTAGTCAAATACGCGTGTTCCCCACGAATAATGCTCGCCTTTTTTGGGGTCGGCGTATTCATACAGCGGTTCGCCGTCAAATTCGTAAAGACCGTTTGCGTCCTTCGGAAAATGTGCGGGTACCCAGTCGAGGATGACGCCCAAGCCCGCATTGTGGCAGGTATCAATCAGATATTTTAAGTCCGCAGGCGTACCGTAGCGCGAGGTTGCGGCAAAATAGCCCGTGACCTGATAGCCCCAAGAGCCGTCAAACGGATATTCCGTCAGCGGCATAAATTCTATGTGCGTGTAGCCCATATCCTTGACATACGGCACCAATTCATCGGCAAGCGCGCGGTAGGAATAGAAATTCCCGTCCTCATACTGCTTCCACGAGCCTGCGTGCATTTCGTAGATGTTGACGGGGGATTTATAAATGTTCTTTTTCCCCCGTGCCGCAAGCCACGCACTGTCGGTCCATTCGTAGCAGTCCGCAACCTCATAATATTTGGTCGCCGTGCCGGGACGCGTTTCCATGTGTACGCCGTAAGGATCGCTTTTCATAAACGACTTGCCCGACTGCGACACAATATTATATTTGTAAGCGTCATACTGCTTGATGTTCGGCAGTGTCAGCTCCCAGACGCCGCCGCTCTGCGGTACAGACTGCATAGGTGCGGCAAGCACATCCCAATCGTTAAAATCCCCGACCACGCTGACAGAAGCGGCTCTCGGCGCCCAAACACGGAAGCATACGCCGTCCGCCGTTTTGTGCGCACCGAAATACTCGTAAGCACGTGCATTACTGCCCTCGTGGAACAGATACAGCGGCACGTCATGGGGTGTTGCCGCCGATTTTGCTTTTTTCGGCATAAAAATAACCTCACAATATGTTTCGGAAATAATCCCTCTTTCCCTTATATGGATTATTTTAGCAAACCATTTTTTATTTTTCAAGTGCTTTTTGACGATTTTATCAAAATTTCTCACAAGCGTATTGTAGGCATTTGTGCAGTTTGTTACAAAATTCGTGCGCAGATTGTACAAAATCAAACGTATCGGGCTGTTTTGCGGACAAAATCGGCGTTTAGCACGGCAGAAAAAGATTTCGCGGGCGCAAAAAGCTTGTCATTCTGCGCCGTCAGGCGAAGAATCGCACATAGCACAGAGTAAATTTGATTCGCGCGTAGGGACGATACAATCGGCAAACCGTATTAACGCTCCCTCTTCGAGGGAGCTGGCACACACGAAGTGTGTGACTGAGGGAGTTGTTCCTCGTCCACCCGTAAAAATTTCATCAGACATCGGCGGGCGGATGAAGGCATCCGCCCCTACGGATTTACAATAAATTGTCATTCTGAGCGAAGCGAAGAATCTCACATCGCGCAAAGTAAATTTGACGCACGCGTAGGGACGGACATCCCTGTCCGTCCGCGAAGTTTCATCAGATTTCGCGGGGCGCCGAGGTCGTCGCCCCCTACGGTTTGTGCGTCCCTTTCGAATTGCATCACTTTAAAGCGACAAAACTTTTTCGGAAAAATACTTGACATTCGGTGCCGGCAGTGATAATATACTTTCATTAAAAATCATAGCAGTCGAAAGGACATTCCTATGTCTGACAAAATGTTTACAGCTGCATATTTTTACTTTTACTTTACCGGCTTTTTTGGTAGGGTTAGTTGAATTTCGCTGTAAATTGTAGTTGCTTTCAGATTTTTATGAATTTTAAAACTACGCCGCAGTGAAATTCACTGCGGCGTTTTCATTTGAAGGAGTATGTACTATGGTTGTTATTTTAAAAGACAATGCAGAACAGAAAAAAGTGAAAACCCTGACGGACTGGCTCGAAAATCAGGGCTTAGCTGTCCACACCGTCACAGGCGCGTACCAAACCATTCTGGGACTCATCGGCGACACCAGCAAGGTGGACACCGACCTTATCGAAGGCTTGGATATTGTCTTGAAGGTCAAGCGCATTTCAGAGCCTTATAAAAACGCAAACCGCAAATTCCATCCCGATGATACAATCATTGACGTCGGCGGCGTGAAAATCGGCGGCGGCAATTTTCAGTTTTTCGCAGGTCCCTGCTCCGTGGCTGTCT
>UQFM01000108.1 GCA_900540295.1 uncultured Oscillospiraceae bacterium
GGTGTAGATACTGCGCTTGTCAATACGGGCGTTGCGGTTACATTCACGAAAACTACCGACCCCGTCAATTATAAAACCACCGTTTCCGAAATTCTGCTCCCGTCTTTTGAAAGAATGGATGAATGCTATGCGCTGGAGGTGGCGTAATGGGCAGACCGTCGAAAGCTGTTCAGCAGGATTCTATTACGCCTGCCGAATCCGATGAGAAAACGCTTGTTTTTGACCATGCGGTAAAATATGGCGGCAAATTTTACGCGGCAGGCACACCTGTTCCTATGCAGTAACGAAGGGGGCGGGTGTATGACCGACAAGGAACTTGTCTTAGCGAGAATCAAAGGTACGGATTTGGAACAATTCGCAGAGGATGAAGAAAAAATTCTTTTCGCGCTTACATATG
This sequence comes from uncultured Oscillospiraceae bacterium, assembly GCA_900540295.1. Classification (GTDB taxonomy): domain Bacteria; phylum Bacillota; class Clostridia; order Oscillospirales; family Acutalibacteraceae; genus Fimenecus. Next base: position 398 of record UQFM01000108.1, read on the forward strand.
CCACCTCTGAAGTGAATCTGCGCAGCGGCTTCTCAGCAAGCGAATCTATACCGTATTTGCCGAAATACCGTATGAACGTCATAGAGGGCGCGATTTACCGCTTGCATATGATTGGCAATGAGGGACAGTCCTCGTTTTCTGAAAACGGTATCAGCGGTAATTACAGGGAGATTCCGCAATGGCTGTTATCCGTTGTGCCAAGGCTTGGAGTGTGCTGATATGAAGCAGATGCGAAAACGGTGCATATATCTGTGCAAACGCATAAAAGCCGATGAAGACGGATATCGAGAGGGATTTGACCTCTACCGTGCACCAATCGAAAAATGGATTTCCGTGCGACCTGTCAGCGGTGAAGCCGTGCTTGCGGCAGGCGGGGAATTTAGCAAAGGCAGTTTAATCGCAAAAATCCCGATTTTTCAAAATGATTTTTCCGAAAACGACCGATGCTATATCTCTGTTTTGCCGCCCAACGGGTACGACAAAATGTGCAAATCTGCGGATTACCGTGTTGTCGGAATCACTTCAACGCAAAGATTTGCCGAAATCATTTTTGAAAGGGCGGTTAAAGATGCCTGTATATAAAGCGGAATTGTCGGTGGAAAGCCTATCTACATTGATTGAGAGTGTTCGTGCATATCAGCAAAAAGCGGAAGCTGCACCCCAAAAACTATTGGACGTGCTTGTGACGAGCGGTGCGGCAGAGCTTGAAACCCATATTCACAGCATTCAAGATAAAGACGGCAATGACCTCGCAGCGGTTGGAACAGCTTCATTTGGTAATCATGCGATTTTATATATGCATGGTGAACAGGCTGCATATTTGGAATACGGTACAGGTGAAATCGGTGCTGTTTCTTCGCATCCGCAAGCCGCCAAAGCTGGCTGGAACTATGCGAGCGGCACTAAAATCCAAACCACAAAGGACGGACGCAAAATGTGGCGATACCGCCAAAAGGGTACGGATAAGTGGAAATACACGCAGGGTATTCCCGCGGGCAGAGTTGTGCTGCGAACAGGAGTTTCCTTACGAAACGGGGTCGCATATGCGGCAAAGGAGGTGTTAAAGTGACAAGTATTTTAGACGAGATATTGCAGTTCTTAAAGGAAGATGTGGTTTTCAGACTGCCCGAAGTCACAGTAAAAGAAGCATATCTTGTCAACACAGCTTTGGTACTGCCATTGCTCACCGTGGATGAATTACCCGGAAATGACGGGGTGTATTTGGACAATCAACCCCACATTGTACGGAACATCATTACTTTGGAAGCATATGCAGACCAATCTGAAACAGGCGAGGAGGCCTTGCAGTCGGAATCGGATGAGTTAATCGGCACAGAATCCAATAATCCGATTTTTATTGATCCCGAAGATACTGAAGTTTATCTTACGGGCAGGCGTGCGGCAATGCAGATTCTCATGGATGCAGACAGAAAACTCAATGAAAAATTCGGTCTGACTATGACAGGTAATATTGCCTATGCGCCTTATCAAGACCCGAGTGTTGTTCGGGCAGTATCTACATATTTTGCGTACATTGATACGCGTACAAACACAATTTACAGGAGGATAAACACATGATTACAAAAGGATATAAGGTAAAATGGGCGCCGTTCTCTGCGACTGCGCCAACAACTTGGGAAGCTTTGGAGAACTGCATTCGCAAACTGCCGAATTTCTTCCCAGACCCCGAAAGTGTAGACAACAGTGTTGTCACCAATACAATGAAAACTTCCGAACCCGGTGTGAGCGGCGGTGAAGCGCTTGCGTTTACAGTTGCGGTTATCCGAGAGTTTCTCGAGGCGCACGCAGAAATGGTTACCGAGCAGGCGGACGACAAAAAGGGCTTCTTCTGGATGGAAGTTGAATTCCCGAACCGCGGCACAAAGGTGACTTTTAAGGCAAAAACCGTGACCAATCTGCCTACCCCCGAAAATGAGCTTGGTTCTCTCGACGAAATTACATGGAATGTCTATCCGCAGGGTGACATTGCCGAGAGCAAAATCGTCAGCGCGTAAATTTTGAGAGGAGATACACATCATGGATAAAAGAGTACCTGAAGTTTTTGATTTTACAATTGACGGCAAAGACTATGTGGTTGAATTCACGCGTGACGCGATCAAAGAGGCAGATGGCCTCGGCGTAACCGCACAGGATGTCGGCGAATTCAGACGCGCTTGCATCATTCTGTATGCAGGACTTAAAAAGAATCACCCGTTCGTCACACTTAAGCGTGCTTCTCAGATTTTGGACGATGCTATGGAAGAGGGCTACTCGCTGGATGAATTCTCGGATATGATTGATGAATTCACCACCTGGTACAAAGCGCTTTTTTCAGGGTCGGGGACAGCGAAGAAAAAACCGCTCCTGTCCCGCAGAAGCAACACGGCGCAGGCATAACAGTCACCGATTGCTTAAACGAACAGTGTGCGCTGGCGCTGACATGGGGAATGCCTTACGACTTGTTTTGGTACGGTCCGATTGACGCGTTTTGGATTTATATGAAAAAAGCGGAGATAGAAAAGGAACAGGAAAAAACACTTTCCGACTTTGAAGCGTGGCGGCAGGGATTGTATTTCCGTGATGCACTTTCTTCCGTATACCATATTTTTAATGCTTTGGCGGATAAAAACTGCAAAAGGATTCCATATCCCGAAAAGCCGTATGGCTATAAACGGCAGTTAAGCGCCGAAGAACAGGAAACTTATCGGAACACCGTGGATGCAATCAGCGCACACAACTTGATTGTGAAATCGAAGATTGATGCGTTAAAACAAAAAGGACACTCCGATTAACTCGGGGTGTCCTCGCTGGGATTTGATTTGTTGATCAGGTTTTGGAATTCGTCGTTTGATATGATGCGGAAAACAGGCTCGGAGGATGTTTTTGCTAAAGTTATTGTTTTAATTGGCACGTCTTTCGCGTCGATGAGTTGGTATGTATCTCTGTTGATATATATTGTTTCATCTATGATGAAATATTCTTTTACCACGAAAGTGTCTGTATCTTTATATAATACAACATTATCGGAATTCTCGATGGTATCGAATGTAGTTGTTGACTGATATTGTTCGATATACGAATTGTAAGTCGACAAGAGACTTAAAATTGAAAAGACAATTACTATGAGTACTAATGAGCAAAAATATAGTTTTGGGTGTTTAAACTCTTTCACCTGTCTCTTATACACATCTCCGAGCCCACGAGACCGATCAGTATCTCG
>UQFM01000109.1 GCA_900540295.1 uncultured Oscillospiraceae bacterium
ATTTTAACTCATTGCGGTTCTGCGCGCCGTAGTGAAAGCTGACAATCGGCGCGGCGCCAACGGCATATCCGATGAAAACGGCTTGAAACAGCAGACTGACATACATCAAAACACCGTAAGCGGCAATGCCGTTTTCTCCGATATATTTCATCAGCTGAACATTATACAGCATACTGACTAAGGACATGGAAATATTGCTCATCAGTTCCGAAATACCGTTTGTACAGGTTTTCAAAAGCGATTTGCCATCCCACTTGCATTTGACCAAACGCAAAAGACTTTCATTTTTCCGTCCGAAGTATATAAGCGGCACAACACCGCCTACAAATTGGCTGAGCGCGGTTGCCGCCGCCGCACCTGTCAGCCCCCAATGAAAGACCGCGACAAACAAGGCGTCTAAAAGCATATTGGTGACGCCTGCCGCAACCGTCACAGATAAACCGAGCTTTGGCTTTTCCGCCGTCGCAAACAGACATTGAAATTCATACTGTAAAATATAAAAGGGGAGTGCAATCAAAATGATTCTGCCGTACAGCAGGCAGTCTGCAAGCAACTGCCCCTCTGCGCCCATCAACACAGCAATCGGACGCAAAAAGAGAATACCGATTGCGGCGAGCAACACGCCGCAAGCTGCAGACACATAAACGAGCAAAGAAAAGGTTTCATTAGCCTTTTTCGGGTTGCCCTCGCCCATGGTTTTGGCAATCAGCGCGCCGCCGCCCGTGCCGAACATAAATCCGACACAGCCGAGCATCATTAAGACGGGCATAATGAAATTCAAGGCGGCGAACGGTGTTTTGCCGACAAAATTCGATACAAAGAAGCCGTCTACAATGCCGTACACGGAAGTGAATACCAGCATAATGACGGATGGAAAGGTAAACCGCAGTAAATGTTTATATGTAAAATGGTCAGAGAGTTGAATTGCCTTTTTTGCCATAGCTTTTTTCTTTCACCTTTAATTCTTTTGTTTTTTGCTGAAATTCGTGCAGGAATTTTTCCGTAAGCGCAAGATATGTTTCCACATCTTCCGTACGCCACGAAGCCCATATTTCGTTTTCTGTGTTTATCATGCGCACGGCGGTATTTTCAGCTAACTGTTTGCCGGCAGATGTCAGGCAAATATTTTTCCCCTTTGTGCCGATTGGCTCTAAATAAAGTATACCTTCCGTTTCCAGATTGCGCAGAGCGGAGTTGACGGTTTGTTTTGCTAATCCGGTCTGACGGCAAATTGTCTGTAAAGGGCAGATGCCGTCCTGCCCGCAGTCGCAAATCGTGTAAAGAATCTGCATCGCGCTGTCGGAAAGCCCGAGCCGATAAGACATGTCATGATAAGCCGCGCCGATTTCTGCGGATAAATAATTGAAGCGCTTCCACGCTTTGGAAGTCGTTTGATGCATTTTAGTTCTCCTCTGTATCTGTATTTATTTGGTACGAAATCATACTTATGGATTATAGTACGATTTCGTACTTTTGTCAAGGGCATAAATTCAAAAAAATGAGGCAGTCACCGTTATAGATGACTGCCTGCATTTGTGTTTATTTATGCGCCGTAAAGAAGAATCGGTTGAATTTAAAAATGACTTCGCCGTTCAGTCTTTTCGGATACGCTTCTTTTACTTTTTGTAAAATTCTGTGTTCAAATGCGGCTTGTTCCGCCACAGTCAGCACATCCAAATACGGACGAAGCCGTGTACTGCGCACCCATTCAATCAGTGCCTGATGTGACGGCATAATGTGATAATAGGCGGTTTCCCACATCTCAAAGCGGCTTGCGCACGCAGACAAAATTCCGTAGTATGCTTCAGTCGGGAGCACATCGTTTTGCTCAAAATGTACACAGGAAAAGTCCCATTCGGACTCTGCCGCAACCTCGCGGATGATTTGAAACAACGGTTCTTGCTGACTTTTCGGCATTTGCACGGCAAGTGTCCCATTTTCGGTCAAATGGGACATCAGGTTCGGAAGCAATGTTTCATGCGCGGGCAGCCACTGCAAACAGGCGTTTGAAAACAGCAAATCGTATTTGCCGATTAAATTGTCTGCGGAACCAAGCTGAAATGCAATATCGCTGTGTGCGGCGCGGGCTTTTTCAAGCATCGTTTCGGAATTGTCAATGCCGCAGATTACGGCTTTCGGAAATACAGATTTCAAAATCGCCGTGCTGTTCCCGGGACCGCATCCGATATCCGCAACGGTTTGCGGGTTGCAGTCACGTACACGGTTTGCGAGGTCAATGGCGGGCTGTGTGCGCTGTTTCTGAAACTGTAAATATTTTTCCGGATTCCATTCGGACATAGTAATCTCCTTTTTATAACTGCATATGAAAATTGTGGTTCTGCTGAAAATTATAAGCGTTTTTATTTTGAATTGCAATATGTAAAGCTGTGCAGAGTGCTTACTCTGTAAAAGAAAAGCAGACAGCCGTCCATAGCGGACAACTGTCTGTTTTTATATTTTATAACGATGCGGTTCTTTACATATGCACGCTGCCGAAAAGACAAAGAATTATGCTAAAAATTCAGAGACATTTTCATAATCCTTTACCCGTTCACGGTTATTTTCAACAATTCTTTGTGTGAAGGACAGCTTTGTTTTCCGTTTTTTCAGCGATTCGGTAAATCTTCTGGAAACGGCAATAAATATAATAAAGATGTAAGGCATGCCGAGATTGGTTTCCAGCAGGGAATTGATAACCATCGGAGAAAATGCACTTACGTTCATGCCCGTAACGCCGAGGTTTGCGGAACGGATTCCGCCGAGATAGAGTCCGATTTCCCAGCCTGCCTGCACGAGAATGCCGATAATCAGCAACCACAAAATATTGACGCGCTCGTCCTTTTTCTTGCGCGACATGTTCCATACAAACAGCAGTACGTAGCCGACAAACAGAATCAGCGCCATCCAGCCGTGATACGCGCCTGTTTCGCGCCAAATGGTGATGGTATAGTCGTGCGGGGCGAAGGTTTTGGTCAGCAGCGGACAGCAAATCCACCAGCCCAGAATCATCGTTGTCCATTCAAACAGGTTTTTGTCTTTGGAAATCCACAGCCATATCCATGCAAAGTTGGTGAATCCGTAGCTCATGGACATCCACATCAGCACCCAGAAAAGCTGGCTTTCCGTGCCCTCGACGCCGTTCATCAGCAAATGGCGAGAGCCGGTTGCAAGGTGGAAAATGCCGAAATCGACAATCTGATACAGTATACCCGCCAGCACACCCACAATCACGGTGGTGTACTTCTTTTTGTAGAGAAGCAACCCGATAAAAAGAGCCAAGAATGCAATGTCCAGCCACATATAAAACGGCTCGAACACCCTTTGCGCAACAACTTCCATTCCAATTCCCCTTTAAATTATATTTTTGCCTAACCATAGCGCATGCGTCTGAACACGATTTTCGCGGCAGTATTTCCGCCTCTGCTTTGTTAAAATCCTCGTCAA
>UQFM01000110.1 GCA_900540295.1 uncultured Oscillospiraceae bacterium
AGATACTGATCGGTCTCGTGGGCTCGGAGATGTGTATAAGAGACAGCTTTAACAGCTCTGCATTTTTACGGATTCCCGCCTCATCGTACAGATGAAACGGCGTCGGGTATACCGATGCAATCTCTTCCAATTTTTCTTTGGTTGCAAATGGGATTTTATTCATAAACGCACATCCTTCGTTTCATTTTCTTATATTAATTCACAGCAAATGCTGTTCCATAATTTGCTTTAATTTTTCCGCACCCTCACCGTTTGTTGCGGAAAATGGCAAAATGCGTTCCGACGGTACAAAAGGCAGTTCCTCTAAAATCTTTGCTTGACGCGCGGCATATTCCCCTTTGTTCAGCTTGTCGCTTTTGGTCATGACCACAACAAAGTCGTACTGCTGTGCCTGCAAAAACTCCAGCATCATTAAGTCATCCTTGGTCGGCGGATGCCGCATGTCAACAAGCTGTACCACCAGTTTAATGTTGCGTTCCGAGTTAAAATAGCCCTCCATCATCTCCGCCCAGCGCTGTTTTTCACTTCTGGCGACCTTTGCATAACCGTATCCGGGCAAATCCACTAAACGGACGCCGTCTGCGGAATAAAAATTGACAGTCACGGTTTTTCCGGGAACGGAACTGACACGCGCTAAGGATTTTCGGTTAAACAGTCTGTTTAAAAGCGAAGATTTACCGACATTGGAACGCCCTGAAAAAGCTATTTCAGGTAAATCCGACGGCGGCAGCTGGGAAAACGTCCCGAACGCCGCTTCAAAATCTGCTTTTTGTAAATTCATATTTTACCTCTCAATTTCCGCGGCAAACTTCCGTATTATGTAATGACGGCTGTTTCGGCAATCTCGGAATGCTGTTAGCCTTTTTCGCCGCGGATGTTTTAGAACTGCCGTGCGGATGCGTAATCGCTTCGGCAAGCACTTGGGACACCTCTGTTACTGGCAAAAACTCTATCGCTTCGGCAACAATCGGGTCAATTTCCGCAAGGTCGGAAACATTCTCCTCGGGAATCAAAACTGTTCGAATCCCCGCTTTGTATGCCGCCATGCTTTTTTCACGAAGTCCGCCTATCGGCAGCACATGCCCCAACAACGTGACTTCCCCCGTCATTGCAATGTCGGCACGTACAGGACAGCCCGAAAGCGCTGAGACCAAAGCGGTTGCTACCGTAACCCCCGCCGAAGGACCGTCTTTCGGCACAGCCCCCTCGGGGAAATGAATATGAAGGTCCTTCGTTTTATAAAAATCTGCATCAATGCCCAAAAGTGCGGCGTTGACGCGAATATAACTGCATGCCGCTTTTGCGGATTCTTTCATCACATCGCCCAAAGAACCTGTCAATTCCAGCTTGCCCGTTCCCTCCATGACAGCAACCTCGACCTTCAGCAGTTCACCGCCGACCGACGTCCATGCAAGTCCGTTCACAACGCCGATTTCTCCGTGTGCAGACAAGGCAGTCGGCTTATACTTGCGGGGTCCCAAAATTGTCTCCAAATCGGTCGGATGTACCGTTATCTTCTCGGTTTCACCGTTTGCAATCCGCACTGCCGCCTTGCGCATAACCTTGGCAACCGTGCGTTCGAGTTTGCGGACACCCGCCTCTTTGGTATAGCCTTCAATCATCATGCGCACCGCGCTGTCCGTTATGCGTAACTGCGCAGGCTGTATGCCGTTTTCCCGCATCTGTTTTTTAATCAGATGCTTTTTGGCAATTTGGAATTTCTCCTCCGCGGTATAACTGTAAAGTTCTATAACTTCCATACGGTCTAACAGCGGTGCGGGTATCTGTGATACATCGTTTGCCGTAGTCACGAACAGAACCTTGCTCAAATCAAAGGGAATTTCGATATAGTGGTCACGGAACGTATTATTTTGTTCCGGGTCAAGCGCCTCTAAAAGCGCGGAAGAAGGGTCGCCCTTATAATCGCTTCCCAATTTGTCAATTTCATCCAAAAGAATCAGCGGATTGCAGACACCCGTACGCGTAACGGCAGTAATGATATTACCGGGCATCGAGCCTATATAGGTTTTTCTGTGCCCGCGGATTTCCGCCTCGTCGTGCACACCGCCCAAAGAAATACGCGTATATTTACGGTGCATGGCCTGCGCCAAGGATTTTGCAATCGAGGTTTTGCCGACGCCGGGCGGTCCTGCCAAACAAATAATCTGCCCCTTGATTTCGGGCGACAGCTTTCGGACGGCAAGCAACTCAACAATGCGTTCCTTTACTTTCTGCAAGCCGAAGTGCTCTTTGTCCAAAATTCTCTGTGCATGGTCAAGGCGAAGGTTATCCGTTGTCTGTTTGCCCCACGGCAATGCAAGCACAGCATCTAAATAACTGCGGGAAACCGCACTCTCCGGACTGCTCGGCTGCATATGGGCAAGTCGGGCGCATTCCTGCAAAAGTTTTTCTTCGCTTTCTTTTTCTAAATGCAGATTTAAAATCCGTGTACGGTATTTTTCCGCTTCCCCTGCCGCAGACTCCCCGTCGCCGAGTTCTTCGGCAATCGCCTTCATTTGCTCGCGCAAATAATATTCCCGCTGATTTTCGTCCATTTGCTGCTGGACACGATCCTCGACGGTTTCCATAGCGTCCAGCAGTTCTACTTCGCGGGCTAAAACGGCGCACAGCTTTTCCATACGCTTGGTTACATGCAATTCATCCAATATAAACTGCTTGTCTATAAACTCCAAAGGTAAATTTCCCGCTAAATAATCCGTCAAACCGCCGACAGATTTCTGTGCCTCCATACCGAGTGCAATATCCGCAGACAGCTTTTGATTCAGCGAAACATACTCCTCAAACAGCAGTTTGGCATAGCGCACAAGCGCCTCGGTATCCAAAGAGGAAAACACGGAAATGTCTTTTACCGTAAGCGGCTTTATTTCGGATATAAAATGCGGCTTGGTCTGCTGTAAATTCATCAGACGCGCACGGTATTTCCCTTCAACAACAACACGGTAACACGACCCTGCGGGCAAACGCACCAGCTGTTTGATTTCACAAACAACACCCATGTCGAAAAGCCCTTCTCTGCCTTCGACTGTTTCCGCCATATCCGTTTGTGTAATTAAAAACAGATTTTGCCGATTCAGCATAGCGCTTTTTACAGCCGAAACCGATTGTTTTCTACCGATGTCAAAATGCAATGTCATTTCAGGAAAAACAACCAATCCGCGCAGTGCCACTGTCGGTAAAATTAGATTTTCCTTTATTGTCGGACTCATGAATATATCACTCCAAGCATTGGATAAACAAAGAATAAAATCAAATGTATACAAGTAAATCTGTCTCTTATACACATCTCCGAGCCCACGAGACCGAT
>UQFM01000111.1 GCA_900540295.1 uncultured Oscillospiraceae bacterium
AGATACTGATCGGTCTCGTGGGCTCGGAGATGTGTATAAGAGACAGGTTCAGAAGGACGATATTACCGTTATTGATTTTGAAGGCTTTGCGGACGGCGAAGCATTTGAAGGCGGTAAGGCAGAAGGTTATGAGCTTGTTATCGGTTCCAACCAGTTTATTCCCGGTTTTGAAGATCAGATTATCGGGCACAAAACAGGCGAAGAATTCGATGTTAACGTAAAATTCCCCGAAGATTATCATGCAGAGCTTGCGGGCAAGGATGCTGTTTTCAAAATTAAACTGCATGAAATTAAAGTCAAAGAGTTGCCCGAACTTGATGATGAGTTTGTGAAAGACGTCAGCGATAAAGATACGGTTGATGAGCTGAAAAAGAGCATCAAAGCGGACCTTGAGAAATCTAAAAAAGCCGCTGCCGACGATGAGGTAAACAATACATTGCTTGACATGGTTGCCGAAGGCATCAAGGCAGAAATTCCGCAGGCAATGATTGAAAAGAAGATTGACAGCGATATTGATGAGTTTGCTTACAGATTGCAGGCACAGGGCTTGGATTTGAAAACCTATCTTCAGTATACCGGCATGGATAACGAAAAATTCCGTGAGGGCTTTAAAGCGCGTGCGGAAAAACAGGTTAAACTGGACCTTGCACTCGAAAAGATTATCGAGGTCGAAAAAATCGAAATCTCCGAGGAAGATATTGAAGCGGAATATAAGAAGTTCGCTGAAGCATATAATATGGAGATTGACGCTATTCAGAAGGCAATTCCCGCGGATAATCTCAAGCCCGAAATCGCTTCCCGTAAAGCTGTGGATTTGATTGTGGAAAATGCAGTTGTAACCGAAGAAAAGGCAACGAAAAAGGCTGCGGCAAAAAAAGCGGATACAGCAGACAGCGATGCTGATGCAAAAGCTCCCGCAAAGAAATCCGCTGCGAAAAAAACAGCCGCTAAGAAAACAGCGAAAAAAGAAGAAGCGGATGCTGAATAAGCTTTTTGATTAAGCTTTGGTTTTTTCGTCTATAATGGAATAGTCAAACGGTTTACGGTGGTACGCCCAAGGAAAAGCGGTTGTGCGGTGCATGGCTGCTTTGGGCGTTTCGCCGTTAGATTTTAGGAGGTATTTTTATGGCACTTGTACCGTATGTTGTTGAGCAGACCAGCCGCGGCGAACGTTCTTATGATATTTTTTCCCGTTTGCTGAACGACAGAATTATTGTTTTGTCCGATGAAGTAAACGATGCTACCGCAAGCTTGGTCGTTGCCCAGCTTCTTTATTTGGAAGGGCAGGATAACGAAAAGGACATCAGTCTTTACATCAACAGCCCGGGCGGTTCAGTAACGGCGGGATTGGCAATTTACGATACCATGCAGTACATTAAATGCGATGTCTCTACCATTTGTATGGGTATGGCGGCAAGCATGGGTGCGTTTTTACTTTCTTCCGGCGCAAAGGGCAAACGTTATGCCTTGCCGAACAGTGAGATTATGATTCATCAGCCCAGCGGCGGCGCGCAGGGGCAGGCAACAGAAATTGATATTGTTGCGAAACACATTTTGCGTACACGTGAAAAATTGAACAAGATTCTCGCTGAAAATACAGGCAAGCCGATTGAGCAAATTGCACGCGATACCGAGCGTGACAATTTCCTGTCCGCCGAGGAAGCTTTGGAATACGGCTTGGTTGACAAAATTTTTTATAAGAGATAATCAGTAAAGGAGCAAGCCATGGCGAGAGATAACGACGGCAGAGATAAGACCGTCCGCTGTTCTTTTTGCGGTAAATCTCAGGATGAGGTCGAAAAGCTGATTGCAGGTCCCGGGGTGTGCATCTGCGACGAGTGTATTGAGCTTTGCATGGAAATTGTAGAAGAGGGTGCACCGCATGACCGTTCGCATAAGAAACCGTCGAAGGGTGCAGATAAACCGCTTCCGAAGCCACAGGAAATCAAAGCGCATTTAGATGAATACGTCATTGGGCAGGAAGATGCCAAAATCGCTTTGAGCGTGGCAGTTTATAATCATTATAAACGTATATATCACGGCGGCAACGCAGATGTGAATATTCAAAAGAGCAACGTGGTCCTGTTAGGACCCACAGGTGTCGGCAAAACGATGCTGGCGCAGACGCTGGCGGAAATTTTAGAGGTGCCTTTTGCGATTGCCGATGCAACTACGCTGACTGAAGCAGGCTATGTCGGCGAGGATGTTGAGAATATTTTACTGCGTTTGATTCAGGCGGCAGATTTTGATGTGGAGCGTGCGGAAAAGGGTATTATTTATGTGGATGAAATCGACAAAATAGCCCGTAAATCCGAAAATCCTTCGATTACTCGGGATGTCAGCGGTGAAGGCGTTCAGCAGGCACTTTTAAAGATTTTAGAGGGAACGGTTTCCAATGTTCCGCCGCAGGGCGGCAGAAAACATCCGCAGCAGGAATTCATTCAAATTGATACAAGTAATATTCTGTTTATTTGCGGCGGTGCATTTGACGGAATTGATAAAATTGTTGAAAAACGAACCGGCAATACAGTTTTAGGTTTTGGCAGTGAGCTGGTTTCTGCGGAGAAAACAGATGCTGACAAGATTTATTCCAAAGTAATTCCGCAGGATTTGGTTAAATACGGTCTGATTCCGGAATTGGTCGGTCGGTTGCCTGTAATTACTACCTTGAATAATTTGGATAAGGCGGCACTGATTCAAATTCTTTCCGAACCGAAAAATGCCCTGTTGAAACAATATGCGGCGTTGTTCAAAATGGATGGTGTATTGCTTGAATTTCAGCCCGAAGCCTTGGAAGCGATTGCAGAGCAAACTTTAGAAAAGAACACAGGTGCTCGCGGACTGCGTTCCATTATGGAAAAAACGCTTCTGCCGACGATGTATGAAATTCCCTCCGACACCAGTGTTACGAAAGTAATCATTACCAAAGGCTGTGTGACAGACGGCGAAAAGCCGTTGGTTGAAACGACTTCTGCACCAAAAACAACTTCGGCAATAAAGTCGGGGATTCGGCGTACACCGAAAGATGCAGTTTGATTTTTAATAAATATGTATGAAAAAGCTGTGAAATCATTTCACAGCTTTTTTGCCTTTTATAAAGCGAATTTATTTACATATTTTCTGCTATGCATATTGT
>UQFM01000112.1 GCA_900540295.1 uncultured Oscillospiraceae bacterium
GATACTGATCGGTCTCGTGGGCTCGGAGATGTGTATAAGAGACAGATATTATATGATTCAAAAAATTTTATCACAAATACGGAAAAATAGCAAGTAAACAGAGTGTGAATTCTGCGGGATGGGTGAAATGTGCAAAGTTTTTTGCGGGGCGGATGCAGATTAACACGGCAGAGAGCGGATTTGTCGCATGTGTAAGGAACAGCCTCTGTGTTGTTCCGAAAATTCCACCAGATTCGTCGAGCGCATGATACACGCTCCCTACGGTTTGTGCCGATTTCATTTTGCGCGTAGGGACGGACATCCTTGTCCGTCCGCGGGCAGATGAAGTTACGTCTTCGCGACATCCCCTCTATTATGAGAATCCATATCGCCCCCTACTGGGTTGTTCTAACTTGTAGGGAGATACTGCTGAAACCCATGGAACCGCGCAAAGCATGCACACATTGAGAACCCTATAACCAGCAAGTCCTCTCCGCACGGTATAACCGTGTCGGAGGGGACTTGCTATCCGTATAGAGCGGTAGCCATTTGGCACACCACGGAAAACCTACTCTTATCAGAGCAAAGAAAATAAAATTTACTGATTTCCCGATTTTCGTTTACGCGCTTTGTAAATCGCTTTTGCCGCAAAGCCGATTGCAGCCGCGCCCAAAGCCGCCGCAGCGGTACTGCCGCCAATCAGCAGACCTTTATACAGATTCTTTTTATCCTTAAAATCCGCATCTGTGCGTGCGAATTTTTCATATTCCGTGTTCTGATAGACTTTTACGTCCTGAATTACAAAATCGTTCGTACCGTCGGTATGATTCACAAAATCACCAAGCTTCTGCGCATACGGTCCCCACTGATTCGGGCGGATTTCCACAGTTAAACGCAGGAACTCCGGTACTTGCGATACCCCGCCGTAGTCGGTCGCCCAAACAGGCGTTCCGTCTACATACATCACATATTCGTTCGGCGTCCATTTTAGGGCGTAGGTATGCGGCAGTCCGTCATAAAGATTATAGCCGACATCCGTCACATTGCCTTTACTGCGATACCACGGTGCATTATAAGCGTCATAATGAATCGCCTGCCCTGTTTTGGTCGGGGTGCCCGCCATAAAAGAGGACTCATAAACATCAATTTCACTGCCGTCTCTGCCTTGATTGCCGATTTTGCCTGTGCCGCCGCTTTGCAACCAAAACGCCGACCACATTCCTGTACCGCGCGAAACAATGACTGTCGCTTCAAAATATCCGTACGCCTGCGCAAACAAGACTTCAGATTTTTCGTCTGCCATACGGCGCGTCTCAATCCCGCCTGTAAAAATCCCCTCGGACACACCGCAGACATCGCAATTATGATTATTTCGCTGTTCACTGTGCACAATCAGACCATTTTCAGTGAATTCCAGCATATCGTCACACCAATACTCCACATTGCGCTTGACGTGCGGTGAGGGCGCCCAATTTGCGGCAAGGAGCTGTTCCATATTTTCAATTTTCGTAAAATCTGTATGTAGGGTTTCTTTCCAAGACCCGCTGTTTAAATCGGGCAAGGATGTATCGTATCGGGTTTTCCAATCCGTTTTGTTCCCGCCGACAAACAGCATAGACGCAAAGGTCACAGCCAGCAATCCACTGCACATACCGATGATTTTTTTGTTCATACAGTTACTCCTCTATCTGAAAATTCACATATTTCTATGGATACGCTTTCAGTGTAACATAAGGAAGATATGCGGTCAATCACAGAGCGGCAAGCCGAAGAAAATTAGGGGAAATGTAAAATTCAATAAAAATCTAAATATAATTTCTTATAATCGCCGTTAGGCTTTCTGCGGTATCGCTCTCAATATCCGTTAAATGTTCCAACTCCATTGTAATTTGCTCTATCATCGGATAAAGCCTGTGAACAGTTTGCGCAACAGCTTCACATGTTGGGTCTAAATAAGCAATAAAATCATGTAATTCCGTCAACGCTTTCTGAGATTCTTCTCTTGCAGACAGCGGTAAATATTTCGTTTTATTAAATAAATTATTTATATTATCGCAAAAGTCTTGAATTTCTTTTCGGTTGTTCTGAATCATCTTATTTCTTTTCAGCATAATTATTCACCACGCTTCTTTCCGCAATGCGCGCAAAACAAATCATCTCCGTCTAAAGCATTTCCGCAGTTCGCGCAAACATCTGTGTTATTTTTAGCAGAAGCTCCGCATTTTGTGCAAAAACCTGCACCATCTTTTAAAGGCGCACCACATTTCGTGCAGAAATTACCTGCATTTTCCTGTTGCATAGCCTGCGGTGTGTCGGAAAACGAAAGATTTGTCATGGGTGCAATTGTACCTCTGAGCATATTCCCGAAAGCCATAGCAAGAGGAATCTGCGCCGCCATACCGCCCACACTGTTCTGACCGCCTTCATTGGAAGCATAGCGTTTCATTACATCGGAAATCTGCTCATCTACCCAATTGTAACCCTCAATTGAACGGCTTGACACTCTTGAAAGCGCCTGCTGTACCTGTTCATAATCCTTTTCTTCAAGCTGAACGGTGGAAACAAAGAATTTCACAAGCTTTACACCGAATTCGAATATATCCTCGTTTAAAATTCCCTGCATTGCCGTAGACATTTCATCTAAATATGCATTTATTGTTATGAAAGAAATGTCAGACATAGCTTTTGTAAGGTACGTTTTTACTCTGGTAATAATCAGCTCACGGAAATATGTAATTAGGCTGTCTTTATCAAAGGCATTTGTTGTACCCACAAGCTTTGTTAAGAATTTGCGAGAATTATCTATCTGCACACCCATTCCGCCGCTTGCGCCTGCATGGAGCAAAATGTTGAAACGAGGGTCAAGTACCTGAATACGGCTTTGCGTACCCCATTTCATATCCAGCGGCATGGTCTTATTGATAAAATAGATTTAGGCTTCTGCCTAAGGTGCTACTTCACTTTTGACGTGAATGGCGGTTCGCTTTGTGCGGAGAGTATACAATAGCTCCGATTACATACATATCTCTTTCAGAGAAATCT
>UQFM01000113.1 GCA_900540295.1 uncultured Oscillospiraceae bacterium
TACTGATCGGTCTCGTGGGCTCGGAGATGTGTATAAGAGACAGGTGTGCCCGCTTCGGGCGCAAACGTCAGCCCGCTTTTGCGCACTTTCTTGAGCTCCTCCATCAATTCCTCGGAAAAGTTATCCACACGCAAGGACGGCAGTGCCACATTGATTTTTTCGGGCAATGCCCACTCGAACATTTTCGGAATCAGAGATTCAATCCCTGTGTAGTCGCTCGTGCTTAAAGAGCAAAGCGACACCTCATCGTACCCCGTGGAATCGCACAAACATTTTGCCTGGCGGTTGACGGTGCTGCTTGACTTCTCACGAATCGGACGGTAAATAAAGCCTGCCTGACAAAAACGGCAGCCGCGGATACAGCCGCGAAACACCTCGGCAACGGCACGGTCATGTACAATGTCAATAAACGGAACAACAAATTTGTCGGGGTAATACACCGAATCCAAATCGGCAATAATCCGTTTTTTCACCTTCGCGGGCGCGGTTTCTTTCGGCGTAACGGTTTCTATCGTACCGTCCGCGTGATAAGATACGTCATAAAACGCAGGGACATACACGCCCTCGATTTTTGCCGCTTCGCGTAAGAACGTTAGCTTGTCCGACCCTTTTTCTTTATGTACAATCAGCAAATCAATCAGTTCATTGGTGACTTCTTCCCCCTCGCCCGGCAAAAAGACGTCAAAAAAGTCTGCCATCGGCTCGGGGTTGCACGCACAAGGACCGCCGCCGACCACAATCGGCGTGAGGGCGGTTCTGTCCGCGCTTCGAATCGGCACGCCGCCGAGGTCGAGCATATTGAGCACATTGGAATAACTCAATTCGTATTGCAGTGTAAAACCAATCATATCAAATTCCGAAAGCGCATCGCCGCTCTCTAAGGCATACAGCGGCATACCGTTTTCGCGAAGGAGCGCTTCCATATCTTCCCACGGTGCGAACACGCGCTCGCACCACGCATCCGCGCGTTCGTTCACGAGGCTGTACAGAATTTTCATGCCGAGATGCGACATCCCGATTTCGTAGCTGTCGGGAAAGCAAAACGCATAGCGCAGTTTCACATCCGCCTTATTCTTCACAACGCTGTTGAGTTCCCCGCCTGTATACCGTGCAGGCTTTTGCACCTTGGCAAGCAGTTTTTCCTGTGCATGACTTAACATAAAACACCTCTTTTTTCGTTACTGTGTACTGCTCTTTATGATACACGAAAAAAAGGAATTTTGCAAATACGAATGGAAATTTTTATAAAGAATTTGTCTGCTTTCAGTTCCCCCGTCAGAGGCGGAAAGGATTTTCGACAGTCTGCGGACAGCGTGCCCGGACTGTCCCCACGGGTTCTGCACGGCATTACAACGATGTGTAATCCGTGTAGGGGCAATTCGCGAATCGCCCGAGTGAGAGTGGATTTTTGCCAATCAGCCCTGTGCTGTGTGAGATTCTTCGCTCCGCTCAGAATGACAGCCCCCAAAAGCTATGTCCCGCACTTTTGAAACAGCGCAAAAATCAGGTATACGCTTAATAACAGCAATGTAAAATTTCGTTTGCTCGAAAATAAAATGATAAAGCCGAAGCACATCACAACAGAAATGCAGAGGAGTGAAACCGCTTTCTGTACGGTTAAAATTCGGTTTTCATTTTGCAGGCGTGACTGTAAAAACGCTTCCAACGCCCGACCGCCGTCCAAAGAAAATACAGGCATGGCGTTGAATGCGAAAATATACAGATTCACAACCCCGCACTGTAAGAAAAGCATATCGTTTTTCTTGCAATACAATCCCAAAAACAGCAGACAAAAAAACAGATTTACAGAAGGTCCTGCAAGCGCGGTACAAATTTCCTGCCGATAAGAAAGACGTAAATCCGCCGCGCGGACAATCGTCATACCGAACAGTCCGAAACGGATTATCTGCGGATGCACACCGAATCGGCAATCCGACAGCAGATGCCCGCATTCGTGCAAAAGTGAAAACAGCACCGTCAGCTGAATGACCGTATTGTCACTGCATGTCAGCAAAAAGCAAACCACAAACGCGAACCAAAAGCTAAGCTCTATCTGCGTGTTTTTAATCGCGAAGCGCATACAATCCCAACAGCCACGCAGGGTCATACCGCATACCGTTCAGCAGTACCTCTAAATGCAAATGCGGTCCTGTCGCCTGTCCCGTCGCACCGACTTCGGCAATTTTCTCTCCGCCGTTGATTTTTGCACCCGCTTCTGCCAAAATTGCACTGCAATGGCAGTAAATGGTCTGCAAGCCGTTATTGTGCGTCAGAATCAGATATTTGCCGCGCGCGCCCGACTCCGATACGGTTTCCACCGTGCCCGAAAACGCCGCATAAATCGGCGTGCCTGCGGGCGCCGCCATATCGAGTCCCGAATGAAAGCCGTATTCATTCGTCACGGGATTCACACGGTATCCGTATTTTGAGGTGATGCGCGTATACTCGACAGGCTTATGAAACGAGCCTGTGACCGTAAGCGGTGCAAAAGACGCTTTGTCGGTCGAGGGCAGTAAATCCTCGCCGCCCGCACCGTAATCCGCCGTATCGGAAGCCGTCGGGACGGTCTCGGACGGGGGTTCCGTTGTTTCGGAGTTTTGCGCGGACGCGTTTTGCGGTTTAAATACAAACGCGGTTACACGGCGCAGTGTTTCGCGCAGTTCCGCGCTTTCCATATCTCTCGAAAAAAGCGTTTCATAGGATGTACGCAAATCGGAGAACCGCGCCGAACCCGATTTATAAAGTCCGAACACAAGCAATACAACCACAACGCATATAACCGCCTGTACCGCCGTTACGCGGACAAGAAAGTCGCCCTTTCGCGGCGGCTGTTCCTCTTCTTCGGAGAAAGCGTTGACGCGCCGTGCCGCACGCGGGGTATACCTGTCTCTTATACACATCTCCGAGCCCACGAGACCG
>UQFM01000114.1 GCA_900540295.1 uncultured Oscillospiraceae bacterium
GAGCCTTATCGTCGGCAGCGTCAGATGTGTATAAGAGACAGCGGTGTTTACCCTGATGTCGGGTGAAATTTTAGGCGGCGTGTTCCAAAGCCTGCTGCTTTCTGTTCTGATGGCGCTGATTGCCGTTGTGGCGGGCGTGCTCAATTTCTTTGTTGTGCTTTTAGGCGCAATCAATCTGCGCTGGCTGTTTAATGTGATTTTAAACTGCATCAGCCTTGTGACATGGGGCTTGTCGGCACTGTTCCTGTCGCAGTTTACTTCTGCGGCGTCCGACCTTTCCGTCGGATTGTTCTCGGGTTCGGTTTCGCCGTTTTTCTTGGTCGGCGTCGGTCTGTTCCTGTTGGATTTGGTGCTGGATGTCGTTGTCGGACTTTCGCTCAAGAAACAGAAGGCGACCCAGCCGAATATCGAAGAAGCCGTTGCGATAGAGTTGAAAGAGCTGCGTGAACAGCAGCTTGCCGAAGCGGCACAGACTGCGTAATTTTAAAGAGAATCGCGAGATTAAAGCAGGATATAAGTACGCAGAACCCGTATCTAAAATAGACCAACAGCCCTTGCGCGCACGCGGTGCACACAAGGGCTGTTTTTTGACGGACTTTTTTGTTATTCTGAGAAATATTGATTTTCGGCAAACCCGTAGGGGCGATGCGCACAAAACCAACGGTAACGAACAATCCGTAGGGGTCGGCGGTCTCGCCTGCCGACGACCCGCGAAGTTTGTGACTCAAATTTATTCTGTGCAAATTTTACGGACGGACATGGATGTCCGTCCCTACGCATGTATCAAATGCACTTGTGCTATGTGAGATTCTTCGGCTGCGCCTCAGAATCACAAATTTTGAAGCCCTTTTACGCGCTGTGAGGCTTTATTCGCACGCCTCTGCCATTTCCTGCATTTCCGCCTGCGGAAAAGTGTATTGACGGTTACAGAAGTTGCAGGTGACCTCGGTGTTTTCGTCCTCTGCCATTTCGGAAAGCGCTTGCTTACCCGTGGCGCGCAGGGCGTTTTTCATACGCTCGCGCGAGCAGGTACAGCGGTAGCCGACCTCGGCGCTGTCTAAAACAGTCAGCTCGAATTCGGGCAGTACCGCGCGGCAGATTTCTTCGGAGGTCATGTTTTCAAATAACATGGTTGTGACGGGCTTGATGTTTTCAAGTCCGCGTTCGACCTTTTCAATCGTATCTTCCAAAGCCGAGGGCAAGAGCTGAATCAGGAATCCGCCCGCGCAGAGAATGCTTTCCGTGTCGGGGTCGACCAACACGCCCAACCCGCAAACGGACGGGGTCTGCTCGCTTGCCGCATAATATGCGGTTACATCTTCGGCAATTTCCCCGGAAACCAAAGGCACCTGCCCGACATACGGGTCACGCATCCCTAAATCCTTAATGACGGTCAGCGTACCGTTTTTGCCTACCGCGCCCGATACGTCTAATTTGCCTTTTGTATTCAGCGGTAAAACCACATCGTTTCGCCCCGCATAGCCGCGCACATTACCGTTGCTGTCGGATACGGCGGTAATCGGACTTGCCGCACCGTCTGCGCTGACTTTTAAGGTAATGCTGTCTTTTTCCCCTTTGAGCATACTGCCCATTAAAGAGGCGGCGGTCAGCAGTCTGCCCAAAGCGGCGGAAACGACTTTTGCCGTGCCGTGCAGTCGGTGCATCTCCCGAACAGTTTCTGTTGTATCGGCGGCAATCACACAAAGCGTACCGTCCGCATCCATCATTCTTACAAGATTTTGCATGTTATTTCGAATCCTTTCCGACAATATAGACGATGCGTTCGCTTTTCTCCTGCGGGGCGTGTTCGGTATAGCCGTCAAAGCGCTCTAAAATGCGCAGACCTGCGTTATTCAGCATTTCTTCCCATTCTTCCGCGCTGTATGCCCGCTCGGAAAACTGTTCGCTTTCCCGTTCGTATATATTGTTTTCTTCCAGAGGCGCAAAAAAGTCCAAATCTATATCTACCGTCACGCCGTCGGTGCGGAGTGCGTTTTGCCATACGCAGTAAACGCCGTCCGTATCATAGATAAAGGTTTTATTGCCGAGAACTTCGCGGTGTTTATAGACGGTGTTTACATCGAAAATAAAAATACCGTCAGGCTCCAGAAACAGGGCTGCACGCCCAAGCGCCGTCTCAACTGCCGCACGGTCGGGCAAATGATTGAGCGCGTCCAGCGTGCAGACCGCCGCGCGCACCGTGCCGTATAAGTCTAAGTGTTCCATTGGCTGGCACAAAAAAAGAATCTGCGCGCCTGCCTCTGACGCTTTGTTCTGCGCTTCCATGAGCATATCGGGCGAGCAGTCCGCGCCGATGACCTCATATCCGCGCTGTGCGAGCAACACCGACAGTGTACCCGTGCCGCAGCCCAAGTCAAGCAAAAGCCCCCTGTCAATGCCGTAACGGGTTAACAGAGAGCAAATTCGGTTTGCCACAACGGAATATTGCACATTTTCGGTCAGTGCATCATAGTATAGGGAGAAAACACCGTAGCTCATGCCTGTTCCGCTTTCTTTTGTGCAACGCGCTCAAACAGCTTTTCGTAGCCGTTACAGCCGAATTGCAGGGAACGGTTGACACGGCTGATGGTCGCCGTAGAGGCGCCCGTGTCCTTCACAATGTCGGAATACACGCGCTTCTCCGAAAGCATCCGTGCCACGACAATGCGCTGTGAAATTGCCTGAAGTTCATTGACGGTGCACAAATCTTCAAAAAAGTCGTAGCATTCTTCCATAGACTGCAAGGAAAGAATGCAGTCGAACAAAAAATCCATATTTTCATTTTTAATTTTGCTGTTGCTCATAAACGACCCACCTGTCTTAAAATCCCAAGGGTTTTCTAAAAATATTTTAGCACACTAAACTTGAAAAGTAAACAG
>UQFM01000115.1 GCA_900540295.1 uncultured Oscillospiraceae bacterium
CTTCTAAGCTTTGCTTAGAGGTGTCCACCGGACACCCGCACCCTCAGCGACCCGCACCCTCAGCGACCCGCGGGCGGATGAAGGCATCCGCCCCTACAAGTGTCGCGATAATCGGAGCATGGCGATTCGATTAAATACAGTTCGCATTCCTATATTTAACAATTCAATAATATATTACAATCAAAGAGAGGCGGGGATATGCATTCATTTGAATGCTAATCTTTTCATCTTTGCACCTATATGAGTGCAAACATATGTTAGCATAAGACTAAAATATTGTCAAGATTATTTGCGCCTATTTAAGTGCAACTTTGAGGATGACAATATGAATGTAATTTATGAAAAACAATTCGGAAAGAATATCCGAGACATTCGCGAAGAACGGAATATGACACAAGAGCAATTGGCTGTCAAAATGCAAATTCATGGTTGCGATATTACCAGAAGCGCGATTGCTAAAATTGAGGTGGGGCAACGGCATGTTTATCCCGATGAAATTAAATTGTTAAAAGAAATTTTAAATACAACGTTTGACAAATTGTTTTATTGCAGTTGATATTTTGTTTTTCGGTATTCGGATTGCAGCCGTCCCCGTTGCACTTTGCCCGAAAATGTGCTACAATAACAAATCAATATCGGCTGTGTGCCGACAGGGAAACAGAGCAATCCGATTCCCGCATCTTTGCAACCTGCAAAAGGAGTGTTTCCAATGGAATATATTTTTTCTGACCGTATCTCATCGTTACAGCCGTCGGCGATTCGTGAGATTTTGAAGGCGACTGCCGACCCCGCGATTATCCCGTTTGCGGCAGGCAATCCCGATACGGCGGCGTTCCCGGTTGAGGACGTCCGCGCCATTGCCGCGCAGATTCTCGAAAATGACCCGATTACCGCCCTGCAATACGGCGTGACGGAAGGGTATGCGCCGCTTCGCACCCGCGTAACGGAGTATATGAAAACAAAACATAACATCGGGCGTGATTTTGACAGCCTGATTATCACCTCGGGCGCACAGCAGGTTATGGACCTTGCGACCAAGGCGCTCTGCAACTTCGGCGATACCGTGATTTGCGAAACGCCGTCGTTCATCGGCTCGCTGAACTGCTTCCGTTCCTACGGTGTACAGCTGCGCGGCGTTCCCGTTGAGGCGGACGGTATGAATATGGAAATCTTAGAGCAAAAACTCAAAGAAAATAAAAATGTCCGCTTCATTTACACGATTCCGAATTTCCAGAATCCCTCGGGCGCAACGATGTCGCTCGAAAAACGCAAACGGCTGTATGCGCTCGCGAAAGCGTACAACGTGCTGATTTTAGAGGACAACCCTTACGGCGAACTGCGCGTCAAAGGCGAGCATCTGCCGTCGATTAAAAGCTTTGATGAAGACGGTATCGTGCTGTACGCAGGCTCGTTCTCCAAAATATTCGCCCCCGGTGTGCGCGTAGCGTATGTGATTGCGCCGTCGCCGATTGTGGCAAAAATGACCGTCGGCAAGCAGGCGTCCGATGTGCATACCCCCGTGCTTAATCAGATGCTTGTCGAACGCTGGATGGCGACCACCGATTTTGAGGCGCATATTGAGAAAATCCGCGGCATTTACCGCCGCAAGCTCAATCTGATGTGCGATTTGATAGACGAAAAGCTCGGCGGCTTTGTCGAGTATGTCCGTCCCGAGGGCGGTATGTTCGTTTGGTGCAAACTGCCCGAACGTGTGGATATGATGGATTTTTGCAATAAAGCTGTGCAAAACAAGGTTGCGGTTGTCCCCGGCAGTGCATTTACGGTGGAAGACGGCGAAACGAGCGACTGCATCCGCCTGAATTTCACCACGCCGTCCGACGAACGCATTAAAGAGGGTATGGAAATCCTCGGAAAGCTGAAAGATGAAGTATAATCTCTCTGACCCCGCAACCGTCCGCGCGGTGCTTTCGCGCCACGGATTTTCGTTTTCCAAGGCGCTCGGGCAGAACTTTTTGATTGATTCCGACGTTTGCCCCGCTATGGCGGAAGCGGCGGTGCAGTCGCCCGACGACGGTATCTTAGAAATCGGCCCCGGTATCGGCGTGCTGACTGCGGAGCTTTGCGCCCGCGCGAAAAAAGTGGTTTCGGTGGAATTGGACCGCCGTTTACTGCCCGTGCTCGGCGATACGCTTGCGGAATTTGACAATATAGAAATCGTCAACGAAGATGTTTTGAAACTTGATTTGCACGCGCTCCTGCAAGAAAAGTTCGCGGACTGCGCGCGTGTCACCGTGTGCGCCAACCTGCCGTATTACATCACGTCTCCCGTGGTGATGAAGCTTTTGGAAGAACGCCTGCCGCTGTCACAAATCGTGGTGATGGTGCAGAAAGAAGCCGCCGAACGGCTGTGTGCCGAGGTCGGCACACGCGAAGCGGGCGCGGTCACGGCTGCGGTGCAGTACTATGCGACTGCCGAAACGCTGTTCGGGGTCGGGCGCGAAAGCTTTGTGCCGTCTCCGAATGTAGACAGCGCCGTGATTCGTCTTGCGATGCGCGAAACGCCTGAATTTAAAATCGAGGATGAAAATTTCTTTTTTAAAATGGTAAAAGCCGCGTTTGCACAGCGCCGCAAAACCGCGCAAAACGGTATTTCGGCAGGCTTGGGACTGTCGAAAGCACAGGTCGCCGAAGCCCTCGAGGCCGTCGGTCTGCCCGCTAACGTCCGCGCCGAAAAAATCCCGATGGAAACACTGGCGGCGCTTTCCAATGTTTTGGGTTCGTACCGAGTTTGATAAAGCGGGGACTGTTTGTGCTCGGAGCCGCACTTTGCACGAAGTGGGTTCGTGTTATACGTAGAGGTCGACGGTCTCGCCTGCCGGCTCGGTCGGTGCTTCTAAGCTTCGCTTAGAGGTGTCCAC
>UQFM01000116.1 GCA_900540295.1 uncultured Oscillospiraceae bacterium
TTTGCTTAGAGGTGTCCACCGGACACCCGCACCCTCAGCGACCCGCGGGCGGATGTGGGCATCCGCCCCTACGGGGTGTTGCTTTGCACGGCATAGCATAAATTTGATTCTCGGTAGGGCGCGGACTTGCTCTGCCATAGCTTTATGCGAAATCCAACCCCCGCTCGGGCGATTCATGAATCGCCCTACCGAATTGCACATGTAACCGCCGCACACGTGTCATTTATACATCGTCCCCGGCAAAACGGCATAATCGGGCGCACTGTGCGCAATGGCGTGTTCACAAAGGAGACTTGCATTAAAAATACCGTTTTTGCCGTAACGGGAACGAATCTCCAATACCGTTTTGTCCATGCGTGCCTGCCGTTCATGCCGAGAAAAATCCGAAAACAAATCGGTTTGCACGGGCGTATTTGCACCGATTAAGTTTATCGCCCGCACCGTGACGGCACGCACAGGCAATTCCCAGCGGTACATGTCCGAAAAAAGTCGGAAAGCAGACTGTGCAATTTCCATCGGGCTTTGCGTCGGCAGCGGCACAGGATGCTGAAACTGCCGCACAAACAGCGCGCTGTTTTTTACCCCGACCTGTACGGCGGTTGCCGCGAGTCCCTCTGTATGCAGTCGCCTGCCGATTTCCTGCGACAATGCCAGCATCACCAGCCAAACCTCGTGCGGCTCTTTCAAATCGTATATACATGTCGTACCGTGTCCGACACTTTTGGAAACAGGCTTGAACCCGTCAGGACGCACGCGTGCGTTGTCTAAGCCGTTGGCGTACCGCCAAAGCTCCTCGCCCGCTTTGCCGAACACATTTTTTAAAAAGGCCACATCGCAAGCCGCCAACTGTCCGATAGTATGCACGCCGTACCCCGTTAAACGCTTCACGGTCGCTTTTCCGCATCCGAGCATAGCGCCCACAGGCAAATTCCAAATTTTTTCCCGAAAGTTTGATTTGCCTATAACGGTCACCGCATTCGGTTTTTTTAAATCCGAACCGAGCTTGGCAAACACCTTGTTAAAAGAAACACCCACGGAAACGGTAAGTCCCAATTCCTGTAAAACGGTTTGCCGAATCTTGTTTGCAATGAACGCTCCTTCGCCGAACAGCGTTTGCGAGCCTGTCACATCCAGCCAAGCTTCATCCAATCCGAACGGCTCAATCGCATCTGTGTAGCGGCGGTAAATGTCCCGCACCATCGCGGCATATTTCGTATACCGTTCAAAGTGCGGCGGCACAACCACCAAATCACGGCACTTCTCTTTCGCCTGCCAAAGTGTATCGCCCGTTTTCACCCCATACGCTTTTGCCTGCTCGGACTTTGCCAAAACAATGCCGTGCCGTGTTTCTGCAGAACCGCCGACGGCAATGGGTTTTCCGCGCAGAGACGGTTCATATAAGCACTCAATCGAGGCATAACAGTTATTGATGTCGCTGTGTAAAACGGCGCGTTCCATATGCGTGTCCCCCTGACTTATTATATTCCCATTATACAGAACATTTGTTCTGTTGTCAAGAGGAAAATACTGACCGCCGCCGATACCAAAAAAACCGTGTTTCCTGCTCTCTTTCTTTACAGACCTCTGAAAATATGTTAAAATTATGAGAAATAAACAAGACAGAGAGGTGCTTTATGGCTGTACGTACTTTAGAGCATTTTCGTGCCGAGCACAATATTTGGCGCAAGGACTTGTCGGAAGAACTCGGCATCAGTGAAGAAGCTTTGGAGCGTTTGGAACTGACAGGCGAAGTCCCTGCCGATATTGCGCAGAAACTGACTGAAACATATCATCTGCCGACGGACTATTTCACCGCGGATGTAGATATGATACGCGCCGAACATGCCGCGGCACTGCGCAATGACCCGAAAAAGCCGTTGGTTTACTTCCTGACCGTCGCTTTCATTTGGCTGTTGATTATTGCGGCGATTCAGTATGTTGTGCAGCTGCCGCTTCGGGTTGCAAATACGCTCGACTATGCGTCGGTTCCCGTATTTTCATATATTGAGGAAATATGCGTCAATGTGATTACGGTATTTTCGGGCATTTATCTCGGTTCTTATCTGCTGAAAAAAAGTAATTTCCGCGGCAGTATTGCCGATTTTGAATTTCTGTATCCGTATTTGCCGAGTGTTGCCGTCGGTTGGTTCTCCGCTTTAGCGTCCGTTTTTATCAGCAATTTTACACCCGCAAATTTATCTTTTGATATTTTCAATACAGGTGCATTTGCGGCGGCGATTGCGATTTCGCTGGTCGGCGCGGTTTTACAGGTTGTTTTTCTCGGATTTTTCCTCAATACCGCGGCATATGCAGACGGCGCCCAAAAGGATAAACAACTGAAAATTCTGTGCGCAATTGTGCTCGGCTCACAAATCCTTTCCTATATTTTCATGATGATTCGCGGGAATTTCTTCGTTGCAGACGCGCTTGTATGGGTCAGCCGTATCCTTTCCCTGCTGTTACTGCTCGGCACGCTGTACGGCGTATGCTTCGGCGCAAAACGGATGCCGCAGTTAAAAACGGTTTGGTATACGGTTCTGCCGATTGCTTCCATGGTCTTGCCGACTTTGCTCAGCATCCTGCGCGATGTAATCGCCATTTAAATAAATCTGATTCAAAAAAAGAACCCCTGCACACTGTTTTAAGGCAGTGTGCGGGGGATTCGTTTTGTGCGAATTTCGCGGGCGATTCGTGAATCGCCCCTACGGGGTGTTCATCGTCGTTTGTTTGGCGCGGAGTCGTCGCCCCCTACGGGATTGTGCAGAATTGTCATTCTGAGCGACAGCGAAGAATCTCA
>UQFM01000117.1 GCA_900540295.1 uncultured Oscillospiraceae bacterium
CCCTTTTGTCTGCTTCGCAGACATTTCCCCTGTCAGGGGAATAACACGCCCCTACGGTTTGTGCTTTACTCGGCGGCGGGCGCAGACCGATTGCTTTGATAACTGCAAAAAAGGAACCTGAAAGCAACTGCTTTCAGGTTCCTTTTGCATTTGTAATATTAAACTCAGATACCCTTCAGCTTGTCAAGATTTTTCAGTGTATTGGGAACACCTTTCAGAATCTTGCCCATACCCTTGCCGAATTTATCCTCATTGAGAATAATCAGCAAGCCGTCCGCCATCTGCGGGCTGAACAGACCGAAGCTCATGGAAATGAAATTCTTCACAGGCGTTTGCAAAGCGATTGCACCTGCCATGGTATCCGTACCGAGCATTTTGGCAAACAGACGGTTAAATCTGCCGCCCCATTTCCCGTCAATCGCATCCTCAATCGTATTGCCGACAGTCAGAGGCTGACTCTTGTCTCTGGTTGAAGGGGGAATTTCGTGACCGAGTACAGCGGTAAACGAGGCATCACCGACATGCATAATATCCGCACCGTAATATTCGGGCGCCGACACTCTGTAATCGGGAATTTCCGCCGCAACCGTAGACTCGACTTCCACAACCGTCTCCAAACGAATGTCACGGCTCGAAGCGCCGACCAAGATTTTGAACGCGCCGCTTTCGACGTGCCAGTCGTGAATATTTATATTGTAGTAAGCAAATGCGCGCTTATCGAGTGTAATTTCGACGGTTTTCTCTTCGCCCGCCTTCAGGAACACCTTTTTGAAGCCTTTCAGTTCTTTTGCGGGACGGAAAATCGTGCTCTCCAAATCGCTGACGTACAGCTGTGCGACTTCCGCACCGTCCACAGCGCCCGTATTCTTCACTTTGAAGGAAACGGTTACGGTATCGGTATCCTTTACCTTATCCGCGCTAAGTGCAATATCGCTGTACTCGAAGGTTGTGTAGGAAAGACCGTGACCGAACGGGAAACGCACCGCTTTATTTACGGTGTCGTAATATCTGTACCCGACATAGACGCTTTCTCTGTATTCTACCGAAACAGGCGTGCCGGGGAAGTAATTTGCACTGGAGTTGTCTTCCAAAGCACAGGGATAGGTCTCTGCAAGCTTCGCACTCGGATTGACGTCGCCGAACAGCACGTCACAAACCGCACTGCCGCATGCCTGCCCTGTCAGGAATTCATTCAGAATTGCGGGAACTTCATCCGCCCACGGCATTTCAACTGCCGCACCGCCCGAAAGGACAACCACCACATTTTTATTGACCTTCAGAACTTCATTGACCAAACGGTTGTGCAGCGGCGGAATGCCCAAATGCTTTCTGTCGTTGCCCTCGGTCTCGAAGTCGTCCGTCAAGCCGATAAACATCAGTACGGTTTCGGCCTTCTTTGCCTTTTCAACGGCTTCTGCCACAAAGGTGTCGTCCGACACTTTGTTTTTCTTCGCGGTAGAATAGCCCTGTGCATATTGGAATTCTACGCCCATTTGTACAAGAGTTTCAAA
Organism: uncultured Oscillospiraceae bacterium; assembly: GCA_900540295.1. Lineage (GTDB taxonomy): Bacteria > Bacillota > Clostridia > Oscillospirales > Acutalibacteraceae > Fimenecus. The sequence continues at coordinate 1,512 of UQFM01000117.1, forward strand.
AGCGGAATCCAACTGCATCGGATTGATAAGCGAAGAACCTGCGCCCTGATAACGCGGTTTTTTCGCCATTTCACCGATAACAGCCAATTTTGCGGTCTTTTTGAGCGGCAAAATGCCGTTGTCGTTTTTCATCAGTACCATGCACTGCCCTGCGATTTCACGCGCAAGCTTGTGATGCGCGGCGGCGTCATAGGTATGCTCGCCGAGAACGGCTTTGCCCTTGAGCGCCATATCGATGAGACGGTCAACCAATTCATCGAGATAGCTTTCCTCAACAAGCCCCTGCTTGACGGCTTCTACAATCTGCTTGTTGCCGACGCCGTTTGACGAGGGCATTTCCAGCTCCTGACCTGCCAAAAGTCCCGAAACACGGTCGTTTTCCGCACCCCAGTCGGTCACAACAATGCCTTTGAAATCCCATTCTGTGCGCAAAACGTCTGTAAGCAGCCACTTGTTTTCTGCACAGTATGTACCGTTCAAACGCTCATATGCCGCCATAATCGTCCACGGCTGTGATTTTTTCACCGCGGTTTCAAACGGCGCTAAGTAAATTTCACGCAAAGCGCGTTCGTCCACCACCGTGTTCACGGTCATGCGGCGGGTTTCCTGGTTGTTTGCCGCAAAGTGCTTGACGGATGTGCCGATACCCTTGCTCTGCACACCGTTGATAAATGCCGCCGACATTTCGCCTGCAAGCAACGGGTCTTCCGAGAAATACTCAAAGTTTCTGCCGCACAGAGGCGAACGCTTAATGTTGGTACCGGGTCCCAAAAGGACAGATACCTGCTCTTTCAGGCATTCGTCGCCAAGCGCCTCGCCCATTTTGTAAATAAGGTCCGTATCCCACGAGCACGCGGTTGCAGACGCGGTCGGATAGCAAATGGCGGGAACACCTTTTAAGGACATTTTTTCGTCCTTGCTGGTCTTTTCCTCGACGCGTTTGCGGATGCCGTGCGGGCCGTCGGTCAGCATAATCGACGGAACCTCTGCATGGCGGATTTCTTCAGTGTGCCAATAGTCCTTACCGGAACAAAGGCTGGCTTTTTCTTCCAAAGTCATTTTGGCAAGAATTTCAGGATGCTTCATATTTCTCCTCCGTAAGAAAAATTTATGAATTTAAATAAAATTAGTTTAAAATCCACTAATTCTGTCTCTTATACACATCTGACGCTGCCGACGAT
>UQFM01000118.1 GCA_900540295.1 uncultured Oscillospiraceae bacterium
GTAGGGACGGACATCCTTGTCCGTCCGCGGGCGAACGCAGTTCGCCCCTACGGTTGGTGCGGTTCTTTTGCATACCGTAGGGACAGCCCTCGCGGCTGTCCGTTTGCGGGCGCGCGATGCACGCCCCTACGGTCTGTGCGGATTTTCATTTATTCCAATCGCTGTAATATCCAGTCGATGAAAACAAGCATTATCTGTCCTCTGTCGCGCACATCATCTGTAAACAATTGCTCAAACCAATTTTCACACGGCGTAATCGATAAATCCGTATAACTTCGATACAAACTGCTTGACGGCGGTATCGGTTTTTGATTGACCGCCCAAATTCCTTCTAATACTTTCCATGTATTTGTAGCGGTAAGATAAGCGACACAGAGCATATCGTTTTTGAAAAATGCAGATGTCAGTTTCAGTTTTGTGCTTTTCAGCCAATAAACAATTTCCCGCTGTTCCCGTTCAGAAACACTATACTCTGCAAAAATATTTTCAGCATGCGTAATAATTTCCTGCATCTTACCGCCGTCATATCCGATTTTTGCATCGAGGTATTTATATACTTCCATCGGATAGCTCTTCAGTCTTTCCAAGGCACGAGCCAAAGTCATATATTGTATTTCGACCGTAACACCGTCGATTATACTGGATTCAAATGCTTCTTTTTTTCCAAACACAAGTAAATCCAAATCGGACAGTTCTGTTGCGGTACCGACAGCTACAGAACCGTTTACAAGTACACCCTCAACCGTGCTGTCCTTTTTGAACTCCAAAACCAAATTCTGAAATATTTTCTGATGTTTTAACATACCACACCGATTTTGCTTTCATCTTTCACCATCCGCGCGACGCTTTCCACGTGGTGCGTTCGCGGGAACAAATCCGCGGCGCACAGGCGGTCTGTGCGGTAGCCGAGTTCCGAAAGTCTTGCCGCATCGCGGGCGAGCGTTGCGGGGTCGCAGGATACATACACAATTTTTTGCGGACACATTTCTGTGACAGTGCGAAGCACCGCTTCGTCACAGCCCTTGCGCGGCGGGTCTAACAGCACCACATCGGGGCGAATCCCGTCCTTTTGGAAACGCGCGGCGGCGTCTTTTGCATCGCCGCAGAAGAATTCCGCATTTTGAATGCCGTTGCGGCGGGCATTCTCCCATGCGTCCGCGACGGCGGCGGGTACGATTTCCGCGCCGATGATGCGTTTCGCCCGATTCGCCATAGAAAGTCCGATTGTGCCCGTACCGCAGTATAAATCCAACACGGTCTGGGAACCGTCCAAATCGGCAAACTCCGCCGCCTTGCGGTACAGGCGTTCCGCCATATCGTGATTCACCTGATAAAACGACAGCGGCGACAGGCGCACAGAAACACCGCAAAGCGTATCGGCAATCTGCGGCGCACCCCACAGCACCGTGCATTCCGCGCCCAAAATCACAGCGGTGTTTTGTGTATTATGGTTTAAAACAATGCTTGCAATATGGGGATTTAACGCGCAAAGCCGTTCTGTAAGCACCTCGCTGTGCGGCAACGTCTTGCCGTTTAGGACGATGCATACCATAATTTCACCGCTCGCGTAGCCCTTGCGCAAATACAAATGGCGCACCAAGCCTTTTTGGCGCTCGGCGTCATAAACGGACATACGGAATTCCTGCAAAAAGGTGCGGAATGCTTCCGCAATTTCCCGAAATTCCGCAGGCTGTAAACGACAGTCGGTACAGTCAATCACACGGCGGGTGCGCGGCGCATAAAAGCCGATTTGGATTTCACCCTGTTCGGACACCGACACGGGGTACTGCGCTTTGTTGCGGTAACGGTCAGGCGCGCCCGTTAGAATTTCTTCACAGGCAATATCCATATGCGCCAAACGGTGAAACGCGTCTTCCACACGCTGTTTTTTCTCCGCCGTTTCCGTTTCGTAGGTCATCGAGCGGAACGCACAGCCCCCGCAACGCGGGAATACGGGACAATCCGACGGTATGCGCGACACGGACGGACGCACGCACCGCACAATTTTGCCGACGGCGTAGTTCTTTTTCACTTTTATAATATGGACAAGCAGTCGGTCCCCCGGCACACCGCCCGCGACAAATACCGCAAGCCCGCTGTGATGCCCGACGCCGCTCCCCTCTGCGGACAGGGACTCGATGTCCAATTCTATTTGATTGTTCTTTTCAATCGGCATGCTCCGACTCCGTTTCTGTTTTTTGCTGTGCTTTTAAAAGCTTTATTTTTCTGTATAAAACACCTGCCGTCACGACGGCAAGCAAAACCGCCAGAACGGACACACAAATCAGTTCCAAAAGCCGCTGCGGCGGCGTTAATTCCACATTTTCCGAGAAAAAGGAAAATACGGCAAAAAAATTCATTTTGTTTCGTTCCTTTCTCTTCGTATTTTTCTTGCCCGCCGTCGGGTTGTGCGGATTTTACGGGCGTGCGGTGCATGCCCCTACGCGGTTTATACAAATTGTCATTCTGCGCGGAGCGAAGAATCTCCCGCGGCACAAAGTGAATCTGATTTGCGCGTAAGGCGACCCGCGGGCGAACGCAGTTCGCCCCTACGGTTGATGCCGCTCTTTTGCATATCGTAGGGCGGGGTTATTCCCCTGCTAGGGGAAATGTCTGCGGAGCAGACAAAAGGGTAATGGCGAAGCCGTAACTTGCCCCCGCC
>UQFM01000119.1 GCA_900540295.1 uncultured Oscillospiraceae bacterium
CTGATCGGTCTCGTGGGCTCGGAGATGTGTATAAGAGACAGCCCGCCAACAGCTCGCGCGGCTCCGCTTTTTCAATCGTCCGCATATCGGCGTTTTTATATTGTGCTTTTAAGGATTTCAGGCGTTCAATTTCTGCATATACTTGTTTTTGCCCGTCATTATGCGCGCGCATGGATTTAGACGCTTTTTTAAATACAAATGCCGTAACTGCACACAGCACAGCGAAAATCACCCACAAATACAAATAATCCATAACCGTTCCTCTATTCCGTTAAAAGCTTGTATATCGCACTCTTTTTTATCCCGCTCCACTTTGCCGCCGCTTTTGCCGCCTCATTGACAGAACATCCCGCCGCTGCTTTTTCCCGCGCGTAGGCGCAGGCTTCTTCTATTGTTTTCTGCGGCGCTTCTGTTTCGGGATACCCCGCAATCACCAAAACAAATTCCCCCTTGGGCGGGGTTTCCGCATATTTCTGTGCCGCTGACCGCAGAGTTGTGCGTTCTACGGTTTCGTGCAGTTTGGTAAGCTCGCGCACAAGGGCCAACTCGCGGTCGCCGAACGCTTCCAGCATATCGTTTAATGTGGCAGGCAGTTTGTGCGGCGCTTCATAAAACACCATGGTGCGGCGTTCTGTTTTTAAGCTTTCCAAATGCTCGCGCCGACTCGGTTTGTTTACACTCAAAAATCCTTCAAAGGTAAAGCGTCCCGACGGCAGTCCCGAAACGGCTACGGCGGTTGCGAATGCCGTAGGGCCGGGTACGGATTCCACCCGTATACCGTGCGTATGGCACAAGTTGACTAAATCCTCGCCCGGGTCGGAAATTGCAGGCATGCCCGCATCGGTAACCAACGCGCAGTTTTCACCGGCAGCAATGCGGGACAAAATCATTTCCCCGCGTTCGCGGCGGTTGTGTTCATAGTAACTGACCATCGGTTTTTTGATTTCAAAACGGTTTAACAGCTTCAAGGTGACACGCGTATCTTCCGCCGCGATAAAATCGCAGTTTTGCAGAGTCTCTATTGCGCGCGGAGAAAAATCCGATAAGTTTCCAATCGGTGTGCCGACCACATATAAACTGCCTGCCATTTTATCTGCCATGCGATACAGAACCGCACACAATGCCGAAAAAACGCAGCTTGTGTGCGCGGTACCGTTCCTTTCCCTGTCTTTTTATATCTCTTTATATGCGCCGTAGATGCGGCGCATTTCATCGCTTAAATTGCCGACGCTGTCATACAGAAACAGATTCGGCTCAATTTGCATGCCGACCTTGCCGCCGAGCCGTCCCTCTAACAGACAAAGCCACGGTGCGCTTTGGGTATTTTTTGAAACCAAACGTAGACGCTTCGGCTCAATTTTTTGTGTCTGCATACAACGAACGGCGTCTGCAAGCCGTTCTGGACGAAAGCAAATACACAGACGCCCGCCGAAACGGAGCAAATATTTTGCCGCCGAGGAAACATCGGCGAAGGTGCAAAGCGTTTCATGCCGCGCGATTTTTTCGTGTGCCGCAGTGCTTTCAATTCCTGTATTCGCCGCTTTGTAGGGCGGATTCATGGTGACTAAATCATAAGCCCCCTGCGGCAGTATGCCGCTGAGTGCGCACAAATCCGCGTGATGCACAAATACTTTTTCTTCCAAATGATTGGCGGTTACGGAGCGCGACAGTTGATTCACGCCTGCCGTCTGAATTTCTACGCCGTCAATTTTTTTGCAAAGTCCGTCTCGTGCCCAAAGCATAGGAATAATGCCGCAGCCTGTGCCGAGGTCACAGACGGTGTCCTGCCGTTTCGGTGCGGCGAATGCGCTCAGTAAAACGGCGTCCGTGCCGAATGTGTGCCAAGGCGATACGACAAGTCCGAAATTCGGCTTTAAATATTCAATATGTTCCGTTTCTAAAAGCGTAATTTTTTGCATAATTCAAATTATAACACAGAATTCCGAAAAAGAAAAGAAAAAAGACAGACCGTAAACAGAAAATTCCCGTCCCATACAAACTGTACAGGACGGGAATGGCAGGCTTGTTTTATCCGATTTCGCCGTCGGGCTCTAACACGGAGTAACCGCCGTCCCTGCGCTTATACACAACATTGATTTTCTCGGTATCGGCGTTTCGGAACATGAAAAATGTATGTCCGAGCATATTCATTTGTAAAATGGCTTCTTCCACAGTCTGCGGTTTGAGCGACACGGTTTTTGTGCGGACAATATCGAAGTCCTGTTCTTCCGTCTCCGCCGATGTGTTAAATACCTCATCAAAAGAAACTTCTCGGAGTCTGCGCTCCAATTTGGTTTTATTTTTCCGAATCTGGCGAATCAACGAATCCACGCAGGCATCTAAGGCATCCTCTAAATCCTGTGAACGCTCCTGCGCGCGGAACAAAAATCCGCCTTTTTGAAGCGTGATTTCGACAATTTTAATATTTTTCTCTACCGTGGCGGTAATTTTTGCCGCCGCGTCTTCGCCAAAGAATTTTTCGACCTTTTGCAGTTTCTTCTCTGCGTGTGCTTTAAAAGATTCTCTGGGGGTACATTTTCTGCCGACGATAGTAATGTTCATACATACATCTCCTCGCGTTTATATATTCAAAAGCATTTCTGCTTCTGTTTTCAAATACAGTTTACCATATCTGTCTCTTATACACATCTCCGAGCCCACG
>UQFM01000120.1 GCA_900540295.1 uncultured Oscillospiraceae bacterium
GAGATACTGATCGGTCTCGTGGGCTCGGAGATGTGTATAAGAGACAGGAAAAATAAGAATTTCCGCTTCACCTTAACCACCAACGGCGTGCTTTTAGACGATGAAGTTACGGAGTTCGCCAACCGCGAGTGCCACAATGTGGTGCTTTCTCTGGACGGCAGAAAGTCCGTGCATGACCGCCTGCGCAAAACCGTGAACGGGCAGGGCAGTTATGATGTTATTGTGCCGAAATTTCAGGAATTCGTCAAAAAGCGCGGCGACAACGGCTATTATGTACGCGGTACTTTCACGAAAAACAACATAGATTTTACCGAGGATATTTTCCACATGGCGGACCTCGGCTTTACCGAGCTTTCCATGGAGCCTGTGGTCTGTGCGCCCGATGAACCGTACGCACTTACAGAGGCAGATTTGCCGATTTTGTTCGAGCAATATGAAATTCTCGCAAAAGAAATGCTGAAACGCAAAAAAGAGGGCAGACCCTTTACGTTTTATCACTATATGCTGGACCTCGAGGGCGGACCATGCATTTACAAGCGAATTTCGGGCTGCGGTTCGGGTACGGAATACCTTGCGGTGACGCCTTGGGGCGAATTATATCCCTGTCACCAGTTCGTCGGCGACCCGAAATACAGTATGGGCAATATATATGACGGGATTCAGAATACCGCATTACAGCAGGAATTCAAGCTTTGCAACGCCTATGCGCGCCCCGACTGCAAGGACTGCTGGGCAAAGCTGTATTGCAGCGGCGGCTGTGCGGCGAACGCCTACCATGCGACAGGCTCTATTAAAGGCATCTACAAATACGGCTGTGAACTGTTCAAAAAGCGGATAGAATGCGCCGTGATGATGCAAGTGGCGGAATCACTCGAAGCGGAAAACGGCTGACAGAGGACGAGATATGACTTCTTTTTTATGTATCTATATCGGACTTTCCGTTTTGTCCGTGCTATTCACCTTTGTGCTGTCTTGTTTTGAATCGGCAAAGAAGCAGTGCAAAACCGTTTTATTGATTTTATTTATCGTAACGCTTGTCGGTGTACTGTTTGCGACAGGCGTGTTAGAGGCAAAATACGGGTGGAATCGGCTGTATTCCACGTTAATTGCCGCCGCGGTGATGGGCGGGCTGTATCTTGCGGACGCCTTGGGGAAACGGGTTCGGAAATAAGAGAAGGTTATGATTTCGCGCGCAACCACGGTACGAAGTGAATTTGCTTCGCGCGTAGGGGCGGACATTTTTGTCCGTCCGCGAAGTTCGCACAGAATAAATCTGATTTACAAATTGTAGGGGTCGCTGACCTCAGCGACCCGCGGGCGAACACAGTTCGCCCCTACGGGATTGTGCAGTTATTTTGCACGCCGTAGAGACCGCTCGGATACGCGATCCGTCTTGAAGAATTTCACACAGAACAATATAAATTGATTTCATGCGAAACAAAACGGGCAGACCGCCAATCGGTCTGCCCGTTTTTACCTGTGTATTTGTGTTGCCGAAATGCGAATATTACAGAAATCTGCCGCACTGCCGCAATCCGCTTACATCGGCGGCATGCCGCCCTGACCGCCCGCCATCATTTGTGCAAGCATTCCCGGTTTCTTTTCCTTTTTGGGCTTATAGGCAGGGGGATTTTTCATCTTTTCTTTGGCGCGTTTGCCCTTTGCGGACGCGAGATATTTGTTGACCAAAAGCACGGTTTCACGCATATCGTCACACATATATTCCGCCGCGGTTTCGCACATTTGCGCATCGTTGTTCATTTCGCCCAAAATGGTGACGGCAATCAGGCTTTGCGTGTCGTTGGAGCCGTTTTCGTAAATATCGTTAAGAATTTTAAAAAGCTTGTTCAGGCTCTGCTTTTCGCGCGTTTTGATGGTGCCGATTACGCGCGCCGTGCCGTAATTTACAAAAAATTCTTCCGCCAAAAACTCGCCGTACTTTTCGTAATTGGCACGGTAGGCTTCCTTCAAATCGGGATACATGGTAGAGGTTAAGCGATTGGCAAGCGTATTGCCGTCATAGCTTTGTGTGCCGTTTTTCGCCGCAGAGCGGGAGACGGGTGTCGGCATTTTATTGTTTTTCGTTTTGTTTCCCTTTTTCGCGGTATATTTTTGGCGGATGCTGTCTGAAAGCTCGTTGCAAAGCGATTTTACATCGCGTTCGTCAAAGCTTTCGGGGTCAAAATAGTTAACGGAAAGCTTTTGAAAAGCTTCTGTGTCATCTTCGTAAAGTAAAGCTGCCTGTGCGCCCGAAAATTCCAGCCGCATTGTGCCTTTTTCGCCTGTGAATTCCATATATGCGCGCTCACCCTCGGCGAAAAGGGGCAGCGCGTCTTTTTCTGCCGATTCGGGGGTGCGCACGGAAAAGCCGTTTTCCGAAAGTGCATCGCCGATACCTGCGTAAATTTTAGAAATTGCATCGTTCTGCGTCATTGGGTTTTGCCTCCCTGTCTGTAATCCTTTTTAGTATAGCATAGAATCTTTCGTTTGTCATTAAAATTTTTTCGGATTTGTGATTGCGAAAAAAACAGGTATATAGTATCTGTCTCTTATACACATCTGACGCTGCCGA
>UQFM01000121.1 GCA_900540295.1 uncultured Oscillospiraceae bacterium
GTATACTACCAAATGTGCAATTTTTCAACAAAAATATAGGAAAATGCATACTTTTTCGGCGCTAATAAAAATATTTTGGCAATTATAAACAATTTGCCGAAAAGAAACTTTGTGCGGTTGACTTTCGGCGGCAGTCCCTTTATAATTGATTTGATTCGCTTTTTGGAATCTTTTTACAGCCTTTCGGAGGAAATCATGAAATTTACGGACTTTTTAGGCTTGTTCGGCGGTATTGCACTGTTTCTTTACGGCATGCAGATGATGAGCAGCGGTTTGGAAGCGGCGGCGGGCAACCGCATGAAACGGATTTTGGAGCGTCTGACGGCAAACCGATTTTTAGGTGTGCTTGTCGGCGCGGGCATTACGGCGGTGATTCAGTCCTCGGCGGCAACCACGATGATGGTGGTCGGCTTTGTCAATTCAGGCATGATGACCCTGAAGCAGGCGGTCGGCATCATTATGGGCGCCAATATCGGTACAACCATTACGGGGCAGTTGGTTGCGCTGGACGTTGGCGCACTTGCACCGATTTTTGCGTTTGCAGGCGTTATTTTAATTGTATTTCTGAAAAAACCGACTGTACACCATTACGGGCAGATTATTGCGGGTCTCGGGATTCTGTTTATCGGTCTGAATATGATGAGCAGTTCCATGGCGCCTTTACAGCATTCCGAGACGTTTGTACATCTGCTGTCCACCTTCCAGAATCCGCTGGTCGGTATTTTGGCAGGTATGGTATTTACCGCGGTGGTGCAGTCCTCATCGGCGACGGTCGGCGTTTTACAGGCGCTGGCGGTCAGCGGTGTTATCGGACTGCCGAGTGCGGTTTATGTACTGTTCGGGCAAAACATCGGTACTTGCGTGACGGCTCTGCTTGCGTCGGCGGGTTCCAACCGCAACGCGAAACGCGCTACGCTGATTCATCTGTTTTTCAACGTCATCGGTACGGTTATTTTCACGGGGATTTGCATGACCACACCGCTGGCGTCCTTCGTGGAGTCCTGGACGCCCGGCAATCCTGCGGCGCAGATTGCAAATATGCACACGCTGTTCAATGTAGCGACAACGCTTGTGCTGTTCCCGTTCGGCAATTTGCTGGCAAAGCTTGCCAAAAAGCTGCTGCCTGAAAAAGCACAGGATGAGGACAAGACACAGCATCTTTTGTATTTACAGCCTATGGATACCACCCGCGAGCTTTCCATCGGTCTTTCGGCAATCGCACTCAACGGCGTGCGCCGTGAGCTGGAGCGTATGGCGGATATGACGCGCGAAAACGTAGACCGAAGTTTCCTTGCGGTTTTGGACGGGAACAAAAAGCGTTTGCCCGATGTGGCGGAGCGCGAAGAGTACATAGATTATCTCAATAAAGAGATATCCCGCTATATTTCGGATATGATTGCCTATGAGGTCAATGAATCCGACTCGGTGCAAATCAGCGCGTTCTTTAAAATCGCGGGCAATCTGGAGCGTATCGGCGACCATGCGATGAATATTTGCGAATATACGAAAATGATGGAAGACAACCGTATGCATTTTTCGGAAAGCGCGCAGGAAGAAATCCGCGAAATGCGCCGCGTGGGCGGGTATGCGCTGTCCCTGATTCACCATCTGGACCGTATTGACGATTCCCGTTTTGCCAAAATTGCCGCCGTGGAACAGCAGATTGACGATATGGTGGATTTGTACCGTAAAAATCAGATTCGCCGTATGCACAAAGGCAGCTGCTCCGACCAGGCATGCGTCATTTATTCCGAGTTGCTTACGGACTTTGAACGTATCGGCGATCACATTCTCAACATCGGCGAAGCCATTTCCACTGTGCATCCGATGAAAAGCATTTAAGAATTACATACTATATAAAATAGAAAAGCTTGCCGTTCTGATGCAAAATGCAGAACAGCAAGCTTTTTTGTGTGCGTATAAAATTGTGTAAACCCGTAGGGGCGACCCGAGCGATTTTTCACCGCCGTATGTACTCGTGACTTTTCACAAACCGTAGGGGCGGATGCCTTCATCCGCCCGAGCAGGGTTGGATTCCTCATTTGGTGAACGGCATAGCACTGACCGTAGGGGCGTGCATTGCGCGCCCGAACACAGCCGGATAATAGCGGCGTTCCGCGGAATTCCGCACAACCTCGTAGGGGCGAACTGTGTTCGCCCACGGACGGACAAGGATGTCCGTCCCTACGCGTGTATCAAATTTTCTCTCTGCCGTGGGAGATTCTTCGCTTCGCTCAGAATGACAATCCTGTGCGAACCGTAGGGGCGGATGCCCTCATCCGCCCAGACAAAATCCAATTTTACATAAAACGAACGGTTACGCACCAATCGTAGGGGTCGACGACTTCGGCGACCCGTTGAAGTTTTATAAAATTCACGGCGGGGGCAAGGTCTCGCCTGCCGGCTCGGTTGCGCTTTTGAATACTTTGTATTCAAAGGTCTCCACCGGAGACCCGCACCCCGACGACCCGC
>UQFM01000122.1 GCA_900540295.1 uncultured Oscillospiraceae bacterium
CATTTTTTGAAGTTACTTCTCTTTTTTATTGGGTCATATCATTTTAGCACATACAATTTTTCAGAAAATTCGGAAATTTTACATATCTTTGTATATACATACGCAGGGGCAGAGTTCTAACTGCCCCTGTGATTTTGATGAACGCTTATTCGTTTTACGGTCTGTATGCGTTTATGATTTCCGAGATTTTATTTTGATAGATATTGCCGTTCAGCACCTTTCCGTCCGGAGAGAAGCAAACGGTTCTGACATCTTGCGGGTCTTCCGCATACGGATGGATATATTCTGTATGCGCATCGAAATATTCGTGCAAATATTTGCGGGCATTTCCGCTCGGAAAAATGATGTTCCCTTCGCCCACGGGAATTTTCAAGTCCGCAAACGCATTTAAAATTTCTTTTGTCTGTATATTATACGGATTATTATCCGCTTCACACCTTAACCACGCAGGGCTCAATTTCACGGAAATGCCGCAATCCTTTACACTTGCCGCAAAATATTTTACGAGGTCTAAAGGGATTGTTTCCTGATGAAAAGCATCCACGGATAAAAGAATTTCCCGCACACCGCTACTTGCCAGCGACTCGGCAACCGCTCGGATTCGCTTTTTATCCTTCGAGAAAAAACCGTTGGTAATCACTTCCCGCCGCGGTATGCCCATTTCCGCTGCAGTTCGGTGGATTTGGCAAATCACTTCGGGATAAATCAACGGTTCTCCGCCGAAAGTCATTAAGGATGCAATCCGATACTGCGCACAAATCTCACGAATGGCGTCTGCCGCAACATCGGCGTCTATATGCCCCGTATGAAAACGGTGGTCGCCTTCGGAGCAATGCTTGCAATGTCCTGTGCAAGCCATGGTCACAACAAACTCAATGCGGTTTAAATTTTTTATATAGGGGTTTGATTGGTTCATAATACTGCATTCCTTTCAAAAAACATTGTAGCACACCGCTTCTTTCTTTGCAACTTCGCTTGTTTTCCGTTGACATTGTATACAGGCTATTGTATAATGAACTCTGTATTGTGGTTATGCTTTTCTGCGGAAAAGTATTCATTTTTAAGGAGGAACCTCTCAATGGTAAAAGCGATTGTCGGCGCAAACTGGGGCGATGAAGGCAAAGGCAAAATCACGGATATGTTTGCCGAAAAGGCAGACATTATCGTCCGCTTTCAAGGCGGTGCGAATGCCGGGCATACCATCATCAACGACAAAGGGCGTTTTGCGTTTCACTTAATGCCCAGCGGCGTTTGCTATGACCATACCACCTGCATTATCGGCAACGGCGTTGCATTGGACATTCAAAAATTCTGCAAGGAATTGGAGGATGTGAAAGCGGCGGGGCTGAACCCGAATCTGCTGGTTTCCGAGCGTGCGCAGATTTTAATGCCGTACCACATTCTGTTTGATGAATACGAGGAGGAGCGTCTGGGTAAAAACGCATTCGGTTCTACCAAAAGCGGTATCGCGCCGTTTTTCAGCGACAAATACGCGAAAATCGGGATTCAGGTCAATGAACTGTTTGACGACGAAACCTTAAAAGCAAAGCTGCAGAATATCTGCACACTGAAAAATCTGACTTTAGAGCATGTTTACCATAAGCCGCTTTTATCCGAGGCGGAATTATACGACACCTGCGTAAAATACCGTGAAATGATTGCGCCGTATGTCTGCGACACACGGGCATATCTTGCCAAAGCGCTGGAAGAGGGCAAGGAAATCCTGTTGGAAGGTCAGCTCGGCACCTTGAAAGATCCCGACTTCGGCATTTATCCGATGGTGACTTCGTCCTCGACGCTTGCCGCATACGGTGCGGTTGGTGCGGGCATTCCGCCGCATAAAATCGAGGAGATTATTGTTGTAACCAAAGCCTATTCCTCGGCGGTCGGTGCGGGCGAGTTTGTATCGGAAATCTTGGATGAGGCAGAAGCGCAGGAACTGCGCGTACACGGCGGCGATAAAGGTGAATTCGGCGCAACCACGGGCAGACCCCGCCGCGTCGGTTGGTTTGACTGTGTGGCAACGCGTTACGGCGTGGAGTGCCAAGGCGCAACACAGGTTGTGATGACGGCGCTCGACTGCCTTTCCTACTTAGAAGAAATCCAGGTTTGCGTCGGGTATGAGGTTGACGGTAAAGTTATCAAAGATTTTCCGACCACCCCGACCCTGAAGAAATGCAAGCCTGTGCTCAAAACCTTGAAGGGCTGGCACTGCAACATAAAGGGCATTCGCAAGTATGAGGAACTGCCCAAAGAAGCGCGTGACTATGTAGAATTCATTGAAAAGGAACTCGGCTTCCCAATCAATATGGTTTCAAACGGTCCGGAGAGAGAAGCGATTATTTACAGAAACGTGTAAACATTCTCACGTAAAGGCATACAGCATGATAACCATAGCGCACACGTCCGAACACGATTTTCGCGGCAGTATTTCCGCCTCTGC
>UQFM01000123.1 GCA_900540295.1 uncultured Oscillospiraceae bacterium
ATACTGATCGGTCTCGTGGGCTCGGAGATGTGTATAAGAGACAGGATAGATGCCGTCCATTGTTTTGTTCAGATTTTCCCCGTTGTCCGCAAGAAAATGACCGAGCGGCGCACCGTCCGCATCATGTACAACATAAGAGAAATAACCGCTTTTTTCGTCCCATGAATAGGTTTGCAAAGCCGTTGTAAGACGGCAAATATCCGCTTCATATTCGGCAATATCCTGTGTTCTGCCAAGCTGTTCAGCAACGATTTTTAAAAGCTTTGCGGTGCGGATGACCTGTGACGAGGAAATCACGGGTGCGCAAAATTTCTGAATGCCTTTTTGATACATTGCCTTCTGCGGCGGCAAATCGTCCATACCGCTGCAATTATAGAAATAGTCAAAGGTTGTCGTCATACCGCTCTTGAACTTTGCGGTTGTGGACCCGTTGATTTTACCTGCAAGAAAATCATAAAACAATTTGGCGCGGCTGTAATATGCATACAGTGCCGTTTTATCATTTGTATGGTTCAGCATTTCATAATACTGATACAGATGTACGGGAACAGGTGAACCGTGCAGTAAAAAAGCATAGTCGGGATTGTCGTCTGTACTAAAGTACATATCTAAAATACTGTCTGCAATTTCGGGCGCGAACATTGCCATATCCAAGCCGATAAAACCGGAATCCCACGTATAAAAAGAATCCCACCGCTTACCGGGCGTATGGTGCATTACATATTCCCCGTGGCAGTATAACGGATACACCACATTTTGGAACATTGCCGCACGCAGTAATTGATTGGAAAAAGCGTATTTTTCGCCTGCGGCAGTATAGCCGAGCGGTTCAAGTGAAGACACCGCATGATTATATATTTTCTCATAGCTTTCGGGTGTCTCATAAGTTGTATCGCCGTAAGAAACAACTGCGTATTCTGTTTTACTTTCCCCCGGCGCAATGAAAATTGTATGTACAACTGTGTTATGATAAAAACCGTCGTCACTGTGCTTTTCGGAAAAAGAGCCCGAAAACTGTTCCATCATATCGCCGAAGCTTTCATCGGGTTGGGTAATGCGGGAAGTCGGGCTGTCCTCTAAAGACCCGCTCGGAAACGCACGGAAGCGCGTATCCGTATTAAAAGTGCGAATTACAAACGGTTTTTCTATACCGCTGTAACGATATACAGCTTTCGCACCGTTTTCATCGCACACCGTCTCAACCTGCGGCATAAAATCATGAGATACTTTCCGACACTGAATTGATTTTGCATCTGCCTGTTCACAAACAGCCAAAAAGTCCAATTCGATTCCGCCTGTACCGAGAGATACAAGTTCAAAATCACACGTACCTGCTGAAAGTGCCGACAGCGGAAATTCTGCGGTTTGAAGCGTTCCGTTCGTTTTCGGAAAAATAATTTTCTGACCGTTTAACGTAAACGCACTGTCGTTTCCGTCCGTTGTTTGATAGCGAATACAAAGTACAGGCGTTTGAAACGCACGTTCAAGCGTCATACTGTAGACAACACGATCCCCGGCCTCTTCACCGAATTTCGGGAACTTCGGCAAAATGTAACGGTTATTATCCCTGTCGCCTAAACCGCGGTGGCCTGTAAATGCATCGTCAAAAAACTCGCCTTTTTTCATCGCATCCATCGTCTGTGCATCCCACGGACGCGGTGTGTGATAACTAAAGCTTTGGTAATCCAACGATTTTTTGAACACGCAATTTTCAGGCAATGAAACCAAGGTCGAATATCTTGTCGGAAACTCTAAAGCGGAAAAGAAATTTACAAGACAATTCTGTGTCAAATCGGAATTGTTAAAAATCTGTGTGCGGACAAGCACGCTTTCTTCTGTAAGCTTGGTGAAAGAAACATCCGCATAAATCGTATCTTTCCACTCCAAATCACAGCGATAAGAATAGTGTGTATAGTCGTTTTTTGCTGTCCACGGATGCACGCCGACAGGAATTGTTACATTCGGCGGGCAGGTATTTGTATTTGATACGGCGGGACTCACAACCAAGTCAAAACGCGCGCCTTGTTCTTCTGCGTGATTTACAATGCGGGAAATACCGCTGTATTTTTTGGAATAAGGACCCCATTGGGGCATGACGGATTTTATTTTTTGCATAACAGACAACCTTTGTGT
>UQFM01000124.1 GCA_900540295.1 uncultured Oscillospiraceae bacterium
GCCCCCGCCCTACCGAAAATCGAATTTACCTTGTGGGTTGGGAGATTCCTCGCCTGCGGCTCAGAATGACAAATCTGCGCAAGCCGTAGGGGCGTGCATTGCGCGCCCGCGACATCTGATAGGACCTTGCGGAACGCGTCATCGGTCGTTCTCTACACGTATATAAAATTTCACCTTGTGCGATGAGAGATCCTTCGCTATCGCGCAGAATGACATGCACAAAAACGGCACAAAAAAACGGAGCAGTAAAAACTGCTCCGTTTTGCTTGGTTTTTTGAAACTCAGATAAGCTCTTTAACCTTAGCGGCTTTACCGACTCTGTCACGCAGATAGTAAAGCTTGCTTCTGCGAACCTTACCCGCACGGACAAGCTCGACCTTTGCAACGTTGGGAGAATTCACGGGGAATACTCTCTCTACACCGACACCGTAGGAAACACGGCGCACGGTAAAGGTTTCGGAAACACCGCTGCCCTTTACTGCGATAATGGTGCCTTCAAACACCTGGATTCTTTCTCTTTCGCCTTCACGAATCTTTACGTGTACCTTGACAACGTCGCCGACTTTTACGTGGGGGCGTTCCTCTTTAATCATGCCCTCGGTAATGATTTTCAATGCGTCCATTTTTCGTCCTCCTAATTCTTTTCAGGCGTTCATACCATTCTACGAATGCAGAGGACCGCCAGCTTTAATGTTGCCATTAACTGCCGTTGGTAAGAAACCAACGCATAAAATGCTTGAATATGATAACACACCTTTTTTGAAAATGCAAGGATTTTTTTAAAATTCTTCCAAAAATTCAGCCAAACTGCTCGCCGTTTTCCAAAAGGATTTTGGTTTTGAGAATTTGTGTGTTGTCGATTTCCGACGGGAAATCGGCGGTCAAGGCGTTCAAAAGCAGTGTCGGATTGATATTGTTTTGGTCGCCCGCCGTAAGGCGTATGTTTAAAAGCACGTGCGTTTCCTTTGCGGCTACATCAAACGACAAAACATTCGGTTTTATATCGATTTCTTTTTCAATCTTTTTTCTACCCTGCTTCGCCTTTTTGCGCACGGTAATTTGCGTGGTGGCAAAGGCGGATTCCAAATGCGCGCAAAGTACCTCGGGCGCGGCGCAAAACAGGCGGATTTCATAGTCGGCCGCCGCGATTTCCGCCGGCTTGTGCTCGGGCTTCTGCACACTTACCACCGTAATATCCTGCGGTAAAGCGTTATTCATACGGGTTTTGATTTCTTTCAAGGTCATTTCACCGACCAAGCGCACATCCACGACCTCGCAAAGGCTCTCCTGCCCTAAAGACAGCGGACGTGCAAAGGTCATAAACAAATGCGGATTAAACCCTTCCGTAAACCACAGCGGAATCTGCGCGCGCTTGAACGCACGGCTCATACAGCGCATCAAATCAAGATGTGAAATATATTTCGCCATACCTGTTTTTGTGAAAAAAATACGGATGTCATTTTGCATCGCATTGTCCCCCGTTCAATTTTGCCGCACCGCAAGCGGCGCATTTCTGACGGCAATGCGGTGTGGTGACGCTTTCGTGCGCTTTTTTGTTTTCTTCTTCCAAAAACGCCTTGCGAATGCCGTAATCGAGATGGTCCCACGGCAGAATTTCCGAAAAATCGCGGCGGCGATTGCTGTAAAACGCGGGGTCTATGCCGTTTTCCTCGAAAGCTTCCATCCATTTGTCAAACAGAAAATATTCATCCCAGCCGTCAAACTTACAGCCCTTGCGCCATGCGGATTCAATCACGTTACACAGCTTTCGGTCACCGCGCGCAAACACGCCCTCCAAAAAGCTGGTGCGCGACTGGTGCCAGCTGACCTGGATTTTACGGGTGTGTACGTTTTCCATTAAATGCTTTTGCTTCAGGACGAGCTGTTCCATAGTGTCCTGCGGTTCCCACTGGAACGGCGTAAAGGGCTTCGGCACAAACGACGCCACACTGATGCTCACTGTGACGCCTTTGCCTTTCGGCTTGTCAGGATTTTTATAAAATTCATTGACCACTTTTTGCGCCAAATCTGCAATGCCTGCAATATCCTCTAAGGTTTCGGTCGGCAGTCCCATCATAAAATCTGTCTCTTATACACATCTTGACGCTGCCGA
>UQFM01000125.1 GCA_900540295.1 uncultured Oscillospiraceae bacterium
GCGGGCGGATGAAGTTACGGCTACGCCATTACCCTTTTGTCGCTCCGCGACATTTTCCCTAATAGGGGAATCCACATCCGCCCCTACGATTTGTGCATTTCCGCTTGTTGTGTGCATAATCCAATCCTGCTCGGGCGCGCAATGCACGCCCCTACGCGAGTATTGTATTCTTATCGGTCTGCATGCGTTTTACTTGTCCGTTTTCTTTCGGTAACACCGCGCGTAATCCACTTCCTATTTTTCCAATTCTCTGCCCATTAAAACGCCCATCACGCTGGACATCATCAGACCGTGCGTCCAGCCGCTGGAGTCGCCGAGGCAATGCAGACCCTGTATATTGGTATTGAATTTTTCGTCCATTTTGACGCGGTTGGAATAGAACTTGATTTCGGGACCGTACAAAAGCGTTTCCCCGCTTGCAAAACCGGGCACGACCTTATCGACCGCTTCAATGAATTTGATTATATTCATCAGCGTGCGGTAGGGCATTGCCGCCGTGAGGTCGCCCGCCACGGCGTCGGGCAGGGTCGGACGCACGTTACTGCGTGCCAGCTCCTGCGGCCATGTGCGCTTGCCTGCCAAAATATCGCCGTACCGCTGGACGAGAATGTGTCCGTCCGCAAGCATATTGACAAGTTCACCGACCTTTTTCGCATACGGAATCGGCTCGTCAAACGGCGCACGGAAGTTGTGACTGCACAGAATCGCCAAATTGGTGTTGTCGCTTTTGGTATTTTTATAGCTGTGTCCGTTTACAACCGCCAAAGCGTTGTTGTCGTAATTCTCTTGGCTGACAAAGCCGCCGGGATTTTGACAGAACGTGCGCACCTTGTTGGCAAACGGTTCGGGGTAGCCAATCAGCTTAGATTCATACAACACTTTGTTGACTTTATCCATCACTTCGTTGCGCACCTCGACGCGCACACCGATGTCCACCGTTCCCGGCAGATGGTCGATGCCGTGCTTACGGCACATTTCCTCCAACCAGTCCGCGCCCTTGCGTCCTGTGGCAATCACAACCGTGTCGGCATATTCCGTGCGCAGTTCGTCTGTGCCGCAGGGCTTGACGATTGCACCGCGCGCCGCGCCGTCTTCAATCAACAAATCCACGCACTCCGTGCGGAAATGTATGGTTACGCCGTTATCCAATAAGAATTTTTCGATTTTGCCGTACAGCTGCTGTGCCATTTCCGTGCCGAGGTGGCGAATCGGACAGTCCACCAATTTCAGCCCCGCCTGAATCGCGCGCAGGCGGATTTGCTTAACCTCTTCGGGATGCTCCACGCCCTCTACATGCGGGTCAGCGCCGAAATCGAGATAAATTTTGTCGGTGTATTCAATCATTTTCTGTGCAAAGTCCGCCCCGATTAAATCGGGCAGATTGCCGCCGACCTCATAGCAAAGCGACAGCTTGCCGTCCGAAAACGCGCCCGCGCCCGAAAATCCCGTGGTAATGTTGCAGTCGGGCTTGCAGTTTACGCAATGCCCCGTCTGCGCTTTCGGGCAGTGCCGTTTTTCGACAGGCAGACCCTTTTCCACTATGGTAATGGATTTTTTGGAGCCGTTTTTGAGCATTTCCAATGCCGTAAAAATGCCTGACGGTCCTGCGCCGATAATCAATATGTCCTGTTTCATGATTTTTCCTCTTTCTCTGCCGCGTACAGCGTATACGGGTTTGCCGCCGACACACAAAAAAACCGTAAACGGAGCGTCGTCTCCTTTTACGGCAGTCGGTATCTGAACGGGTAAATGTAACTGCAAATTATGATACCATACATTTACGGATTTGTCAAACTAAACGGTTTGCAAACGAAAGCGGAAAGATTTTTGTAGAAAATAACAGAGCGTCCGTGCCCGCGGTGAAAACGGTTGCAGAGGATAAAATACGCTGTAAGGTGTTGACAAATAGGAATTTTTGTGTTTTAATTTTGTAAACCGATGAAACGGAAGTAAAACTGCATTACGAATTCAAAGCGAGCGGGCGGCGGTGCAAGGCCCGTAATTACGAAGCAGACAAATGGTCCGTTGAGGGCGCATTGAAAAGATGCGACGGCACTTTCCCGTTACAGAAAGAGGAATATGTCAGTATTCCGT
>UQFM01000126.1 GCA_900540295.1 uncultured Oscillospiraceae bacterium
CAGTATTGCATAATGCAAAACCTCCTTAAATTTATTTAGAAAAATTCTAACAAATATAAGAAGGCTGTATTGATACTTTTTGCAAAATATAATCATAAATTGCTTGAAAGAGACTTGTGCAAACAAGTCTCTTTTTTGTTGTAAGAAAGGGATTGAAAAAATGTCAGATATATATTTTATAGTTTTGCTTGTTATAGGAATCCTCATTTTATTCTTTGTTGTGTTTTTGCTGTACTTAACTTTGCATGCCCTTGCATCTGCTGATTTTGGAATTAAAGAAATCACGGATACCGTACACAGAATTGAGAATATGTTGTTGCAATTAAAAGGTGCTGAAACTGCAGCACACGAGCAAACAAAAAGCGAATGGAAAATTTGTAGCGATATGTTACAGGCTGATTCGGATTCTAATGCGGAAAACTGAATGTCCGCGCTTCTCCGTCCGTTAAGGGCGTTTAAAATAGATATTTCAAAAATGAAAGGAACACAAGAAATGAAGAATCAAACAAAACGCTGTTTTGCCATTCTGTTGGCGATTTTGACGTTGTTCTCCTGCCTGTCTGTAGGCGTTTCCGCTTTAGCGAGCGGCGATACCGTTCGTGTTACAGGCACAAAGGATTGGGTGCAGGGCTTCTATTATGACTTCGGCGGCAATTTCGGCACCGGGCATTACGGACAGCACCAATGGCTGAAGGCAGACGGACAAACCGCATATTGCGTAGAGCCGACGAAGAATTTATCTGCTGGCAACAAAACCATAAGAGAAATGTGGGAAGGCTTTACAGCTGACCAACAAAAAATGGTTACTGCCGCATACATTTACGGCTATAACGGATATTCGAGATACGGCTATTCGGATGCCGCGGAATATGTTGCTACCCAAGCTGTTATGTGGGCAATATCTCTTAATGTTTTTAACAGTTCGGGTGAAGATACGCTGTTGAATTGTGCTTTTGCAGGCAGAACCTCTGCAGAGAACCGCGCGAACGGCAGAGCCGCATATGCGAAAATCAAAGAGCAGATGATTTCGCACTATACAGTGCCGAGTTTCACTGTAAACCGTCAATCACTTGCTGAAACAAAAAAACTTACCCTCAAATACAATTTTTCCACAGGCAAATATGAGGGTAGTCTGTACGACAATAATAGCGTGCTTTCGGGTTACAGCTTCTCCTACAGCGGCGTCAACTTCACAAAGTCAGGCAATACGCTGTATATCAGTACCGACAAGATTCTCAAAAATGCGGTTGTTACGGGCGAACGCACAAGCAATACATACTGCGATTCGCTTCCCGCATTGGTTGCCATTTACTGTGTCGGTTCGGATCAGACCACCGCAATGGCGATTAACCGCAAAGACCCCGTTAACGCATATTTCAGCTTGGAAACCGAATCCGTCGGACACGTTAAGCTGATTAAAACCTCTGAGGACGGCAGGATTGCGAACGTTCCGCTACACATCAGCGGCAACGGTGTGGAAAAAGACGTCCGCACAGGCAAGGACGGTACAATTACCGTGGAAAATCTGATTGCAGGTACCTATACTGCCACAGAAAAGGTGGACGGCTTCTATGTTCCCCAAACGGCACAAATCTTTACCATTGTTCCCGGGCAGACAACCACGGTTACCTTTAACAATGTTTTGAAGCGCGGTTCTTTGACCGTCACCAAAACCGCCGAGGACGGTCTGTTAGAGGGTCACCGATTCCATCTGTTCGGCACGTCCGACAGCGGTTTGGAAGTCGACGCTTATGCGGTTACCGACAGCACAGGTAAGGCATATTTTAACGATATTCTTATCGGCAGCGGCTATACGCTTGAGGAAGTCGACACAGACATTCAGTACGTGATTCCTGATGCGCAGACAACCGATATAGAATGGAATACCGTTACAAACGCCTCCTTTGAAAATGCGCTCAAGAAATTCACCGTAACCGTCCAAAAACAGGACAGCGTTACAGGCGAAGCGTAGGGGGACGCAACCTTGGCGGGCGCTGTATACGGTATCTATGACGGCGATAAGCTCGTTG